>DAOTUX010000232.1:0-1598 GCA_034436475.1 Chloroflexota bacterium | reverse complement strand
AGCGTGTTCACGTCCAACGGGAGCGCCCAGACGTCACCGGCGATGCTGACGGCCGCGACGATGGGCTCGAAGAAGGCCGGGAAGCCAGTGCCGAGGGCCTCCGTCAGCGGGATGAGCTCGCCACTGTTCACGTAGTCCCGGAACTCCCCCGCCCACGGGATCTGTGCGATGCAGGGCGGCTCGTCAGCCGCCGTGGCCGCCTTGAACTTGGTGAGGTAGTCCGTATAGCCGAAGTAGGTGACCCCGCACGCGGGACCGCAGTTCGACTGGCCACGCTTGACGGTGACCCCTGGGGTTGCCGCCTCGAAGCGCTTGATGGCGTCCTCGTGGACCAGCGGGTAGGCGCCCTCGTTGTTCCACGACCACATCTCGAGCTCGATGGGCTCCTGTGCCGAGGCCCCCGGCGCGAGCGCCACCGTTCCGGCCAGGAGCATGCCCACGGTCAGCGTCCAGCACCATCGCGACCTGCTGCTGTTTCGCATCCTCGATCGCCCTCCACGCGTCGGCCGATGCCCGCACACGGTGCGCAGGCACCCGGCTGACACAGGGTGCGCATGGGACAATCGATTGTCAAGAGACGCGCGAGAACGGGACGCCGAGATAACAATCGATTGTTGGCATCGATGCCGACCGACTGCTCGCCCGACTATCATGGCCCAGGCGCCAAGCGCGTCACCACGTCCGTCAGGCCACCGCGACGATCGCGGCAGGCTCGTCGGCAGCATCGATCATCAGCGCCGCACGGAGGCTTTCATGGCACGCATCCCCATCGAGATGCCCCGCATGGGCTATGACATGGAGACCGGCACCATCGCGTCCTGGACCAAGCAGGTGGGCGACAGCGTCGCGCGCGGTGACGTGCTCGCCGAGATCGAGACCGAGAAGTCCACCGTGGAGATGGAGGCGCTCGCGGCCGGGACGCTCGTCGAGCAGACCCTCGCGCCGGGACAGGAGGTGCCGGTGGGCACCGTCATCGGGTATCTCGACGACGGGCAGTGACCGGCACATGACCGATCGCCTCGGGCGAGCGCTGCCCGACGTGGACGCGGCCGTCGCGCTCGCGGAGGCGCGCATCGGCGTCATCCGCGAGGAGCTGGCGTCGCGTCGCGCACGCCTGCCGCTCCGCTTCTGGCGGCAGCACGCGCACCTCACCACGCCCGCGGAGGGTGTGATGGCGCGCAAGGCAGTGGAGGGCGGCACATCACCCATGACCAGGATCCTCGACCGCTTCGAGGTGGGACCGGCGATGCTCGCCGATCGCCTGGGCGTGGACGTGGCGCGCGTCGAGCGCCTGCTGGCCGAGCCCCGCCGGGCGCCGCTCGTCATGCTCGACGCGGAGGATGCCTTGGCCCTCACGGACGCCGCCGTGACGCGGGCGCGGGCCGATGCGGCCGACGTGCTGCTCGACGCCGACTGGAGTGGGGGCGGACCGCGCACGCTCCGCTTCTATCGGCCACCGGGTCTCGCCCTAGGTGCCACGGCCCGCGAGCTCTACGGCCTCCTCTGGTCGCTCGCGGAGCGCTCGACGGACGGGACCATCCCCCTCGATGGCATCGTGTTCCCCAAGGTCGAGCATCCCGAGGAGGTGGATCTCGTTC
>DAOTUX010000231.1:0-1886 GCA_034436475.1 Chloroflexota bacterium | reverse complement strand
GGGCCCATGCGGCCGAGTCAGGTCGAGGACGTGCGAACGCTGATCAAGGTCGTGGGCGATGCCGGTGTCCCGGTCCTGGGCTACAACTTCTCACTTGCCGGCGTCGCCGGACGGACCTCCGAACCGTTCGCCCGAGGAGGCGCCGTGGGCAGTGCGATGGAGGGCGTGGACGAGTCGCCAATCCCGCTGGGGATGGTCTGGAACATGACCTACGACCTGGAGGCTCCTGCGGGGACCCTCGCGACCGTCGAGCGCCACGTGCTCTGGGATCGGTGGCGACGGTTCCTGGATGCGGTGATACCCACGGCCGAGTCGGCCGGTGTGGTGCTGGCGGCACATCCCGACGACCCTCCGGTGCCGTCACTCCGCGCCCAGCCGCGGCTCCTCTATCAGCCCACGCACTTCCGCGACCTCGTGGCACTCAACCCGAGCCCAGCGAACCAGATCGACTTCTGCCTCGGTACCGTCGGTGAGATGTCCGACGGAGGCGTCTACGAGGCGATTGACGAGCAGACGGCCGCCGGTCGGGTGGCGTACGTCCATTTCCGGAACATCCGAGGCAAGGTGCCGACCTACCGCGAGACGTTCATCGATGAGGGTGACACCGACATGCTTCGCGTGCTCCGGATCCTCCACCACAATCGGTTCGACGGGGTTCTCATCCCCGACCACGCACCGCAGATGTCGTGCTCGGCGCCATGGCACGCGGGGATGGCGTTCGCCATGGGCTACATCGCCGCCGGGATACGGTCAGTCAGCTAGGCCCGACGCTCGGACGGGCGCCTGGCCCACCACGGCCACCGCGGCGGCGCATCCTCGTGAGCGATCCGTCGCTCAGGTGCCCGACTCGACTTCATCTCCGGCGACCCGCCGTTTCGCCTCCTCGGCGGCGCGCTTGCCGCTCTCGATGTGGGCGACAGTGGCCGCCCTCGCGCCATCCGGGTCGCCTCGAGCGATGGCATCGAGGATGTCCTGGTGCTGGACCCCGGCGAGAACCAGCGCACCGGGCACCCTCGCGGTCTGCTCGCGCACCGACCACAGCATGTCCGAGAGACCGTCGAGCACCCGCAGGAACACGGCGTTCCCGGTGGCAGCGACGATGGCTCGGTGGAAGGCCAAGTCCGCCTCGTACGCAGGCAAGTGCCCCGCGACGGCAGCCTGGAAGCGATACAGGTGACCGGCGAGCTCGAGGAGCGTCTGGTCCGAGGGGGCGGCGGCGACCCGCGCCGACGATTCCGCCTCGATGAGGAGGCGGAGGTCGTACAGGTCCATGATGTCGGAGCGGCCGAGCAGGGCGAACATGGTGGGCGAGTCCAGGACATTCTCGGTACCCAGCCCGATCACCTTCGCGCCACGCCCGGGGCGAACATCGAGGATCCCGATCGCGACCAGCGACTGGACAGCCTCCCGGACCGCGCTCCGCCCGACCCCGTACCGCTCCATGAGCCCGAGCTCGGTCGGCAGCCGGTCACCGATCCGGAGCTCGCCGGAGCGGACGCGGTCAAGGAGATCCTGGGCGACGGTCTGGCTGAGGTTCCGTCGCGCCGGGCGTCTCATCCGACATTTCTACTACGCCGACGCACCACGCACATGACCTCTTGCGCATGCGCCAACCGGGAGCACGCCACTCCTTGGACCTCACCACGCCCCTGCCCGACGGCTTGGGGCCTTGGGGGGTCGCCCTGCTATCGTGCCGCGATGGACCTGGAGACCCGCTGGCTGGGCCGGATCGACTACCGCGCCGCATGGCGGCGCCAGCACGAGCTGGTCGACGATCGCGCCTCAGGCAGGGTGCCTGACACGCTGCTGCTGCTGGAGCACGACCCCGTCCTGACCCTGGGGCGTCATGCCGACCCCGGCAACATCCGCGCCACCGACGACGAGCT
>DAOTUX010000230.1:0-3711 GCA_034436475.1 Chloroflexota bacterium | reverse complement strand
CCGGGCGCATCGAGTGGTTCAACGGCAGCCTGTTCGACGGCTCCCCGGCGATCCCGCTCGCGGCGGCCGAGGTGAACATCATCCGGCGCGTCGCGAAACTCGACTGGGCGGAGATCGAGCCGGCCATCTTCGGGACCCTGTTCGAGCGGGGCCTGGACCCCGGGCGTCGGACCCAGCTGGGTGCCCACTACACCGACCGGGCCTCGATCGAGCGGCTGGTGGAACCGGTGCTCATGACCCCGCTGCGCGAGGAGTTCGCGGCGATGCAGGCGCGGGTGCAGGAGCTGATCGGCCAAGGGTATGGCATCGGCGGCTGGAAGCGGGCCGTGAAGCCGGAGAACGATCCCCGAAGGGTGTTCGAGTCCTTCCTGGACCGCCTGCGCTCGGTCACCGTGCTCGACCCCGCGTGCGGCTCGGGCAACTTCCTGTACATGGCCCTCCAGTCGCTCAAGGACCTCGAGCGCGAGGCGATCCACTGGGGCTCGCTCACGATGCGCTTCAGCGCCCAGTACCCGCAGGTCGGACCGCACCAGCTGCGGGGCATCGAGCTCAACCCCTACGCCGCGGAGCTCGCGCGGGTGACGATCTGGATCGGCGAGATCCAGTGGATGCTGCGCAACGGCTTCGCCTACGCCCGCGACCCGATCCTGCGGCCGCTCGCCAACATCGAGACCAAGGACGCACTCATCGACGCGAGCGACCCGGCGCAGCCCATGGAGGCCGGCTGGCCGGACGCCGAGGTGATCATCGGCAACCCGCCCTTCCTGGGCGGCAAGCTGCTGCGCGCCAATCTCGGCGACGCCTACGTCGACACCCTGTTCCGGGTCTATGCGGGTCGGGTCCCGCGTGAGGCGGACCTCGTGACCTACTGGCATGAGAAGGCCCGGGAGATGGTGGAGGCGGGGCGGACGAGGCGCGTCGGCCTGCTCGCGACGCAGGGCATCCGGGGAGGCGCCAACCGCCGCGTCATCGAGCGCATCAAGGCGAGCGGTGACCTGTTCCTCGCGTGGTCCGATCAAGCCTGGGTCCTGGACGGAGCGGCCGTCCACATCAGTTTCCTGGGCTACGACGACGGATCCCAGACCGAGCGGGTGCTGGATGGCCGGCCCGTGCCGTCCATCAACGCGAACCTCACGGCGGGCCTGGATCTGACGCTCGCCCGCCCCCTCGCCGAGAACCTGAGGATCGCGTTCATGGGTGACACCAAGGGCGGGCCCTTCGACATCCCACCCGACGTTGCCTACCCCATGCTCGATGCCCACAACCCGGACGGCAGGTCCAATCGGGACGTGGTCCGGCCGTGGGTCAACGGCCTCGACATCACGCGCAGGCCCCGAGGCATGCACATCGTCGACTTCGGGACCTCGACGGTCCGCGAGGAGGCGGCCCTCTACCAGGCGCCGTTCGAGCACGTCCGGGAGCATGTGCAGCCGGAACGGTCGCACAACAAGCGCACGGCCTACGCCGACCGCTGGTGGCTCCACGTCGAGCCCCGCTCCGGGATGCGCGCCGCCCTCGCGGACCTGCGGCGATACATCGCGACGCCTCGAGTGGCGAAGCATCGCCTCTTCGTGTGGCTCGAGCCGCCCACGCTGCCGGACAGCCAGCTGATCGTGATCGCGCGTGACGACGACTTCACCTTCGGGGTCCTCCACTCCCGGGTCCACGAGCTGTGGGCGAGAGCGACGGGCACGCAAGTGCGAGAGGCGGAGTCCGGCTTCCGCTACACACCGACCACCACGTTCGAGACGTTCCCGTTCCCGCATCCGACCGTTGAGCACCGCGAAGAGGTCGCGGCTGCCGCTGCGCGCCTCGACCAGCTCAGACGCGGCTGGCTCGACCCGCCCGTAGCCATCGAGGACGACCTCAAGGTACGGACACTGACCAACCTCTACAACGAGCAGCCGTCCTGGCTGCGCGATGCGCATGGCCGGGTCGACCGTGCGGTCCTCGCCGCCTACGCGTGGCCAGCCGACCTGCCGGATGACCAGCTCCTGCAGCGTCTCCTCGCTCTCAACCTCGAGCGCAGCGGATCCGCGCCAGCACCCGACTGAATCGCTCCGCGCGCCGAGCGGGAGCGCGCGGGTGGCATGGTCCGATGGCACATCCAGACGGTCTGAATGGCACATGCCCCGACTCCCCCCGCGCGGTGCCATGAAACATGAGTGAAATGGTCATCATTTCGCCAGCGCTGCACAGGAGATGCGACCCATGGCCATCCGACCCGATCCCTCTCGCGCGGAGGGCGGCCTGACGCGCCGCTCGCTCCTGCGTCGCTCGGTCATCGCAGCGGGCGGCGTGAGCGCGGCCGCGGTGGCCGCGTGGTCCCCGGCCGTGCAGGCCGCGTCGCGCATCGTGCCAGCTCGCGGTGCGGATCGGACCGCCCAGGCGACCGAGCCGGTGTCGCTGCCCGCCAAGCCGATCACGGCCCCGGAGATCTCGCTCCACCCGGGCGAGATGCCGCGCTCAGCGGACTTCGCGCTGTACAAGGATGGGACCTACCAGGACCTGGTCACGCGCGACGGGCCGATGACCCACGAGGTCCACTTCACGTCCCAGCAGGTGGTGGCCGAGGTCATGCCCGGGACCACGATGGACCTGTGGACCTTCGACGGGCGGATCCCCGGCCCCATGATCCGCGTCCGCGTCGGCGACACCGTGGACTTCTTCCTCAAGAACGACGCGACGAGCTCGATGCCCCACAACGTGGACTTCCACGCCGTGAACGGGCCGGGCGGCGGGGCGCTTCACCTGGACACCCTGCCGGGCAGCGAGAGCCAGCTCAAGGTCAAGCTCCTGAACCCCGGGATCTACGTGTACCACTGCGCGTTCCCGGACGTTCCCATGCACATCGCCCACGGGATGTACGGGCTGATCGTGGTGGAGCCCGAGGGCGGTCTGCCGGCCGTGGACCACGAGTTCTACGTGATGCAGCACGAGTTCTACACGGACCGGGGTGGCAGCCTGCCAGCGGCCGCGCTCGCGGGTGCTGGGCACCTCCCGTACTCGGATGCCTATGGCAACGAGGAACGCCCCACGTTCGTGATGTTCAACGGGCGTCCCGGGGCGATGACCGGCGAGCGGGCGATCGGCAAGATGGGCGACCCCGTGAACACCGGCGAAACCGTCCGGCTGTTCGTCGGCAACATCGGGCCGAACCTCATCTCGAGCTTCCACGTCATCGGTGAGATCTTCGACGCCGTCTACGTCGAGGGTTCCTTCGACCTGGTGAACCACAACGTCCAGTCGACGGTCGTCCCGTGCGGCGGAGCGGTGGGCGTCGAGTTCCGGCTCGAGGTCCCAGGGACGTACCTGCTCGTGGACCATGCCATCTTCCGGACCCACAAGGGTGCCGCCGGTGAGCTGGTGGTGGGTGGCGAGGCCGAGCCCGGCGTGTTCGAACCGGTCAAGTCGGATCCCATCCGCACGACCGAGAGCCACTGACGGTGCGGCTGGCGTGGTGTGCCACAATCGGTCGATGTCCGAGTTCGCATCCAGGCTGACAGGCCGCGTCGCGCTCACGCGCTTCGCGCTTGCCGTCCTGGTCGCGCTCGCCGCGGTCGGGACGCACCAGGCCACGTATCTCATCTCGTGGGGTCCGGACCTGTCGCGCGCCATGTCGAACAACGGTCACGATGGCTACTGGGCCCCCTTGGTCGTCGCCGTGCTCGCGGCCGCGCTGGGTCTGGGTGCCGTCGCGGTGCGTGAGCT
>DAOTUX010000229.1:0-1855 GCA_034436475.1 Chloroflexota bacterium | reverse complement strand
ATCTCAAGGCCCTCGAACCGGAAGCCGGGCGAGACGACGCAACTGACCAGGGTCCACGCGCCCAGCGTCTTGGCTGACTGCCACGTGCCCGCCGACACGAGCACCTGAGGCTCCTCCCCGTCGATCACCTCGGTGCCCAGGACGTGCCGGGTCGGTGACGCGCCCTGGTGAGGCGCGATGGACAGCTCGAGCGGGTCACCGCCGTGGAACAGCCACAGTTCGGCGGCATCCACGCGATGCCACGCAGAGCGCTCGCCCGCGCGGAGGAGGTACAGGATGGCCGTCCCGCTCGCCCGGCCGCCACCGGCCGCATCCGCGCGCCAGGTCTCACGATAGTGCCCGCCCTCTGGGTGTGGCGCGAGGTCCAGCTTGGCGATCAGGGTGTCGGCGGTCGGTCGGATGCGCACCGACATAGCGTACGCTGACGAGGTGATGCCGCGCCCGACCGTTCCCGACGCCCTCCGACCCAGTGCTGCCGACGCCCTCGCTGCCTGGGCTCGACGCGTGCGTGCCGAGCGTGACCAGACGGGTCGGGCGCGTGAGATCGAGGACCCGGCCGATTTCTACGCCAGGACCTCCCATCGCTTCCGCTTCGATCCTGACGCCGGTGTCGATGCCGTGGGTCGGGAGCTCGAGATGCTCGCGAGACCGGGCGACACGTGGCTGGACGTGGGAGCTGGTGGCGGCCGCTACACCCTGCCCATCGCCCGACTCACCCACGGCGCCATCGCGGTGGACGCCTCACCCTCGATGCTGGGCATCCTGCGCGAGGGCCTGGACGCCCTGGGCATCGACACGGTGCGCGTGGTCGAGACTCGCTGGCCCCCGGCTGATTGGGCCACGGACCCGCAGGTCCTCGTGGGGTTCCGTGCGGACGTGGGCCTGATGTCACACGTGGGGTACGACATCGAGGATGTGGGGCCGTTCCTCGACGCGCTCGAGGCGTGCGCGCGCCGCCTGTGCGTCGCGGTCATGGGCGAGAGCGCCATGACCACGGTCGGCCGGCTCTACTGGGAGCGCATCCACGGCGAGCCTCGGGTCATCCTGCCGGCCCTGCCGGACCTGCTGACGCTGCTTGTCGCCCGCGGGCGCCTTCCGGAGGTTCGGCTGGTCGATCGGGAGCCGCCCGGCTACGCCGACCTGGACGCGCTGCACGACCGGGCCCGTCGTCAGCTGTGGCTGCGGCCGGGGTCCGAGCGGGACGCCCTGCTGCGCAGGCTGTTGGAGGCGGATGCGGTCGAGCAGGACGGGCTGTGGGTGCTCCCCGAGGACCAGGCACGCATCGGCATCGTGACCTGGCTGCCCGGGGACCGCTAGCTCGCGACCGGGCCGCTACCGGGCACCATGAGGGCCCACCCGAAGAGCGCGAACCCGACCAGGAGCAACACGAGGAGCGTGAACGGGTTGACGTCGGGGAAGGAGAGGTTCATGGGAAAAGCGTAGCCGACGCGTGGGCCCATGCAGATCGCCGGATGGTCGGCTGTGGCCATGACCGTCGGTCGTGCTCGTGACCCAGGCCGAGCCTGCGACCCCGGTCCTGCCCCGAAGAGCACCACGACCGCGACGCGCCCCAGCGTGTCGCGGCCGATGGTGGAGGGAGGAGGGTTCGTGATCAGGTGGCGGCGCGCCGCGGGAGGCGGAAGACCCACAGCGAGCCGTCGGTCCGGCGCAGACTCCGGATCCGTCCGGTCCGGCGCCGTGACGGGATCTCCCCCAACCGGCTCCGCTCCGCGGCCCGGCGGGCGACCTCCGCCTGGCGGATGAGCGCCAGTTCGTGCTCCATGTATGGCATCGTCGGCCTCCCTTCTCCGCACCGGGTGGCGCGGTGCGTTGAATGGAGGATGCATCTCGGGGG
>DAOTUX010000228.1:0-9251 GCA_034436475.1 Chloroflexota bacterium | reverse complement strand
AGTACTACGGGTTCGCGATCCGACGGGCGGCTGCCCAGGGCACGCTCCCTGCGGGCTTCGATGCACCCATCCCCCCGGCACCACAGCGCTCGCATACCCCGTCGCCCCTCTGACCGCCCAGCCCTCACCTGGCCGGGCGAGTGTCACCCGGGACGCACCGCATCATGGTCGAACTCCGGTAGGCTGACATCCTGATGGACCTGCTCATACGGCGCGCCACCCCCCGACACGCGGGCGTGCTCCATGCGCTCGCGGCGGCGACCTTCCCGCTCGCGTCCCCCGACGACTCCCGCCGCGAGGACCTCGACGCGTTCATCGCGGAGCACCTCTCCGCGGCGCGCTTCGGTGACTATCTCCGCGACTCATCACGCATCCTGTTCCTGGCGCTCCTCGAGGGCGTCGCGGTGGGCTACTCGATGCTCGTCAAGGGGGAGCCCTACTCCGAGGAGGCAGCGCGTGCCGTGGCGAGCCGCCCGACCGTGGAGCTGTCCAAGATCTATGTGCGCCCTGAGCAGCACCGTTCGGGGGTCGCCGCGTCCCTCATGGCAACCACGGTGCGGGCGGCTGCGGACACCGGTGCGCGCAGCGTCTGGCTGGGTGTCAACCAGCGGAACGCGCGTGCCAACCGGTTCTACGAGAAGCAGGGCTTCCGCATCGTGGGCACCAAGCCCTTCCTCGTGGGGTCGCAGCCCTACATCGACTTCGTGCGCGAGCTCGTGCTGCCCGACCCGGCCTGAGGACGCGCGGCGCACGCCCGGCCTCAGGTGGCGTCGTCCAGGAACAACGGCTCAGGCCGTCGATGCCAAGAGCGCGCGAGCAGCATCACGACGGCCACGCCAAGACCCGTGACCACGGCGACGACAAGCGAGGTGACATCCACGACCCCACCCGGGACGGGAGGGTCCTGGTTGACGGCGAACTGGAAGTCGTACGTCCACGTCGGCAGCAGGCCCTGGAACGCCGTGGCCAGGCCGCTGGGGAGCGGCAGGCCGGTCAGGTTCGGATACCAGATGAGCAGGAACAGGCCGGCCGCGATGACCACCCCGAGCGCGAACCGCCGCGCGTCACGCGCCCGGAGCACGACCCACGCAGGGGCCAGCAGGACCAGGAGCGAGAGGCTGCCCAACTCATCGGCCGTGAGCCGGAACGTGACGCGTTCCGTGTCGCTTGCGGCAAGCATCGCCCCCACAAGGGCGAGCACGGCCCCCACCACGATGGCTCCCGCGAGCGGGCCGGGGGCCGCCAGGCGCCCGAGCCGGCCGTTCGCACGGACGCCGGGGCCCGCGCGGTATGCCCGCCAGGCCACGCCGATGAGCGCAAGACCCGCGACGACGAGCACCACGAGCACCACGATCGAGCGCTGGCTCAGTGTCACGTCACGAACCGAGGCGCCGCACACCTGCCGACCGGCCTCGGTCGCTGTGGTGTTCGCAGCCGCGCACAGCACGGGCCGGAGCAGCCACATGAGCGAAGGACCCAGGATGCACAGGGCGGCCCCGACCCGTGCCAGCAGCCAGGCAAGCCTCGCCGGCCCATGCCACAGCTCCGCCAGGAGGTGGGCAAGGGCCAGGACCAGGAACGGCACCGCGGTGTAGTAGTGGTACTGGAACGTCGCCCGGTCGATGCGTGCCCACGGCAGCCACATGGCCAAGAACAGGAGCAGGATGAGCGTCAGGGCCAGGCTGCGCCGTCGCCACGCGGCGACCGCCCCGAACACCAGCGCGGGGAGGCCCATCCAGAAGACAACCAGGTTGCCCGAGTCGTAGATCTCGCCGGTGGTGCCACCCGCGAACGAGTCCTGGTAGTACCACACGGGCTTGAGGTTGAGCGGCCACGCCCACCAGGGCGACGAGGCGGCGTGAGGGACCCTCAGGTCGTCGTGGTACCGATACATCTGGAGCGTGAGGGCCCAGAGGTCCTGCTTGGTGTGACCTTCAGGGAGGCCTTGCCAGAACTGGTTGCCGAGCGCCACCCAGGGCGTGTAGCTCGCGATGTAGACCACGATGGGAAGGACCACGAGACATCCCAGCGCGAGCAGCCAGGGCATTCCGACCAGGCGCCCTGGTGCGAGCCACCCGGGTGCGTCGACGGGTGGGGCCCCGCCCAGGGTCGCTGGGGCCAGGGGACCGTGACCGCCACGACCCGCGACAGCCGCGCCGAGACCGACGAGGGCAGCGACGAGAACCACTGTCCCACCCAGCACCAGGAGCCTGGCCGGCGTCACCAGGCCCTCGGACGCGCTCGATGACCCCAGCGCGAACGACAGGGCGATGAGACCCATCCCTCCGACGATCAGCCACACGACGGCTGTGACCAACTCGCCACGGGCGAGCGGCATGGGTCGGCGCACCATCGCTGCCGCGAGTGCCAGCGTCAGCAGCAGCATGATGACCAGGAACGGCCAGTTCCGGTGAGGGTCCTCGACGCCCGCGGGACGTATCGCGAGCGCACCGAGAGTCGCGGTCAGGGCGATCATGCCCAGGAGCGCGATGACCCGCCCCAACGCCGACCGGAGCAGCATCAGGAGCACAAAGCCACCGATGGCATAGGCGGCGACCCACTTGGAGGCCAGGGCCAGGCCCAGCAGCAGGCCCACGAGTGGCACGACCAAGGTCACCTGCCACCAACGACGCCACGTCCCCAGCCACAGCGGCGCGAACAGGGCTGTGGCCAGGACCAGGAACCCGGTGACATAGGCATCGTTCATGGCGATGCGCGGGTTGGCGAAGAGCATCCCCTCCGACAACGCGAGCGCGGCCGCGAACAGGCCCACCGACCGGCGTCGGAACAGGACCCGCGCGAGCAGATAGATGCCGGCGGCGGTGAGCGCGCCCATGAGCACGCCCGGCATGCGATACCCGAATGCGTTGCCGCCCACGTCCACGGTCGCCACCTGCCCATCGTTCGCGAAGGCAAGGATCTGGGTCCGGTCGATGCTCGGGCGATCGGGCTGCGTGTCGATGACCGTGGCGGCGCTCTCGAACGGGAGCGGGACGTCCATGAACACCGAGTGGCCGTGCAGGTCGACGACATAGATCGTCGGTGTGCCGTCCCGGTCGCCGACCACGTGCAGCAGGTCCGCGATGTCATTCGACAGCACCTCCGTGACCGGCCCGGGCATGCCCATGGACCCCACGTCATCGGGGCCGTCGTCCCCGACCTCGATGCGCCGTAGGGTGGAGTCCCCGGCGACGTAGAGCGTGGGGTCGTCAGGGCCGTTGGGGACCCACCGCATCCCCAAGGCACCACCGGCGACCTCGACCCGGTCGATCTCGTCGAGCGTGGTCGCGGCCCGGAAGGAGACACCGTCGGGGTCGGACACCGCGATGACCGGGACAGTGGCGGCCGTCACGCTCACGCCATCGAGCGTGCCTGCGTCGATGCGCGCCTGGACCGATGCGAGCGCCGCGTCATCCACCCAACCGGCGAGCGTCACCTCTGCGGCATCGGCCCGCAGCCGCCGCTCGATCTCGTCCGGGTCCATCGCGAGGTCCTCGGAGAGCGCCTCGGCGACCGTCGACGGGTCCACGACCTCCGAGGGGTGTGCCACCACCAGGGTCGTGCCGGGCAGCACCGCCAGATCCCGCGATCCGGGCGCGTTGGCGGAGCCGACCTGCTCGCCGGTGTCGGGGTCGAACGCGACAAGCGAGCCGCTCCCGGTCAGCACCACGATCGCCGTGTCGCTGGGCGCGATGCGCGCAGGCACGTCGGGGCAGCACGCAGCGAGAGCGACAGGAGCGAGGTCGTCGCTGGCGGGCGTGCCCTGGATGTCATCGAGCGGCGTCGTGTCGAGGGCCGCGAGACCCCCCGCCACCCCAGCCATGTACAGCAGGTGCGTGTCGGGGTCGAGCGCGAGCGCCGTCGCCGGGAACGGGATGGTCGCCACCAGGGCACGGGTGGTCAGGTCGTAGGCGCGCACGTCCTGCCCGGTGGCCACGTACGCGCGGTCACCGCGGCGGCTCGCATCCCGGTCGTCATCGGCCCAGCGTCTCTCGATGGCCACCGACGCCACTGGCACGCCCAGGGCGGACCGGCCGGTCACGCGATGGTCACCGAGCAGCTCGATGCCAAGGGCCATGGCGTACTTGGCGAGGTGGGGATGGGTCCACTCGTAGATGTCGTGCTGGTCGTCGTAGCGCCAGTCCTGGAGGAACTCCATGGCGGTCCGCGCGTGATAGACCTCGTCGAAGTACATGTCATATGGCTCGGCCACCCGGAACCCCCGCAGGGTCAGCGCGGACACGAACACCAGCAGCACCATCAGCAGGTCCAGTCGGTCGAGACGGCCCGGTGGCTCGCCCTCGAGCGTCGAGGACCGGTCGGCACGGAGAGGACGCGGCGTGATGCGATCGACAACCCAATCGAGCGCCGAGGGCCCTCGGACGGGAGCGTCCCAGGCGACCTCGCCCGACGTGTCGGGTGCGCCCGCGACCGCGAGTCGATCCGCGCCAGGTCGGGCCAGCGGCCGGGGCGAGCCGGGCATCACCGTGGGGCCCACGGCCGCCGCCTCCACGACTGGCGCCTGTGGGGCCAGCCGGTCGTGCTCTCCGGCCGCCCCGCGCCACAGCCGCCAGGCGGCGAACAGAAAGCTCGCTGTCACCAGGAGCACCGACGCGAGCGCGAACGCGGGCGTCCGGGCGGCCTCACCGAAGGGCAGGCCCACCATGTCGTCGGTGCCCCACAGGTCGTACGTGAGCACCGCGTGGAGGTTGATGAGGCTCGCCGCCGAGAGGCCCACGAGCACCACCAGCCACGCGCGCGAGGCCACGGCGACCAGGGGCAGGAGCGCGAACACAGGCACCAGGTACCGCTCGTGGACGCGGGTCGGGAGCACGAAGAAGGCGAGGGCGAGGAAGACCGCCGCCACGATGATCGTCCGCCGCTCGTCCCGCCACAGCAGGTTCGCGAGGCCGTACAGGAAGCCGCCGATGAGCAGCAGCGCACCGACCGCGAACGCCGAGATGCCAGCCATGAGAGGCACGGTGTCAGACTGCCAGTAGGGCATCGCCCAGGCGAGTGCGGTCTGGCCATCGAGGCCCACGAGCGCCCAGGGGTTGAAGGCGTTGACGGTGAGGTACTCGTAGCCGGATGCCGTCCGGCCCATCAGCTCCAGGTACTGGGGGATGCCCATCCCGAACGGCAGCGCCAGGACGTGGTATGCCACGAGGGCCACGATGCCTGAGGTCACGAGGCGGATGGGTCCCTGCGCGCGCGCGAGCCAGCCCCGCAGCCGGGCGGGCGCCCATGGCGCGTGCCGGGGCCCCGAGCCGGGCCGGAACAGATGGCGCCGGAGCAGCACCACCGCCGTGAGCGGGATGAGCACCACCCCGAACTGCGGCTTGACCAGTGCCGCCAGTACGCCCAGCAGCGCGGCGCCCTCGCTGTTGCCACGGACCAGGGCCGCGACCCCCATGAGCAGCACGAGCGCCCCGACCGCGTCCGTCTGGCCCCACAGCGCCGAGTCATACCAGGTGACCGGGTTCAGCACGTAGAGCGCCGCGGCACCCAGCGCGAGCCCCTCCGCGCGACGGGACGGCCATGCCCAACCAAGGACCAGGCGATACAGGAGCCAGCCGACGGCGATGTCCGCGAGCATGGCCGGCAGCTTGATGAGCGACATGGCGAGGGCGCCGGGGTCGCCGCCCCCGAGCGCCTGGGACAGGAACCCGATGGGCCACAGCACCAGCAGGTATCCCGGTGGGTAGTCGATGAAGCCCGCGTTGGCGTAGAAGCCGCCCGGCCCCTCGCGCGCCATGGTCATCGCCCAGGACACGTAGGTCGAGAGGTCCGACTCGAAGCCGGAGGCAGGGAACAGGATGTATGCGATAGTGAGGCGCAGGGCCAACGCGCCAAGCAGCAGCAGGACGAGCGTCGTGGACGCAGCCAAGGCGCGTGGCGGGGCGCCGGGTGCCCCCGCCACCCGGTCGGCTCCACGTGCCGGGGACGTGATCAAGCCGGACCGGCCTCCAGGGGATAGGGCGACGAGGTGACCGCGAGTATAGCAACGGGCCCGTTCGCGTCCGGTCGACGCTCCATCGATGCCTCGCCGGCCGACCGACTGGGACGACACGCCGAGGGCGCCCTGGAGCGTCTGCTGCGGGTCGTCGGGCCAGGCTGGATCGCCGTCGCGTTCGCGATCGTGGCGACCGTCGTCTACATCTGGAGCAATCCCACCCGGTGGGGCTTCTATGACCACTTCGTGTGGCAGGCGCAGGCGTGGCTCGAGGGCCGTGCGGCCATCGCGTTCCCGGTCGCGGACGGCATCCGCACCAACGACTACTACCAGGACGTGCTCGACCTGGGCGACCGCGTGCTGGTCGAGCGGCTGGGCCTGCCATACGCCGCGGGCCGCGCGCTCATCCCATTCCCGCCCCTCCCTGCGCTGGTCCTGCTGCCGTTCGTCGCGGTGTGGGGGCTCGCCACCCAGGGCGCGTTGCTGTTCGCCGTTCTGGGCGGCGTCAACGTGGGCCTCTGCTGGAGGATGCTGACACGGGTCACGCATCGCCTTGACGTGGCGTTCCTGGGCACCGTCACGTACGGCTTCGGCACGGTCGCCTGGTACGCGTCCATGCTGGGCACGACCTGGTTCAGGCACACGTCGCGGCCAGCACCTTCCTGTTCCTGGCCATCACCGCGGCACTTGACGCGGAGCGACGGGAGGGCGCGGACGGGCCCGGGCGGGCGTTGCCCGGGCACATCCCACTCCGGGGCGTCTGGGCGGGCATCCTGTTCGGCGTCGCCTGTCTCGGGCGTCTCACGGCCGTGTTCGGGGCGCCGTTCTTCGCGTTCGTGGGGCCCGGGGGGACGTGGGTGCGGCGCGCGGTGGCGGCCGCGCTCGGGTGCGCGGTGCCGCTCCTGCTGCTCCTCGCGTACAACGTGGTCACCACCGGGCACATCTTCCACCCCGCCTACGACCACATCCGCGAGGTGGAGCACAAGCCCGTCCCGGGGCTGTATCACGACGACTGGGGGACCGAGGACCCGCGCTACATCCCGGTCAATGCCCCCATCCTGCTGCTGCGGGGCCCGATCAACGCCGCCGCCGACGGCGCGCCCTGCGAGCCTACGACCGGCCTGCCTGACCAGCTCCTGAACACGGCCACCGAGTGTCCGTTGCGCCCCGACCCGGTGGGCATGAGCATCCTCCTGACGAGCCCGGCCTACCTGCTCGCGGTGCCGGCGGTGCTGCTCGGCTGGCGCAGACGCATCGTGGCCGGTGCGGTCGTGGCGGTGGGCGCGATCGCCCTCGCCGACCTGGCTCATTTCAGCCAGGGCTGGGTCCAGTTCGGCTATCGGTTCAGCAACGACTTCGCCCCCTTCGCGATGATCCTCGTGGCGCTGGGCATCGCGGAATCCCGGCGCTCCCGGGTCGGCTGGGCACTGGCCTGGCTGCTCGTCGCGACCTCGGTGGTGGTGAACGCATGGGGCGTCATGTGGGGAGTGGCCCTCCGTTGGTGACAGGAGGTCCCACCCTGACGGCACCCGCGCCGTCGACCAGACCTGAGGCGCTCAGCCGCTCCCTGGCATACGTCGTGCCCGCGCTCCTCGTCTTCTGTGGGTCGCTGCTGCTCGACCTCCGCACCCTGATGCCCGGGCTCGGCTTCTGGGACACCGGCGAGTTCCAGACGATCGGCTCGACACTCGGAATCGCCCATCCGACGGGCTACCCCAGCTACACCCTGCTGCTGTGGCTCACGTCGGTGCTCCTTGCCCCGCTCGGGGAGCCCGCGCTGCGGGCGAACCTCACGTCGGCGCTCCTGGTGTCCGCGGCGGCCTCGCTGACGACGGTCGCCGTGATCCAGGTCGCTCGTCGTCCGGCCATCGGGATCGCCGCGGGCGCGCTGCTCGCTGTCGCGCCCATCGCCTGGGAGAACGCGGTCCGCGCGGACCCCCACGCGTTCCACCTGTTCCTCGGCGCGCTGCTGCTGGTGCTGCTCCTCGCATGGGCTGAACGCGAGCGTTCTGGGCGGCCCGGGGCTGGCTGGTGGCTGATTGCCGCCGCGCTGGTGTTCGGAGTGTCCCTCGGGAACCACGCCCTGACCCTGCTGCTCGCCCCAGGGGTCGCCCTGTTCGTGCTCGCGGTCAGCCCTGGCATCATCTGGCGTCGTTGGCGCCTTGTGCTCGGATGCGTCGCGGCCGTCGTCCTCACCACATTGCTCGTCTATGCGTACCTGCCGTTCCGCTCCGCGATGGGGCCTCCGCTCGACTACGCGCATCCAGCGGACTGGGTCAGGACCGATGCGTTCGGTCGGGTCACGGGAGGCTTCCGATACCTGGTTCTCGGAGAGCAGTTCCGGGGGACGTTCCACGAATGGCCCACCCTGCGCGAGGCGCTCGCCCAGGTCTGGGGAGTGATGGCGCAGCAACTGGGGTCCGCGGCGGCTCTCGCGGTCCTTGGCATCGGTGCCGGCATCGTGCGCCAGCCGAGGCTGATGGTGCTGACCATCCCCTGGTTCCTGGTCCCGGTGTGGTTCCTGCTGGGCTACGA
Source organism: Chloroflexota bacterium (assembly GCA_034436475.1). Taxonomy (GTDB): domain Bacteria; phylum Chloroflexota; class Limnocylindria; order Limnocylindrales; family CSP1-4; genus JAFMJV01. The sequence goes on along the minus strand of DAOTUX010000228.1, from coordinate 763 downwards.
GAACGCCGACATCGAGCGCTACTACCTGGTGCCCATCCTGGTCGCGGTGGTGTGGGCGGGCATCGCGGTGGATGCCCTCTGGGACCTCGTCGTGGGGATGTGGCGGCACCTCGCGAACAGTTCGCCTCCGTCATGGGTCGCCACGACGATCACCGTCATCACGGGTGTCGTCCTGCTCGGCGGCGCCCTCGCGCCGACTCCCGCGCGCTACGAGGACGTGGATGCGTCCGGCGACACACGGGCGCGAGGATGGGTGGACGCGCTCCTGCCTCGACTGGCACCGAACGCCGTGGTCATCAGCTGGTGGAGCTACTCGACCCCCCTGTGGTACGCCCGATGGGCACAGGGAGAGCGCCCGGACGTCACCATCATCGATGACCGGGATGTCCTCGACGAGGGGCTGGGGGACCTCCGTGACGTCATCGACGGGTACCTCGATGCAGGTCGCCCGGTGTACCTCATCCGACTGACCGACGACCTTCCCCCGTTCGAGGAGCGGTTCCTCCTGGAGGAGGTCCCCGGGATCCCCGGGGGGGACGTGTGGCACGTGGTCGCCCGACGCTGAGCGGGTCAGCGACGCGCCCAGGCGCTCGATCGGACCGCCCGTGTAGGATGCCCCCGTGTCCCTCACCATGACCCCCATGGCGGCCGATACGCCGTCACGGGTGACCGCGCCCCGCGTGGCCAGCCTGAGCTGGTTCTTCCCCGCCCACAACGAGGTCCAGAACATCGAGCCGCTCGTGGAGGAGGCGCTCCGTGAGCT
>DAOTUX010000227.1:0-13816 GCA_034436475.1 Chloroflexota bacterium | reverse complement strand
CGCGCTCGGCAAGCGCCCCGCGACGCGTGCCCGTCGCATCGTCACGATCGCGTCCGAGGCGGCGGCAGGGCGACGCGCCTTCGAGCGGCCCGAGGCCGCCTTGCGCTCGCGGGCAGGGGAGGCTCCCGAGGCCTAGACCGCCTCCGCCAGGAGCACCCGCGGGCCTCCGGGCAGCGTCACCATCCCCGTCGGACGCCAATCGGTCGTGACGAGCCATGCTCGGACATCCGCGACCGGATAGATGACCGTCCCGTCGAACACCAGGTACTCCGCCGCATGGTTGGCGTCGAGGACCCGCTGGGCTGGGTCGTCATCGAGGAAGAAGTCCATGAGCATCAACCGGCCTCCGGCCTCCACGGCATCACGGGCGATGCGCAGGAGACGGATGTTGGCCTCGGCGTCGTGCCGATGGATGCTGTGGGTGATGAGCGCGAGGTCATGGTCAGCGGACGGCGTGGCCTCGAGGGGATCGACCGCCACGACCTCGGCCCGGGACGCCACGCCCGCGGTCTCCAGCGCCGCGCGCACCGAGCCTGCGAACTCCGGCAGGTACGCGCAGGTGACCCGGAGCCCCGGGTTGACCCGCATGGCCTCGATCGCGAAGTCCGCGTCCATGCCATCGAGGTCGAGCATGCTCCGGAATGGCGTCAGGTCCACGTGACGCGACAGCATCGTGGCGTGGAGCCTGCGGAACGCGCCGGTGCCGCGCGCCATGGTCGCGAACCGCTCGCCCTCGAGGTGGAGCGGTCCCGGCTCCGCGGTGTCCACCGATCGGGGGAAGTGGTCCCACTGGTCCCAGCTGATCTGGTCCAGGAACACCAGCCACGGGCGCAGGTCCACCTCGTCGCCCGCCCCCGCGAGATGGGCGTCAGCGATCGGGCTGTTGCGGTAGCGACCGGCCTCCCGCTCGAGGAGGCCGAGGCCGCTCATGCTGTCCGCGAGCATCCGCGCGACCCTCTCCTCGACGCCCAGCGCCAGGGCGATCTCGGAGGGCGTGCGCCACGCGTCGTGGAGGTACCCGAACATGCCGGTCCGGGCGGCGGCGAACAGCTGCTTGGATGCCATGTAGGCGGTGGCGAGCTCCCCGATGCGCTCGGCAGGGGAGGAGGCAAGGTCGGTCATGGTCGGTCCCGTGCGTGTCGAAGGTTGGTGGGGGCGCGATGGCCCGGATGGCGTCAGGGATGCCAGCTGGCGTACGCCTCCGGGGCGGGCAGCGCCGGGCCGGGCCAGATCTCGTCGAGTGCCTGCAGGTCGTCCGCGGTCAGGTCCACCTCGAGCGCGCGAAGGGCGCCCTCGAGATGCTCCATGGTGCGAGGCCCGACGATGGGGCAGGTCACGCCAGGGCGACGCAGGAGCCACGCGATGGCCAGCTCGGCAGGCGGGATGCCGCGGTCGCGTGCGTACGCCTCGTACCGCTCGACGCGTGCCTGTCGCTCGGGTGTCAGCTTGCCGAGGTGCAGCTTGGAGCGGGTGGGGTCCGTCTTGGCCAGCATGCCCCCCAGGAGGCCATCCCCGAGCGGCGAGTAGATGATCACACCCAGGCCGTAGTGCTGGGCCGCCGGCAGGACCTCCAGCTCCAGGAGGCGGTGCGACAGGTTGTAGTAGGCCTGCTCCGCCACGAGACCCAGCATGCCCCAGCGGTTGGCGTACTCCTGGTAGCGGGCGATCTCCCAGCCGCTGAAGTTCGAGGAGCCGAAGTAGGTGACCTTCCCCTGCTGCCGGAGGACCGAGAAGGCCTCGAACACCTCGACCGGATCCGCGGCGCGGTCGAGGTAATGCATGTGATAGAGGTCGATGTGGTCCGTCTGGAGCCGCTGGAGCGATGCCTCGGCGGCCCGACGGATGTACAGGGCGGACACGCCCCGGTCGTTGGGACCGGTCCCCATGGGCATCTCGAACTTGGTCGCGAGGATGATCCGGTCACGGGTCGCGGCGCCGCGGCTCGCCAGCCATCGGCCGATCACCTTCTCGACCAGGCCGTAGTCATCCCCGAAGGGACCACTGCCATAGACATCGGCCGTGTCCACGAGGTTGATGCCGGCCTCGATGGCACGATCGAGGATCGTCACGGATTCGGCCTCCGTGATCACGGGCCCGAAGTTCATGGTCCCGAGGCCTAGGCGGCTGACCTTGGCGGACGTCCGACCAAGGCTCGTGTACTCCATCTCTGCTACTCCTGCGGGTGGCTGCTGGGTGGGTTGCGTCGCTGGTCGCCTCGGCCCACGTGGACCGGGTCGCTGCGTGATCGGGCCACGGCGCTCATTGCCCGTAGCCCGCGCTGAGGCCGCGGATGAACTGCCGGGACAGGATCACGTAGATGACCACGATGGGCACCGCGCCCATCACGAGGGCCGCGAGGAGGGCCGGGTAGTCCGTGGCGTACTGGCCGATGAACTGCTGCACGCCCAGGGTCACGGTCTGGGTGCCCTTGCCCGACGCGAGGATGAGCGGGAACCAGAGGTCGTTCCAGATCGGCAGCATGGACATGGTGCAGACCGCGGCGATGCCCGGTCGCACGATGGGCAGGGTCATGCGCATCGTGCGCAACTCCCCGGCGCCATCGATGCGGGCGGCCTCCTTGAGCTCGTGCGGCACGAGCCGGAAGTACGTGGCCATCAGCGCCACGGCCAACGGCATGCTCATGGCCGAGTAGACCAGGATGAGCGACAGCAATGTGTCGTTGATGCCCAGGGCGACCATCATCTGGACGATCGTGACGGTCCCCAGTCGGATGGGCAGCATGATGCCGAACAGGAAGAAGAGCGTCAGGATGCCCGCCATCCGGACCCGGTACTCCGCGAGCGCGTAGGCGGCGAGCGACGCGCAGACTGCGGTCAGCACCACGGTGACGCCAGTCACGATGATGCTGTTGAGGTAGTAGAGCGGGAAGGAGGCGTCGGACAGCGCCGTGCTGTAGCCCTCCAGGCTGAACGTGTCAGCGTTGGGGAGCACGAAGGGCCCTCCGAAGATCCCCCGCGTGGTCTTCATGGAGTTGAGCAGGATGAGCAGCACCGGACCGCACGCCAGCACCACGAAGCCGATGAGCAGGGCGTGGACCACCAGCGCCTCGCGCGTGGGCAGTCGCTGCCCACGACCGGGCGTGTCGCCCGCTCGGACTCGGAGCCCCTGCCCAGCGCCCGCCTCGCGCGTGGCAGTCATAGCTCGTAGCTCCGCTGGCGACGCATGACCGTGACGAAGTAGATCGCGGTGACGACCAGGATCATCAGGAAGATCACCGTCGCCACCGTGGCACCCAGGTTGGGGTCACCCGGGCGCGCCTGCCAGCCATAGAACGTCCGATAGAACAGGATCCCGAAGATGTCGCTGCTCATGGAAGGCTCAGGGGCCGCACCCTTGAGCGTGAACACGATGTCGAAGCCGATGAACGTCCAGATGTAGGTGAGGATCGCGATGAGCGCGAACTGCGGCCGGATCAGCGGGAACTTCACCGACCAGAAGCTCCGAAGGCCGGACGCGCCATCGATCCGGGCGGCCTCCATGAGGTTCTCGGGCACCGCGAGGAGCGCCGTGTACAGGAACAGCATGGGGATCCCGACGTACTGCCAGACGGACATGAGGGACAGCGTGGGCAGCGCGGTCGCCGCGTTGCCCAGGAGCGGGAAGCTGACGATGCCCCACAGCGGGCTGATGATCATCCGCCACATGAACGCGGTGATGACGACCGAGAGCGTGGTCGGGATGAACAGCAGGACCAGGTACAGGCGGCTCAGGCGTCTGTTGATGCCCGATGTCAGCAGCGCCGCGAGGAGCAGCCCGACCGGCACCTCGACGATGAGGTGGATGAGGAAGAACTGGATGTTGTTCCGGAACGCGTTGAAGAAGTCCCCGGACTGCACCGGGTCCGTGAACAGGTGGACATAGTTGTCCAGCCCCACGAAGCTGGTGGGCTGGCCGGGCTTGGGCGCCGCGTACAGGCTCACCACCATCGTGGTGGCGAGCGGGACGACCAGGAACGCGACGTAGATCGCGAGCGCGGGCGCCGTGAACAGGAACAGGTGACGATGGGCGGTTCGCTTCCTCATCCGACCTCACCCCCGTCCGACGCTTCGGGCTCTGTCCCCCCGGGCAGGCTCAGCCTGCCCGGGGGGTCGGTGTCGTCGGGACCGCGAGGGTCCAGCCTACGGTCCGGCGACACGGGGCACCGACTGCCTAGGGCAGGGTCGCCCAGTAGCCGTTCTCGAGGACCTTCTGCCAGTCGGCAGCGAGGGCCTCGGGGGTCATGCTGCCGTCCATCAGCAGCGGCAGGGTCTGGTCCTGCTGCTGGGTGAGCGGCGGATTGCCGGCGCTCAGGCGGTCCTGGGTCAGGCGGGGGGTCACCCCGGCCGCGCTGGCCTGGACGGCGAGGAACTCCTGGGCGATGGGGTTGGTGAGCTCGATGGGTGCCTTGCCGAGCGGGAAGAAGCCGGGCAGCGCCTCCGAGTACAGCTGCTCGAACTCAGGGGTCGCGACCCACTTCAGGAACTCCATCGCAGCCTCGAGGTTGGGGCTCTTGGCGTTGGCCGCCATGGCGATGTCCGGCTGCACCTGGACGTACAGGTCATCCCCCTCGTTGGGCACGGGCGGGGCGAGGACGCCCACGTTGGCGCCTTCCGAGGTCACCGCGGTGATGTCCCACGACCCGGTGGGGAAGATCGCCGCCTGCCCGAGCGCGAACAGCTGCGACGCGTCCGGGTACGTGACGGCGGCCTGGCCGGGCGGCATGTAGGGCGCCCAGCTCTGGAGCGCCGTGAGCGCGGCCACGAACTCCGGGTCGGTGAGGCTCTTCGACTTGTCGAGCAGGCCCTGTCGGCCCTCCTCACCGTGCCAGTAGTTGGGGCCGATGTTGTCGAAGCCGTTGATGCGCAGGATCCAGCCGTCCGCCGACCCATACGCGAGCGGGATGTACTTGCCGTTGGTCTTGATGGCCTCGAGCACAGCCATGAACTCGGCCATCGTGGTCGGGACCTCGAGCCCGAGCTCCGCGAAGATGTCCTTGTTGTAGAACAGCCCCGACATGACCGACGCGAACGGGACGCAGTAGTCCTGGCCGGGGGTCCTGGTCCATGCGCTCAGCGTCAGCTCATCGAAGTTGTCGAGGGGCACCGTGCCATTGATGGGCGCGAAGTAGCCACGGTCGATGTTGGTCCATGTCACATCGTACGGGCGGCACATGATCAGGTCGCCGGCCGTGCCACCCTGCATGCGCGTGTCTACCGCGGCGTCGTACTCGGTGGTGGGCGATGGGTCATAGACGAGGTTGATGTTGGGGTGGGTCGCGGTGAACGCCGGGAAGATCTTCTCCTCCCACAGCGCCTTGTCCTCCACGCGCCATGTCTGCAGGGTCAGGGTCACCGGATCCTGTGCCGCCGCGGTGCCGGCCAGTGCGCCACCCACAAGGGCGGCGACGGCACCCGCTGCCGCGACTCGACGAATCATCGCGTTCACTCTCGAGATAGCCCTCCTCGTTCCCCTTGGCTCGATGTCGGGCCAGTCGGGGTCAGTCATACCCGAGCTCCGTGGGTCTGCCAGTCGGTGAGCGTCAGTCCAGGTCCACCTCCCGTGCGGTCGACTGCGTCGGCATTCATTGTGCCGCCGAAGGAATGATCTCGGGAGCGTAGCACTCCGCACGAGGGGACGCAACCTGCGAGGTCCCGTGGCGAGGGGTCAGGCGAGCGCCGCGGAGGGCCGGACGATCTCCCGCAGCACCCGGAACGTCTCGGTGTATGCGCCGGACGCGAGCGCCGTCGCACGACACAGCTGCTGGGCGCGCAGCGTCGCCTCGAGCACCCCCAAGGCGCCCCGGCCTTCGAGTCTGACACCGCGGATCGCGTCGGGGACGTCGGGGCCCAGCCAGGCGGCGTGACACCCGAGCCGGGCGAGCTCGGACCCCAGCAGGCGCAGGTAGCCGTCCTGTCGAGCGCCGCCGGACGCGACATCGACCACGACCACGGCATCGTCCCGGTTGGTCGATTCGATGGGGCCGTGCCGGAATGCGGCCGGTGACATCGCGACGGCGGCCCGCAGGACCTTCTCGTGCCACAGCAGGGCCGCCATGTGCGCCACGCCCTCGCCGGCACCGAGGCCGATGAGCCAGGTCTGCGGACAGGCCGCGAGGTGCTCGCCCAGGGCGCGCATGGGCTCCCAGTCCGCGACGGCACGCTCGAGCGCGGATCGCAGCCGATCGGCCGCGCCGGTGTCGGTGGCCATGGCGCCCCCGAGGCCCAGCAGGGCGGCCACGGTCGCGATGGTCGACTTGGTCCCGGGGCCTCGCTCCTCGTCACCGGCATCGACCCGCAAGAGCGCGTCCGACTCCCCCGCCAGCGCGGAGGTCTCCCCCCAGGTGACCGCCACCACCGGTTGTCCCGCGCGGCGGGCGAGCGTGGCCGCGGCGACCGTCTCCGGGCTCGAGCCTCGGTAGGAGATCGCGGCCACGAGGTCGCCCGGCTGCCAGGCGATCCCATCGGTCCCGAACACCACGTCGCTCGCCTCGCGCACCACGATCGGGCGATGGTCCCCACGGGCCACCGCGGCAGCGCGCCACAAGGGCACCGCGATTCGTGCGGCGTTGAGCGAGGCACCCATGCCCACGACCACAAGGCGCTCGGCACGCGCCACGAGCGTCGTGACCGCGGCAGCCGATCGGAGGGCGGTCAGGGTGGCCTGGACCGCCGCAGGACCCTGTGCGACCTCATGACCCAGCTGATCCGGTCCGTCGGCGCTCAGGGCGGCTGTCCCAGTCCCGCTCATGGACGCCTCACTCCGTGCGCGCTGGTGCCGATGGTTTCGGACGCGGCGAGTGCCGCGCCCACCAGGTTCGCCGTGGCCCCCAACTCCCCGAGCCGGATGGGGGGTGGCTGCGGGCTGATCGCGCCCACCCGGTCGCGCAGCGCCTGGAGCACGTGCGTGGCATCGTCCGCGAGGCCGCCGGACAGGACCACCAGCTCCGGGTCGAGGATGGCGCCGAGGTCGGCGATGAGGAACGCCCACGCCTCGATGGCGCCCTGGACCACGCGTCCCGCGCGAGGGTCCCCAGCTTGCGCGCGGGCGAACACGTCCCGGACGGGCTCGTCCCCCGTGGAGGCCGATCGGCCGAGCGCGCCGCCGCCCGCGAGCTCCTCGAGCATCGCGTATCCCGGACCGGCCTCCGTGGGCCCGCTCCCGAAGCGACCCGCGTCGGCCACTGCCCCACGCCCGTCTCGACCCCGCTGGGCGGGCACGAGCTTGAGCCCGAACTCGCCCGCCGCGTGGTGCGCCCCCCGCACGACGCGTCGGTCGATGACCACCGCCCCGCCGATGTTGGTGCCCAGGGTCACGACCACGAAGTCACGTGCGTCCCGTGCGGCGCCCCTGTGCATCTCGCCGTGCGCCGCCATGTTGGCATCGTTGTCCACGAGCACCGGGACCCCTAGGGCCGCCCGCAGGTCGTCCCGCAGGCGCGGCCCCTTGGGCAGCCCGAACGGTCGGTCCATGAGGAGGCGGCCCTGGGCATCGACCAGGACCGCGACGCTGCACCCGATGGCCGCAGGACGGCGCGACGGCGGCAGCGTGGCCACGATGGCCTCCACGCATCGGACGATGGCGGGGATGATGCTGCCGGAGGAATCGCGATCGAGGTCCGCCGTGAGGTGGTGGGTGGTGGACTCGATCCGGCCGTCGATCGCGATCGCGGTGCGCAGGCGGGTCCTGCCCAGGTCGAGTGCGACCACGGTGGGCGCCCCGGGGTCGGTCGTGCCCGGCGCCCCGGGGTCGGTTGTGGCCGTGCTCGGTGCCCCTGGGTGAGACGCCCCGGGGTCAGATGCCCCTGGGTCACTCGCGCCCGCAGGCCATGTCATCGGACCACGCTCAGGGTGGCGGACAGGGAGTTGGGCGCGCCCTCGATGCGGGCCAGCTCGAGCGCTGCCGCGACGGCACCGACCACCGTGCTGTCGGGCCCGAGCGGGGAGATCGCCAGACGTGGCACCGCGGGCGCCCTGCCGGTGATGAGCGACTCGATGCGGGGCAGGTACGGACCCAGTCTCCGCCCTATCGTGCCATCGAACACGATCGCGTCAGGGTCGGCCACCGCGACGACGTTGATGACCGCCATGGCGAGGTGATCGACGTAGCCGTCCACCACTCGACGCGCGATGGGGTCACCCGCCTGGTCGGCTGCCAGCACCGCCTCCGCGGTCAGACTGCCCGCCAGCAGGTCGTCGGCGAGCAGCCCGCCGGCCCGACGGCCACCCTCGGCGGCGAACCGCTCCTCCGCGCGGCGCACGAGCGCGGCTGCCGAGAGGAGCGCCTCCAGCGCGCCTCCCGCCACCGGGGGTCGGTGCAGCGCCCGTGCGTCGAGGATGAGCGACCCCAGCTCGCCACCGGCGTTGTGCCGGCCGCGGAGCAGCCTGCCGCCGGAGAGCAGGCCGCCGCCCACGCCGGTGCCGATGGAGAGCACCGCGAAGTCATCCACGCGACGCATGTCGCCGCGCCATGCCTGGGCGAGCGCCGCGAGGTTGACGTCGTTCTCCACGGCGAAGGGCACGCCCACCTCGGTCGCGACCGCGATCATCTGGTCCCAGCCGTCTCAGCGGATGGCGGGCCCGCTGTAGCCCAGCATGGTCACCGGGTCGATCGAGGCTGGCACGCCGATGGCGAGCGCCCGCACCGGCATACCCGCCCGGTCCGCGTGCGCACGCAGCTCCGTGACGGACGCGAGCAGCGACCCGAACGACTGGGTGCCCTCCTCGTTGGGGTGCTCCACCGTCTCCTGGATGACGCCCGCGAGGTCGGCCATGGCGCCACGGCAGCGGGTCCCACCGAGGTCGATCGCCAGGACGCAGCCCGCCTGGTGGTTGAAGGAGATCATCTGGGCGGGCCGACCCAGGCCGCTGCTCGACGCCCGGGAGGAGACGACCGCGCCCCGCTCCAGCAGACGGGCCACCAGCCGACTCACGGTCGAGGCGGCCAGGTTCAGCTCCCGGCAGATCTCCGGTCGCGTGGTGCGCCCACGCTCTCGCACGAAGTCGAGGACGAGGAACTCGTTGACCTCGAGCATCTCGTCCTGGTGGAGCGGCATTCTTTCTGGCCCCGACATAAGTCCGAGCATACCACCGCAGGGTCAGCGGGTCGGCCCGCGTGCGAGCACATCCAGGGCGGCCACGAGATCCCTGCCACGCGCGTACCCCCGCTCCTCGATGAGGCCGACGAGCCGGCGTGCCTCGTCGAGGTCGGCCGGCCCGGCGGCCGCCTTGAGCCTGGCCAGGTCGATCCCGTCCTGGGGACGGTGCTCGTCGTCGCGGGCCAGCAGCTTGAGCGCGATCAGCGCCCCGACCGAGGCCACGGGCACCACGACGGTCTCGAACAGGTCCATGGGCTCCGCCGAGATGGCGACCTCGCGCTCGATGCCCGACGAGGCGAACAGCAGGTCCACGATGGGCGCGTCACGGTCCGCCACCGACCCCAGACGCACGGTCGCGATGCGTCGACTTGCCTCGTGCTCCACCAGCGCCGTGACCTCGTATCCGTTGCCACGCAGCTCGCGGATGAGGGACTCGGCAGAGGCGTCATCGTCCACGGCCACGCACAGGTCGATGCCCCTCGTGAACCGAGGCTCCGTGCGCACAGACACGGCGAGCTCCCCGACCACCGCGACGTGGAAGCGACGGAGCGCGGGCAGCCCCACGACACGGCGGGCGGTCTCCTCGAGCCCGCTCACCGGGGCCGGAGGTCGCGGTCGTCCGACCGCGTCTCCGAACTCGGCACCGGGTCGCGTATGGAGCCACTCGCGAAGGAGGCCGGCGATCCGTGCCTCGTCGGCATCTGGGTGCTCGCGGCGCAATGCGGCGCGCCTCATCGAGACACCGGCCTCGTACAGGTCGAACGCATGACGGATGCGCTGCGCCCCTGACACGGATGCTGCCACGCCAGGAAGCGTAGCCCGCTCGGGCGCCACTCGCGCCGGCGCCGGGTCGGGCGGCCTCACATCCCGATGGGATGCCAGACCGTCTTGACCTCGAGGAACGATGCGATGTGCTCGGGGCGCTGGGCGCGCGCGTCGTCGAGCCAGTCGAACGCCTCGATTCCGCCCCTGGGCGGTCGTGCGATGCGCTTCATGTTCTCCACGGCCGCGGTCTCCACGCCCGCGCGCAGGTCGGCGGGCACGCCCCAGGCGTCGATGGCGTTGACGTCCATGTGCGACGCGAGCCACGGCACCAGCTCCGCTCGGCGACCGGTGAGCAGGTTGATGACGCCGCCGGGCACGTCGCTCGTGGCGAGGACCTCCGTGAGCGTCACGGCGGGCAGCGGCCGCCCCTCAGACGCGAGCACGACCGCGGTGTTGCCGCTGACGACGACCGGCGCCACGCGTGACACGAGACCCAGGAGGGACGAGCGCTCCGGCGCGATGACGCCCACCACGCCGGTCGGCTCGGGGATGCTGAAGTCGAAGTAGCTGGCACCCACCGGGTTGACGGTGCCCAGGACCTGGCTGACCTTGTCCGCCCAGCCCGCGTACCACACGAGACGGTCGATGGACCGGTCCACCGATGCCTCCGCGCCGTCCGGGCCCTCGGCGGCGATGACCTCGTCGACCAGCTGCGCCCGACGGCCCTCCAGCAGCTCCGCCACGCGATACAGCACCTGGCCGCGGTTCATGGCGGTCCGGCCCGCCCAGCCAGGGAAGGCGGCGCGCGCCGCACGGACCGCGTCACGCAGGTCCTTGCGCGAGCCGCGCACGGCGTTCGCGAGCGGCGTCCCGTCCGAGGCCTCGACGACATAGGATCGGCCGGACTCGGAGCGCGGGAACTGGCCCCCGATGTACAGCTTGTACGTCTTGCGCACCGCGAGGCGCGCGCCGTCGACGCTCATCCGAGGTCCAGGTAGGGCAGCAGCCCATGGACGCCGCCCTCGCGCCCGAAGCCCGACTCCTTGTAGCCGCCGAAGGGGCTCGTGGGGTCGAAGCGGTTGAACGTGTTGGCCCACACGACCCCCGCCCGCAACCGGCTGACCATGGCCAGGATGCGACTCCCCTTCTCGGTCCACACCCCCGCCGACAGACCGTAGGGCGTGTTGTTGGCCTTCTCGATGGCCTCCTCGGGGGTCCGGAAGGTGATGACCGAGAGGACCGGGCCGAAGATCTCCTCCCGCGCGATGCGCATCGACTGGCTGACGTTGGTGAACAGGGTCGGCCGCACGAACCAGCCCCGCGCCGGCAACTCGCAGGCGGGCTGGTAGAGCTCGGCCCCCTCGGCCACGCCCGCCTCGATGAGCTCCTCGATGCGCGCCAGCTGGGCCGGGTTGTTGATGGCGCCCACGTCGGTGTTCTTGTCCATGGGGTCGCCCACTCGCAGCGTCGAGAGGCGCTCCCTGAGCCGGTCGACGAAGGGCTCCGCGATCGACTCCTGGACCAACAGCCGGCTCCCGGCGCAGCACACCTCGCCCTGGTTGAAGAAGATGCCGTTGACCACGCCCTCGATGGCCTGGTCGATGGGCGCGTCGTCGAACACGATGTTGGCCGCCTTGCCCCCCAGCTCCAGGGTGAGGCCCTTGTCCGTGCCAGCGACCGCGCGGCCGATCTCACGACCCACGGCAGTGGAACCGGTGAACGCCACCTTGTCCACGTCCGGGTGCGAGACGAGCGCGAGCCCGATCTCGCCGGGGCCCGTGATGATGTTGACCACGCCCGGTGGCAGGTCCGCCTGACGGCACACGTCCGCGAACAGGAGCGCGGAGAGGGGGGTGGCGGAGGCCGGCTTGAGGACCACTGTGTTGCCCGCCGCGAGCGCTGGTGCGATCTTCCAGGCCAGCATCAGGAGCGGGAAGTTCCACGGGATGACCTGCGCCGCCACCCCGAGGGGCCGGGGCTGGCGGTTGGGGAACGCGTACTCCAGCTTGTCCGCCCAGCCCGCGTAGTACCAGAAGTGGGCGGCCGCCAGCGGCACGTCCACGTCCCGGGACTCCTTGATGGGCTTGCCGCCGTCGAGCGTCTCGAGGACCGCGAACTCGCGGCTGCGCTCCTGGAGGATGCGCGCGATGCGGAACAGGTACTTGGCGCGCTCGGCACCGGCCAGCGAGCCCCAGCCACGGAACGCCTTGCGTGCCGCAGTGACCGCCTTGTCCACGTCCTTGACGTCCGCGCGGGCGACCTCGGCGAGCGGCTCCTCCGTCGCGGGATCGAGCGTCGCGAACGTCCGGCCACCCGTCGCGGCAACGTCCCTCCCACCGATGAACAGGGCATTGCGAGGCTTGATGCGGACCACGTCCCGCGACTCGGGGGCGGGCGCGTACTCCCAAGGAATCGCCTGCCCGTCACCGAGCGCCCAACTCGACGGGGTGTCAGTGCCGCGGCCCACCACGTCAGAACGTGCTCGCCGGACGACCGCGCTGGTCGCGCCCCCTGCCCGGGGCGGCTTGGTGGCTGCCATACCGCGACAGCGTACATCGGGTGCGTTCGGTCCTCCGCGTCTGCTGGCTGGGCACACGTCTGCCAGCTGGGGACGGGTCGTGGACCCGGCCTGACGCGTGGGATCGTGCGGACGCTGCCGACCGGGACGATGGCGCCTCGGTGGCGGTTCACGGCCGGGTCGGTGGCGGTTCACGGCCGGGTCGCCCTGCCACCCGCGCGAGCCACCTTGGTGATGTCACGTGCCACACCGAGGAAGGCGGCGACCTCCGGCTCGGCCTGGCGACTCCGAAGACTCGCGATCTCGACGCTGCAGGGCTCCAGCCCCCGCACACGCTGGAACACCACACCGGGCTGGGGATAGTAGCGCGACACGTACTCGGGCACGACCGCGACCCCTCGATGCGCACCGACTGCGGCGAGCATGGCCTCCATTCGGCTCTCACCTACCACGAAGACATGACCGGACGGCCAACGCGGTGGGATCCAGGCACGGCGCCACGCGCTTGCGGTCATCTGGTTGGGCAGCACGAGCGCCTGGCCCTCGGTATCGCTGTCGGCGGGCAGCACGTCGGCGATGACAACCCCCAACGGGGCGCTCTCCTGGCTTGAGCGACTCACCGCGAGCAGTCGCTCGGACCACGCGAGCTGAACCGAGACCAGGGCACGAGGCACCGGTCCCATCACGAACGCGACATCAACTCGCCCATCCTCGAGCGCCCGGTGGTGGTCCGCGAAATCCACCTGGAGGAACTCGATCTCCAGGCGTGGATGCAGATGCCGCACCGATGCCATGAGGTCCTGCCCGACGGGCGTCATGTACTCGTCTGCCAGGAACCCGATCCGGACCCGGCCGGCGAGCCGTCGCGCGGCCTGATGGGCATGCAGCTTGAACTCATCGGCGCCCTGGAGCAGGTCGACCGCGAGAGGCAACAGGTCCCGACCCGCCGCGGTGAGCGTCACCGCCCGGCTGGTGCGCTCGAACAGAGGCAGTCCCAACTCATCCTCGAGGGCGCGGATCTGCTCGCTGACCGACGGCTGGGCGACATGCAGCCGCTCCGCCGCGCGCGAGAAGTGCAGCTCCTCCGCGACCGCCACGAAGTACTCAAGCTGGCGCAGATCCATCGCTGCGGATCATAGGCGCAGGCCACACCACGTCGCACGGACACACTATCCATCGGTCGTGCCTATGGATATATCGGAAACAGGTATTGGCCTTCGGCACACTGCCGCGCCTACCGTGTGGCCCTCACCGGACCCGAGCAGGAGGCGTCGATGATCGAGGCACCACCGTACGACGAGGCCGCGCTGGAGCGGGGGCGACAGGCCCTCCTGCGGGGCTGGTCCACCACCAAGGCGCGCGAGCCGAACCTCATCCTCGCCCGTGCCAAGGGCACCCGCGTCTGGGACTCCGAGGGCCGCGAGTACATCGACTGCACG
>DAOTUX010000226.1:0-3729 GCA_034436475.1 Chloroflexota bacterium | reverse complement strand
CCATCTCGCTCGCGGTCACCGAGGACTTCGCGGAGCTCAATCCCGACCTGTACTACGAGGTCGGCGATCAGGGCACGGGTGCCGGTTTCAGCGACTACTTCTGCGCCGGCACGGCGGACATCGCCGATGCGTCTCGGGCCATCCGCGAGGCAGAGGTCGAAGCGTGCACCGCGGCCGGGGTCACCTTCACGGAGCTCAAGGTCGCCTATGACGGCCTGGCCGTGATCACCAGCCCCGAGAACCCCATCGAGTGCCTCACCACCGCAGACCTATATGCCCTCATGGGCCCCGAGTCCGACGCGGTCGCCAACTGGCAGGACGCCCAGGCGCTGGCGACGGAGCTCGGTTCCGCCACCGTGTTCCCCGAGGCCGCGCTCCAGATCACGGCCCCCGGTGACGAGTCCGGCACGTACGACTCGTTCATCGAGCTGGTGATGGCCGACTTCATCGAGGCGCGTGGGGTCGTGGACGACGCCGGCGAGCCGGTCGAAAGTCTCCGGGCCCCCGGCAGCATCTACGTCGCCTCGCCCAACGACAACGTCATCATCGAGGGTGTGTCAGGCTTCCCGACCAGCCTCGGGTTCGTCGGCCTCTACTACGCGGAGGAGAACGCCGACCGCGTCAAGGTCCTGGGCGTCGATGCGGGCGAGGGCTGCGTCGTGCCGGATGCGACCACCGTCTCGGACGGCACGTATCCCATCGCGCGGCCGCTGTTCATCTACCCCAACACGGCCAAGCTCGCGGAGAACGCGATCCTGTCGCCCTTCGTCGACTACTACCTGTCGGATGCCGGCATCGCCAATGTGACCGAGGTCGGCTACGTGGCGCTGCCCGCCGAGGAGCTTGCGGCGACCCGCGCCGCATGGCTCGCCGCCACGGGTCGATAAGCCTCCTACCTTCCACGCGCCGAGGGCCGGCCGACCCCTCCCGGCCCTCGGCGCGGTTCCCGTTCCCACCACACGCAGGGAGCCATGACCAGCGCCGCACCCACCGGACCACTCCGGATCGAGGATCTCCGGGGCAGCACGCGCCGCCGCCAGCGCGAGGGCGTCATCCGCGGACTGTTCTTTGCCGCGGCCGCCCTCGCGGTCGTCATCTCGGGCCTCATCGTGTTGTCGTTGGGGTTCGAGGCGTTCGTGTTCCTGACCAAGATCGAGCTGGGTGACCTCATCGCCGGGTCATGGCAGCCGCGGTCGGGGAACTACGACATCACGACGCTCATCGCGGGCACCACGGTCATCGCGGCGATCGCCATGCTCATCGCCACGCCGCTGGGCCTTGGCGCCGCGATCTACCTTGCCGAGTACGCCAGCCCGAGGCTGCGGGCGTGGCTCAAGCCGATCCTCGAGATCCTGGCGGCCATCCCGAGCGTCGTGCTGGGGTTCTTCGCGCTCACGGTCATCAGCCCCACGGTCATCGACGCCGTGTGCCCAGGATCCACGCCGTTGTTCACGATGGCGGCGGCCGGCGTCGCGGTGGGCATCCTGATCACGCCCCTGGTCGCCTCGATCTCCGAGGACGCGATGTACGCGGTCCCGAACTCGCTGCGCGAGGCGAGCTACGGCCTCGGCGCCCGCAAGCGGACCACGAGCGTGCGCGTGGTGGCACCAGCGGCCACCTCAGGCATCGTCGCGGCGCTCATCGTCGGGTTCTCGCGGGCGCTGGGCGAGACCATGATCGTGGCCATCGTGGCAGGCGGCGTGGGTGGCGCGGTGATCAACCTCAACCCCTGCCTACCGGGCCAGACCATGACCGCGGCCATGACTGCGCTCGCCATCGGCTCGGATCAGGTCCAGGGCGGCACGCCGTTCGCAAGCCTGTTCTTCGTGGGCCTGTTGCTGTTCGTGCTCACCCTGGCGATGAACCTGGTCAGCGAGCGCTTCGTGCGCCGGAGCCGGAAGGGACGCATCTGATGGCCACGACCGGACGCCTCGTCGGCATGAGCGCCCAACGGGAGACCGTGGAAGCGGTGCGACGTGCCCTGGAAGGGAAGCGCGACCCAGGCAGCATCGCCTTCGAGCTGTTCCTGGTGAGCTCGCTGGTCATCTCGCTGGTCGTGCTCCTGTGGCTCCTGGCGGACATCTTCGTGCGCTCCATGCCCGTCTGGGAGACCAGCGGGTTGGGCGACTTCATGGGCCGCAACCTGTCCTCCAACCCCGAACGCGCGGGCATCGCCCAGGGCATCTGGGGCTCGCTCACGCTCATCGCCATCACGGCCGTGCTGGCCATCCCCACGGGGATCGCCGCAGCCGTCTACCTGGAGGAGTACGCGCGCGACACGTTCGCCACGCGGACCCTGAACACCGTGGTGCGCAACCTCGCCGGCGTGCCGGCGGTTGTCTACGGCATCCTCGGCCTGGCCGTGTTCGTCCTGGTGCTGGGCCCCGTGACCGGCGGCGAGACGCTCATCGCAGGCGGCCTGACGCTGACCGTGGTGGTCCTGCCCATCGTCATCATCACCGCCGCGGAGGCGTTGCGCGCGGTCCCGGCCAGCATCCGGGAGGCGGGCTACGGCGTGGGTGCCACCAAGTGGGAGGTCACTCGATCCCACGTCCTGCCGTACGCGGCCCCGGGCATCCTGACGGGCATCATCCTCACACTCGCGCGCGCGTTCGGGGAGACCGCGCCGCTGCTGCTGGTGGGCGCAGCGGCCGCCGGCTTCGGCTCGCCGGCGAGCGCGTCCGTCCTGGAGCGTCTGACCGGCCCATACACCTCGCTGCCGACCATCATCTTCGGCTGGGCGCGCTTGCCCCAGCAGGAGTTCAAGGCGTTGACCGCCGCGGCCATCGTGGTCCTGCTGGTGGTCATCATCGTCATCAATGCCATCGCCATCATCCTCAGGAACCGCTATGCACGAAGGTGGTGACCCCGTGACCGTCCAGACCCCGACCGCTCCTCCGGCGGTGGCCCGCCCCGTCGTGCCGAGCGGCCCGAGCTCAGCGGGTGACCCGGCAGTGAGCAAGGCGGGCGCGGCTGGCCAGGAGGTCGTGTTCCAACTCAAGGACGTGAGCTGCTTCTACGGCTCGTTCCGGGCGGTGCGCAACATCGACCTGGAGATCCCGGGCAACCGGATCACGGCGCTCATCGGGCCGTCCGGCTGTGGCAAGTCCACGTTGCTGCGGTCCATCAACCGCATGAATGACCTGGTGCCCTCGTTCCATGCCACGGGCGAGCTGCTGTATCACGGCGTCAACCTGTACGACGCCCGTGTGGATGCGGTGGAGGTCCGCCGGCGCATCGGCATGGTGTTCCAGAAGCCGAACCCGTTCCCCAAGTCGATCTACGACAACATCGCCTTCGGGCCCCGGGTCGCGGGCTACAAGGGGAACATGGACGAGCTGGTGGAGGGAAGTCTCCGCCGGGCCGCCATCTGGGACGAGGTCAAGGACAAGCTCAAGCAGCCCGGCACCGCGCTGTCGGGCGGCCAGCAGCAGCGGCTGTGCATCGCCCGGGCCATCGCCGTCCAGCCGGACGTGATCCTGATGGATGAGCCGTGCTCCGCCCTGGACCCGGTCGCCACGCTCAAGATCGAGGAGCTGATGTTCGAGCTCCGCGAGCAGTACACGATCGTGATCGTGACCCACAACATGCAGCAGGCCGCGCGCGCGTCCGACGTCACGGTGTTCCTGACGATGGGCGACGATCGAGCCGGCTACATGGTTCAGCACGGCCCGACCGGCGAGATCTTCACGAACCCCAAGCACCATCTGACCGAGGACTACGTGTCCG
>DAOTUX010000225.1:0-2254 GCA_034436475.1 Chloroflexota bacterium | reverse complement strand
CCCGACCAAGAGCCGAACCTGTACACGCACAACTACTACGTGATCGGCCACATCATCGCCCAGGCGCTGCAGCAGGCCATGGACCAGGGGTACGGAACGGATGGTGCCGCCCTGAAGAAGGCGCTCGACGAGTTGGGCCTGTTCACGCCCGAGCACGGTTCCACGAGCCCTGCCGAGATCGTCCGTGCGGTCGACGGCCAGCAACAGGTCGTCGCCACGGTCGACGCACCACCGGCGACCAAGTAGCCGACGACCTTCAGACAGGTCCTCATGGCGTGCTCCATGGGGACCTGTCCCGACATGCGTCAGCGGATGGCGATGGCTGCGACGTGAGGATGAGGCGACGACCGGTGCGACGATGACGACGGCCCTCCTCGTGCAGGCGGCCATCCAGGGGTTGGTCTTCGGCAGCATGTACTCCATCGCGGCGATCGGGTTCGGGCTGGTCTATCACACGACCGGTGTCTTCCACATCGCCTACGGGGCGATCCTCGCGCTCGCGACGTACGTCGTCGCCACCCTTGGCACCGACCTGCCCACTGGTGCGACGCTTGGGGCGGGGGCGGCGGGTGCGGTCGTCGCGGTCGTCGTCACACTCGCGGTCTACGCGGGCATCTACGCGGTCCTCGAGCGTCGAGGGGCCTCGCCCATGGTCGTGTTCGTGGCGTCGCTGGGCGTGGCGATGGCGATCGAGGCGGCCATCCTCATCATGTTCGGCCCAGCGGTCCGGCAGTTCGACGCACCCTTCCTGCTCAAGGTGCACTTCGTCGCAGGCGTGGGCATCAGCTACCTGGGCCTGATCACCATCGCCGTCGACTTGGTGGTGCTCGTTGCGGTGCTGTGGCTCATGAACCGGACGCGCTGGGGATATCAGGCACGAGCCCTCGCCAGCAACCGGCTGCTGGCCGAGGGCATCGGCATCCGGCCTTGGCGGGTCATCGTCACGCTCTACGTCATCGCCGCCATCCTGTCGGTGGTCGCAGGCGTGCTCCTGGGGATGACCACGATCGTCGTGGCCCCCATGGGCACGAACCTGACCTTGATGGCCGCCATGGCGGTCCTGATCGGCGGCGCCCAGAGCTACCTGGGTGCCTACATTTCGGGCCTCGCCCTTGGCGTGGTGCAGGCGAGCGCTGCCATGCTCCTGCCGGGCGAGTGGAGCGTGAGTGCCGTGTTCGGCCTGTTCCTGGTGGTCATCCTGATCCGGCCGCGCGGCCTGCTCGGTCAGGCCCGCACATGATCGCCGTCGGCATCAACATCACCACACTGGTGCTCGTCTATGCGGTGGTCCTGGTGGGCCTCAACCTCGTGGTCGGGTTCGGTCGCATCTTCTCGGTCAATCAGGCCCTGCTGTTCGGTGTCGGTGCGTTCAGCTACGCCGGCGTCACCAAGTTCCTGGGTACCGACGAGCTCGTGGTGAGCTGGGTGGTCGCCGTGATCGCGGCGTCCGCACTCAGCCTGATCGTGGCGATGACCACGCTCCGGGTGTCGGGCGACCACTTCATCATCGCGTCCTTCGGCATCCAGCTCGCGACCCTCCAGGCGTTGTACAACTGGAGCGACCTGAGCGGCGGACCTGCGGGTGCCTTTGGGCTGCCCCGACCGACGCTCCTGGGCGTCCCGCTGACGACACCCGAGCAGCTCCTGGTCGCGGCGCTGCTGATCGCCGCCACTGCCATGGTCCTGGCGGTCGTGGTCGTGGGCTCTCCGTACGGACGCCTCATCAAGGCTATGGCCGACGATGAGGATGCGGTGACGGCCGCGGGCTTCGACGTCCTGCCCATCAAGGCAGGGGTGTTCGTCATGGGCGGCAGCCTCGCGGCCGTGGCCGGGGTGTTCTACGCCTCGTATCTGGGTGTCGCCCAGTCGAGCGACTTCACGCTCGATGTCTCCATCATGCTCCTGGCGGCGGTGGTCGCGGGTGGCCTCCGGAGCCTGTCGGGCAGCGTCCTCGGCGCGGTGCTCGTCATCGGACTGCCCAACGCGCTGAACCTGCTCAATGTCCCGATCTCGGTCGCCGGCCCGCTCCAGCGGCTGCTGTTCGGTGGGCTGCTGGTCGCGGTGGTGATGTTCCTGCCGACCGGTGTGGCCGGTGTCGTGCCCGGCATCCGGGGCCTCCGGTCACGTCGGTGGGGCGACGCCATCCGGCGGCGAAAGGCCGCGGGGTGAGCGACCTCCAAGGCGTCGAGGCGGGCGCCGCATCGGACCGACCGAGCATCCTGTCGGTGCGGGATGTCCGCAAGCGCTACGGTGG
>DAOTUX010000224.1:0-33418 GCA_034436475.1 Chloroflexota bacterium | reverse complement strand
CCTCTCACGGTGTATCTCGTGGGTGGCGCGACGGCGGTGACCCAAGGCTGGCGCGCGAGCACCATCGACGTCGACCTGACCTCGAGCCAGAGGATGATGAGGCCATGCGGGCGATCCCCGCGCTCAAGGAGCGGCTCGCCATCAACATCGAGTTCGCCTCGCCGCTCGACTTCCTGCCCGAGCTGCCGGGCTGGCGCGACCGAAGCCGGTTGGTCGAGCAGGTCGGCTCGCTGACGGTCCGCCAGTTCGATCTGTATGCCCAGGCCTTGGCCAAGCTGGAACGCGGCTTCGCTCAGGACGAGAACGACGTGCGCGCGATGGTCGACCTGGGCCTCGTCGAACCTGCGAGACTGCTGGGTCTGTTCGAGGCGATCGAGGCGCGACTGTACCGGTTCCCATCGGTCGACGGGAGCGCTCTTCGAGCGCGGCTGACTGCCCTGCAAGCGCAGTAGGGTCCGCCCGGACTTCCTTCCGAACGCCTGTGCTACACTCCTGCCGAACTATAGGAATGGATGGTTGGAGGACTCTGTGCCGCTCACGCGGGAAACGAAGGAAGGCATCATCACGGAGCATGCCACCCACGAGGGTGACACCGGCTCCCCGGAGGTCCAGATCGCTCTGCTGACGGAGCGCATCACCGGTCTCACGGAGCATCTGCGAGCCTTCCCGAAGGATCATCACTCGCGGCGCGGCCTGCTCAAGCTCGTTGGCCAGCGTCGCCGACTCCTCGCGTACCTCATGCGCAAGGACAACGCCAGGTATCGCGCCGTCATCAGCCGGCTGGGGCTGCGCCGCTAGCGCACCACCTCGCGACGGCGATGAACCGGACCGTCGCGCGATCACGCTGACCCAACGGCCGGTGAGGCCCGTCGTGTGACGGATGACTCACAAGGCAGCCGTCGAACAGGGTCCGTCATCCCTCCGCGTGGAGGACACATGCCGGTCACTACCCTGACCGCCGAGTTCGGCGGTCGCACCCTCACCATCGAGACGGGCAGGCTCGCCCGGCTGGCTGGGGGATCCGTCACCGTGCGCTACGGTGACACCGTCGTGCTGGGCACAGCCAACCGATCCGACCCTCGCCCCGGGCTCGACTTCTTCCCGCTGACGGTGGACTTCGAGGAGCGGATGTATGCCGCGGGCAAGATCCCCGGCGGCTTCATCAAGCGCGAGTCACGACCGTCGGAGGCGGCCATCCTCGCGGCACGCCTGACCGACCGGCCCATCCGGCCGTTGTTCCCCGAGGGCTACAAGGACGACGTCCAGATCGTCCTGACGGTGCTCTCCACGGACCGCGAGAACGACCCCGACGTGCTCGGCACGGTCGCCGCGTCCGCGGCGCTGACCATCAGCGAGATCCCGTTCCTGGGTCCTGTGGGTGCGGTTCGCGTGGGACGCATCGACGGCCGGTTCGTGGTCAACCCCACCAACTCGCAGCTCAGGGAATCCGAGCTCGACCTGGTCGTCTCCGGGACCCGTGACGCGATCATGATGGTCGAGGCGGGCGCCAGGCTGCTGACCGAGGACGTGATGGCCGAGGCCATCCTGTTCGGCCATCGCTCGCTCCAGCCGCTCATCGACCTCCAGGAGCAGCTGCGGGCACAGGTGGGCAAGGCCAAGCGCACCCCGTTCCTCGAGCCCTCCACCGACTCGGTGGTCGACTTCGTGCACGCCGTGTGGGCGGGCCGTCCCTTCGTGGTGTTCGACCTCGAGACCACGAGCGTGGACCCTAAGCTCGGTCGCATCGTCGAGATCGGCGCGGTCAAGGTGGAGCAGGGCGCCGTCACTGAGCGCTGGTCGACCATCGTGGACCCGGGCCGGCCGATCGTCGGCAACCAACTCCACGGTCTTACGGACAAGGACGTCAAGGGTGCGCCTGCCCCTGACAAGGCCGTCGCGGACCTGCTGGCGTTCGCGGGCGACGCGTTGCTGGTCGGCCACAACGTGGGCTTCGACCTGTCGTTCGTCAACGCGGTCGCGGCGACCAAAGTGGGGCAGGGTCGATACCTCGACACGCTGACCCTGGCCCGGGAGGCCTACCCGGACCTGGGCGTGTACAAGCTCGCCGACGTGTGCCGCTTCTTCTCGCTCCCGGAGCCCACCCATCGGGCGCTGCCGGACGCGGAGGCGACCGCGGCTCTGCTCATCCGGCTCATCGGCGACCTGCCGGCGCGCCTCAAGACCCTCAAGGAGGCGATCGCTGCCTCGATTCGCTCGCGCGCCAAGGGCGGCGACCAGGACGCGGCGAACGCCGCGCTCGATGCTGCCAAGATCGACTCGGGGCTGTCCAAGGGTCTGACCGGGCTCGTCCACAAGAAAGTCGTGCGCGAGCTCGTGCTCGCCGAGGGCGTCCGCATGGACGGTCGCGACACGGACACCATCCGCCCCATCTCGGTCGAGGTCGGGCTCATCCCGCGCGCGCATGGCTCCGGTCTGTTCACTCGCGGTGACACCCAGGCGCTGACCGTGGCGACACTCGGCCCGAGCAGCGACGTCCAGCGCATCGACACCATCGGCCCCGAGGAGTCCAAGCGCTACCTCCATCACTACAACATGCCGCCCTACAGCACCGGCGAGAACAAGCCGATGCGTGGCCCCGGCCGACACGAGATCGGTCATGGTGCGCTCGCCGAACGGGCACTGGTGCCGGTGCTCCCGTCGCACGAGGAGTTCCCATACGTCATCCGCCTGGTGTCGGAGTGCGTGACATCGAACGGCTCCACCTCCATGGCGTCCACCTGTGGCTCGACGCTCGCGCTCATGGATGCCGGCGTGCCCATCAAGGCCCCCGTCGCGGGTGCCGCGATGGGTCTGGTCACGGAGGGGGACCGGTTCGCGGTGCTCACCGACATCCTGGGCAAGGAGGATGCCTTCGGTGACATGGACTTCAAGGTCACCGGCACCCGCGACGGCATCACGGCCCTCCAGATGGACATCAAGGTGCAGGGCATCAACGAGGCCATCATCCGGACCGGGTTGGAGAAGGCCCGCGTGGCACGCCTGTCGATCCTCGACAAGATGCTCGAGGTGATGCCCTCCGCGCGCGGCGAGATGAGCGAGTTCGCACCGCGCAT
Source organism: Chloroflexota bacterium (assembly GCA_034436475.1). Taxonomy (GTDB): domain Bacteria; phylum Chloroflexota; class Limnocylindria; order Limnocylindrales; family CSP1-4; genus JAFMJV01. The sequence continues at coordinate 30,344 of DAOTUX010000224.1, read as the reverse complement.
CACGACCATCCACATCAACCCCGAGAAGATCCGGGACATCATCGGCAAGGGTGGCGCGACCATCCGCAAGATCCAGGAGGAGACGGGCACCGAGATCAACGTCGAGGACGACGGCACGGTCGAGGTGGCCGCGGTCGACGGCGAGGCCTCCAAGAAGGCCATCGCCTGGATCGAGTCGATCACCCGCGAGGTCGAGATCGGCGCGCTCTACCTGGGCAAGGTCACGCGCATCATGGGCTTCGGCGCCTTCGTCGAGATCCTGCCCGGCAAGGAGGGCCTCGTGCGCATCGGCGAGCTGGCCGACTATCACGTGCCCACCGTCGAGGATGTCGTCCAGGTGGGTGACGAGATCATGGTCGTGGTGACCGAGATCGACCGACAGGGCAGGGTCAACCTGTCCCGGAGGGCGGCGATGCAGCGACATCAGGCCAAGACGCCAGCCTGAGCCTGTGGGGCGGCCGGATCATCCGGTCCGGTCGCCTGACCGGGCTGCCCCGCCACCGGGTGGCCGACCACCCGGTGGGTCGCGCATCACGGCCGAGGCGGACGCGACGCCGTATCATCGCGTGAGGTCCCATCGGGCCAGCAGATCAGGAGCAGAGTCAGGATCCCATGGTCACCCAAGCGATCGCGGCCGCACGCCCACCATCCGCCTCACGCCCCCTGACCGTGGCGGTCGTGGGCGCCACCGGCCTCGTGGGCAGCACCATGGTGTCGGTGCTCGGCGAGCGTGGCTTCCCGGTCGGGACGCTGCGCCCCCTCGCGACGCGTGCCGATGGGCGCTCGGTGGAGCTCGGAGGGCGCGCGTGGCCCGTGGAGGTGGCCACGCCCGACGCGTTCGAGGGTGTGGATGTCGCGATCTTCTCGGCTGGCGGGGAGACATCGCGGGTGCTCGCACCGGAGGCCGCCAAGCGCGGCGCTGTGGTCGTGGACAACTCGTCCCAGTGGCGCATGGACCCCGCCGTACCCCTCGTCGTCTCGCAGGTGAACGCGGGAGACGCCGAGATGCACGAGGGTATCATCGCCAACCCCAACTGCTCCACGATGCAGCTGGTACCGCTGCTCATGGCGCTCCGCGACAGCGTCGGCCTCGAGCGGGTCATCGTCGACACCTACCAATCCGTCAGCGGCACGGGCGGCAGGGCGGTCCGGGAGCTCGAGCAGCAGACGCGCGCCTGGGCCACCGGCGAGCCGATGGTCGCGGACGTCTATCCCCACCAGATCGCGTTCAACGCGCTCCCACATATCGACGTCTTCCGCGAGGACGGCTACACCAAGGAGGAGTGGAAGGTCCTCGCCGAGAGTCGCAAGATCCTCCATCTCCCGGACCTGCGCGTGTCGTGCACCGCGGTGCGCGTGCCCGTGTTCTCGGCGCACTCGGAGGCCGTCCATGTGGAGACGCGCGAGCCGGTCACGCCGGCGCGGGCGCGCGAGCTGTTCGCTCGTGTCCCGGGCGTCGTGGTGGTCGATGACCCGGCTACGAACACCTATCCGCTGGCCATCGATGCCGCCGGCTCGGACGACATCTACGTCGGGCGCGTGCGAACGGACACGTCTCGCGATGACGGGCGTGGCCTCGCGTTCTGGGTCGTCTCGGACAACATCCGCAAGGGTGCGGCGACGAACGCGGTCCAGATCGCGGAGATCCTGGTGCAGCGCGGCTGGTTGGTGGCGGCATCGCGGCGGACGCCGGCCGCCGGGTGAGGCCGCGCGGGCCACGGCGCTCCGCGCCGTCGAGCCGGGCCACTCGTCGGGCGACGAGCGTCGACGCGTGCGGGGCTACCTCGGCAGCCTGTGACACGCCGCTCGGGCGTCGCGCATGATGACCGCCGGGGAGCGGTCCGCCGGGCTCGCCGCCATCGCTGACGAGGTGCGTGCCTGCCAGCGATGCAGGCTGGCGCAGGCCCGCACCCATGCCGTGCCGGGGGAGGGGAGCCCCGACACCGAGGTCGTGTTCGTGGGCGAGGGTCCGGGATCGAACGAGGACCAGCAGGGCCGACCGTTCGTGGGGGCCGCCGGCTCGTTGCTTGACGAGCTCATCGGCGCCATCGGGTGGCGTCGTTCCGACGTGTTCATCACCAATGTCGTGAAATGCAGGCCGCCCGGCAATCGTGACCCGGAGCCCGATGAGATCGCTGCGTGCGCGCCGTTCCTGCGTCGACAGCTCGAAGCGCTCGACCCTGCGCTCGTGGTGACCCTTGGTCGGTTCTCGCTGGGCACCTTCATGCCGGGCGCGCGCATCAGCCAGGCCCATGGAACCGTTCGGCCAGTGGACCCCGCCACCGGTGCCCGCGCGGCGCGCGCGTTCGCCATGTACCACCCGGCCGCAGCGCTGCGCCAGGGAGCGCTCAAGGAGGCCATGCGCGACGACATGTCACGGGTGCCGGCGGCGCTCATCGCGTCACGCGAGGCCCGTGCCGCGCTGCCGCCCACGCCCGAGGAGACCCAGCCCGTGCCTGACCTGCCCGACCTCCTCGACGCGACCGAGAGCCTCGCGACGCTTGACACCCTCGCCCCGCTCGAGGTCCTGGGCGGCGCGCGTGACCAGACCCCGGAGAACGACCAGATGCGACTCTTCTGATGGCCGACGGCGTCGCTTCCGCACGATCCTCGGTGCCGCTGCGCATCCTGCCCCTGGGTGGCGTGGGTGAGATCGGCAAGAACCTCACCGCCTTCGAGTATGACGACGAGATCGTCGTCATCGACTGTGGGCTCGCCTTCCCGGACGAGGAGATGTTCGGCATCGACCTCGTCATCCCCGATGTGACCTATCTCAAGGAGCGCAGGGACCGGGTCAAGGCGTTCTTGATCACGCACGCCCACGAGGACCACGTGGGTGCCCTGCCCTACATCCTGCCGTCCTTCCCCGGTGTCCCGGTGTACGCCTCGACCCTCGCGCGCGGGCTCCTCTCCAACAAGATCAAGGAGCACAAGCTGCGGAACAACCCGCTCATGGCGCTCGAACCAGGCGAGACGGTGCGTCTGGGCGTGTTCACGGCGCGGGGCTTCCGGATCGGTCACTCCATCCCCGATGCCATGGGCATCGCCCTGGGAACGCCGCTCGGGACCGTGGTCCACACCGGCGACTTCAAGTTCGATCAGACCCCGGTCGATGGCAAGGGGACCGACTTCCACGAGTTGGCGCGCCTGGGCGCCGAGGGCGTGCTGTGCCTGCTGTCCGACTCGACGCGTGCCGAGAGCCCCGGCTACACCCCGTCGGAGCGGACCGTGGGCGAGGCGTTCCGGGGCATCATGGAGGGCCTCGATGGCCGCGTCATCGTGGCCACCTTCGCATCGAACATCGCGCGCATCCAGCAGGTGTTCGACGCGGCGGGTGAGTTCGGGCGCAAGGTCGCCGTGATCGGGCGCTCCATGGAGCAGAACACGCGCATCGCGAGCGAGTTGGGCTACCTGCGCCCCGGCCCTGGGCAGCAGGTCCCCAAGGACCGGCTGCGGGACATCGCCGACCGCGAGCTGTGCATCGCCACGACCGGGGCACAGGGCGAGCCGATGGCGGGTCTCGCCCGGATGGCCAATCGCGATCATCGGTTCGTGGAGATCGTCCCCGGTGACACGGTGATCGTGAGCGCCAGCCCCATCCCGGGCAACGAGGAGTATGTGGCGCGCACCATCGACAACCTGTTCAAGGTGGGCGCCAATGTCTACTACCATGCCATCCGGCATGCGCACGTCTCGGGCCATGCCAGCCAGGAGGAGCTCAAGCTGATGCTCAACCTGACCCGGCCCCGCGCGTTCATCCCGGTCCACGGCGAGTTCCGGATGCAGGTCGCCCATGGACGCCTCGCGGCCGAGGTGGGCGTCGCGCCCGACAACATCTTCATCCTCGAGAACGGCCAGCCGCTCGAGTTCTTCCCCGATGGCCTCATCCGGCGCGGGACCGCCGTCGAGGCGGGCATGGTGTTCGTGGACGGTCTGTCGGTGGGTGAGGTCGGGGACGTCGTGCTGCGCGACCGTCGCGCCCTCGCGAGCGATGGCATCTTCCTGGTCGTGGTCACGGTGGACCGGCAGAACGGCAACCTCATCGGCACGCCGGAGATCGTGACCCGTGGGTTCGTGGCCCAACCTGACGCGACGCTCATCGCGGGGGCCACCGAGCGCATCTCGCGCATCCTGGAGGGCCCGGGCGACCGGATCGACCGCATGAACGAGATCGCCCTGCTCAAGGAGAAGCTCAAGGATGGGCTCTCGCAGTACCTCTACGAGGCCACGCGGCGGCGGCCGATGGTGATGCCCGTGGTGGTCGAGGTCTGATGGCGAGCCCCAAGGGCGGCGCTGGCTCCCGCCCGTCGGCCAGGGGTCGAGCCCGCGGGCCGTCGCCGCGTCGTCGCCCGACGCCGTCCGCGCCCAAGGTGGCCCGGGGTCCCCTCGTGGAGCCGGAGACCCTGCGGTCGATCGTGGGGGTCGTGCTCATCGTCCTGGGGGCCATCACCCTGGCCGCACTGCTGCTTTCGGGTCAGGGGGTGTTCGGGGACTTCGTCAGCGGGGTGCTCCGTCCGTGGTTCGGTCAGGGTGCCTGGCTGTTGGGTGTGCTCCTCATCATCGCGGGCGTGATGGTCGAGCGCGGCTCGCGCCTGCGCACCGGCTGGATCTCGCTCACGGTCGGTGGCCTGCTCGTCTTCGTGGCAGGTGAGGGCCTCATCCACCTGCTGTCAGGGCGGGGGGAATCGGCGGCCGAGCTCTCGGCGGGTGGCGGGAGACTGGGCGAGGTGATGTCGTCCTCGCTCACGGACCTCGTGGGGTCGGTGGGTGCGTTCCTGGTCCTGGTGGGCATGCTCGTGGCTGGCATCCTGCTGCTGTTCGAGATGACGCTGCGGGCGCTCGTCCAACCGGTGTCGACCGGGGGTCGCGCGATGGCAGGGCTCGCGGGCACGGCCCTGGATGCCGCGCGCACCCGCGCCGCGCGTGACGAGGAAGGCGGGAGCCCCGTCGTCGACCCAGCCGCTCCGCGGGGGCGGTCGCGGCCCGCCGAGCCCACGACCACCCGGCCCGAGCGCACCGAGGCCATCCCCGTCCTGCCGCAGCCGGTCCCCAGCCCTGCGCCGCTGAGCCAGACCGTCTGGGCGGGCACCGGACCCGGGGAGTACGCGGCCAAGCCCGTGACCCGCCGGGCCGATGGGTCGTCCGATCGAGGGACTGCACCGGGTCCACCCGGTGCCGTGACTGGGTCGGGCATGGCCGGGGCTCCGGCGGGGGCTGTCGCGACAGTCGCGCGTGCCGCAGTCGTGGGATCGGGTCCGGAGCCGGTGGCGCGGCCGCCTCGCACGTGGGAGCTGCCGGCCGTCGCCCTCCTGGACCAGGGCGCCACACCGACCGGCGGCCAGGCCATCGACCACGAGCGGAACACCCGCATCATCGAGGAGAAGCTGCGCAGCTTCCAGATCCCGGCACAGGTGGTGGCCACCAACAGCGGCCCAGTGGTCACTCAGTACGAGGTGAAGCCGGACGTGCGGGTGAAGCTGTCACGCATCGAAGGGCTCTCGGACGACCTCGCGATGGCCCTCGCCGCCCGCTCCATCCGGATCGAGGCGCCCATCCCGGGCAAGGACGTGGTGGGCATCGAGATCCCCAACAACGCCCCGGAGGTGGTCGGCTTCCGGCGTCTCTACGAGGACGCCCGCATGGAGCATGCGACCTCCAAGCTGACGTTCGCCCTGGGTCGGGACGTGTCAGGCAAGGCGTATGCCGTGGACCTCGCACGGATGCCGCACCTGCTCATCGCGGGCGCCACCGGGTCGGGCAAGAGCGTGTGCGTCAACGCGCTCATCACCAGCCTGCTCATGCGGGCGACACCTGCCGAGGTGGAGCTGGTGCTGGTCGACCTCAAGCGTGTCGAGCTGGCGGCCTACGCTGACCTGCCGCACCTCAAGGCGCCGGTGATCATGGAGCCCAACCAGGCGCGTGCCGCGCTGGCCTGGGCGGTGGGCCAGATGGAGGACCGCTACAAGATCCTTGCCGCGCGCGGCGAGCGCAACATCGGCGCCTACAACGCGAGCCCCAGGGTCGAGGAGGAGGAGCGGCTGCCGTATCTGGTCCTCATCATCGACGAGCTCGCGGACCTGATGATGCGCGAGGGCCGGAAGGTGGAGGACCCCATCGTCAAGCTGGCCCAGAAGGCGCGCGCGGTGGGCATCCACCTGGTGTTGGCGACGCAGCGCCCGAGCGTCAACGTGGTGACCGGGCTCATCAAGGCCAACGTCCCCAGTCGGATCGCGTTCGCGATGGCGTCCAACGTGGACAGCCGGACCGTCCTCGACGCACCCGGGGCAGAGGACCTCATCGGTCGGGGCGACATGCTCTACCAACCGTCCGACCTGCCCCGACCGGTGCGTCTCCAGGGGGTGTTCCTGTCCGATGCCGAGGTACGCGCGGTATGCGAGCACTGGCGGGCCCAGGAGCCGCAGCCCAGCTACGACCCTGACGTGCTGGCGGGCGCCGGCGAGGATGGCGACGACGGGAACGGGGGCCAGTTCGGCTGGCTGGCGAAGATGGCCGAGGACGAGCTGACCCCCCGGGCCGCCGAGCTCGTGCTCCAGACCGGCAAGGCGAGCACGTCCATGATGCAGACCAAGCTCAAGGTTGGCTTCAACCGGGCGAGCCGCCTGATGGAGGAGCTCGAGCGGTTCGGCATCGTGGGTCCCCAGGACCCACGCAACCCCGCGGTGCCGCGGGTGGTGTATGGCCCCGAGAACTGGGTCCGCGGCCCCGAGGATGTCGACGACCTCTAGACGGTCGGGCGCGCGCTGGGGCTCGGGGGCCTCGATGGTGCGCCACGAGCGCCCGCAGGATACGTGATCGTGAGGATGTGACCTCCCATGACCTGGGCCCCAGACTCAGGCACGCACGGTGGAGACAGTCGTCCTTGCCATCCGTGACACGCCCAGGCGACGTGGACCGTCCGGTCATCACCGGGGTCCGGATCTCCCGGGAGTCAGGACTGGCCGGACGTCGTATCCTTGTCGTGCCGTGACCATCCGGTCGCCATGCCGTTCGTAGCCTAGGGACCGAGGATCGACCGACACTCATGACCGCGCGCCAGCAGATCCGCGTCGGCCGTCGCATCGGTCGCGACCGGGCACCGGTCGACGCGTACGCCGCCCCGGGCGTCGGGGACATGCTCCATGCCGCGCGCGAGAAGAAGGGCGTTGACCTCTATCGCGCCGAGCGCGACACCCGGATCAGGGTGCGCCATCTGGCGGCCCTCGAGGCGGGCGACTTCGCCGAGCTGCCCGGCTCGGTGTACGTCACGGGGTTCCTGCGCAACTACGCGGTCTATCTGGGTCTCGACCCGGCCGAGGTGCTCGCGCGCTGGCACGCGGAGGAGCGGGGGGGCGCATCGCGCGCGTCGGGTGTGGCCGTGGTGGCGCCACCGCAGCCCCTCACGGAGCCCCGATCCGGGTTCACCCTCACCCCGGGGGTGTTCGTGGCGGCGTTCCTGGGCATCGTCATCCTGGTGTTCGTGGGGTACGTCGGCCTCCAGCTGGTGCGCTTCTCGCAGGTGCCCGCGCTCACGCTCGATGGGCAGTCGGTGCTGACGGTGGCCCCGGATGACACCCGCGTCACGGTCAGGGGCACCGCACCCGATGGCGCGACCGTCGACGTGTTCGATGCGGTCCAGGAGCCGGCGGGCAGCACGGTCGCGGATGGCGAGGGCCGGTGGACGTTGGAGCTCATGGTCCAGAAGGGCCAGAACGACTTCCTGATCCGCACCAAGGACCCGGCCACGGGTCGGGAGGCGGACCCGTTGCGGATGATCGTCAACGTGCCCGTGGACGCCGAGCCATCCGCGGTGCCCACGCCCGCTCCGACCGCCCTGGCCGGCGTCATCCCGGCTGGCGTCGAGACGGCGGCGCCATCCCCGGAGGCGCCCGCCGACGCGTCCGTCGCACCCTCACCCCACCCAGCGGCGCTCGAGCTGCGCTCCCCGCGTCAGGGGAGCCGGAGTGGTGACGCCAAGGTGACGGTCAAGGGAACCACCGATGCCCAGACGGTGCGCATCGATGTCCGATGGCTCGGCAAGACCAAGCGTCCGGGTGACCCGGGCTCGATCGAGGTCCGAGCACGGAAGGGCGCCTTCGAGCATGAGCTGGTCCTGGCGCCCGGTCGCTGGGAGGTCCTCGTCGAGACGGTGCCCACCGACCAGCTCACACGGAGCCGGATCCGGCGCCGGGTGCGCGTCGACTATCAGGGCTTCGTGGTCGTCATCGGCGCACGTCCCGGCGGCAAGGCGTGGGTCCAGGTCAGCGTCGATGGCGTCGAGTTGGATCCCGGGAGCACCATGCGCTCGGGTGAGCGCATGGTCATCCAGGCGAGGAGGACCGTGGTGTTCCGTGCCCGCAGTGAGCGACGCACCCTGGTCGGCATCATGGGTGACGCGCCGAGCCGACTCAGCAACCGCCCTGGGAGCAGCACCTGGAGCATCACGGACGGCGAGGACCCGGTCCGAGTCCCGTGAGCGGGCCGCGGCGGGCCCGTGAGCGGGAGCCGGCGAGCGCCCGGATGACGGACCTGGTGGCACTGGCCGAGCAGGTCGGTGCGGCACTCGGTCGACGTGGCTCGACACTCGCGACGGCGGAGTCCTGCACCGGGGGCCTCATCGGGCATGCGCTCACCGAGGTACCCGGGTCGAGCGCGTGGTACGTGGGCGGCGCCGTGGTCTACAGCGACGCCCTCAAGCGCGACCTCGCCGGTGTGCCGGATGACCTGCTGGCGACGCACGGGGCGGTGTCCGCGGAGGTCGCCGAGGCGCTCGCGGTCGGCATCCGCCGGCGCCTGGGCGTGGACCTTGGCATCGGTGTCACGGGCATCGCGGGGCCGAGCGGCGCAACGCCGACCAAGCCTGTTGGTCTGGTGTACGTCGCGGCCGCCGACCATGCCGGTGCCACGGTCGAGCGGCGTGTGTGGGACGGGGATCGTGCAGCCAACAAGCGCGCGAGCGCGGCTGCCACCCTGGAGTGCCTCCTGCGCCGTCTCGAGCGGTCGGCGTGACCCGCGCCGGGTCGATCGGCCGGGGTCTGGCCAGCGCCCGGGAGGCGAGGCCCCTCGGACGCGCCCAGCGGATCCACGTGATGGGCGCTGCCGGGGCCGGGGCGTCCGCGGCCGCCTGGCTCGCGGTCCGGGCCGGTGCCATCGTCACGGGGTGCGACCCCGGCGGCCCCTCGCCGTACACCGTCGCCCTGGACGAGGTAGGCGTGCGGGTGACGGGGGCGCACGACCCGGGGCACGTCGCCCATGAGGGTCGGGCCGTGGTGGATCGCCTCGCCGTCACCAAGGCTCTCACCGCGGTCGCCCCGGACCACCCGGAGTTGCACGCGGCCGTCGAGGCGGGCATCGTGCCCGAGGCGTGGCAGCAGGTCGTGGCGGACTGCGCGGCCAGCCAGGGCGGCCGACTGGTGGGTGTGGCCGGGACGCACGGCAAGTCCACGAGCTCGGGTTGGCTGGTCCATGTGCTGGCCGGTGCCGGCATCGACCCGGGGGCGTTCGTCGGCGCGCTCCTGCCCGGCTCGCTGACGGGTGGCGCACCGGCGACGGCCCGGTGGGGGAGGGGCGATGCGTTCGTGGTCGAGGCGGACGAGTACGCCGGCAACTTCGACGCGTATCGCCCGGTCGTGGCAGTGCTGCTCAACGCCGAGTGGGACCACCCCGACGTCTTCGCGGACGAGTCCGCCGTGCTCGACGCCTTCGAGGCGTGGCTGCGAGCGCCGGGCGACACCGCGCGGACCCTGGTCGCGAACGTCGGTGACCCTGGCGTCAGGCGGCTGGTGGAGCGCCTGGCGGACTGGCCCGGCGAACTGGTGCGGGTGGGGCTCCGGTCGTCGGCTGACGAACGCTCCCTGGACCTGGTCGGCCGGCCTCGCCCCGATGGGGGACTCACGCTCGTGTCAGGGCGGGGTCGCTGGGGCATGGAGGTGGCGGCTGAGGTGGGGCTCGCCCTCCCGGGCGCTCACAACGCCGCCAACGCGCTCGGTGTCGCCGGTGCCTCGCTGGTCCTGGGCGTGCCGGCCTCGGACGTGGTTCGCGAGCTGGGCACGTTCAGGGGCGTGGGTCGTCGGCTGGAGGTCAAGGGGGAGCCAGGGGCCGTGCTCGTCCTCGACGACTACGCGCACCACCCCACGGCCATCGCGGTGACCATCCGAGCGGTCCGTGAGCGTCACCCTGGCCGTCGTCTGTGGGCGGTGTACGAGCCGCTCACGTTCCACCGGACGGCAGCCATGCTTGATCGCTTCGCGGACGCGCTGGCCGATGCCGACCGGGTGGTCATCGCGGACATCTGGGCGGGGCGTGACCCGGACACGACCATCACGAGCCCCGCCGCGCTCGCCACGGCCGTCGTATCGCGTGGTCGGGCGCCGGCGGTGGCCGCAGGGTCGGTCGAGGAGACCGCGGCATACCTGGCCGCCGAGGTGGCACCGGGGGACGTGGTCCTGGTCATGGGGGGCGGGCGCTCGTACGTCATCGCGGAGCGCCTCGTCGCGAGCCTCGCGGGCCCCGGCTCCCGCCTGCCGGGCGGCCCTGACTTGGTACGATGACAGGCATGCCATCTCTGACCCCCGGCGACGGGCAGGATCTGCTCGCGCGCCTCAAGCACGCCGCCGAGCGACGCGACGTGGACCTCGCGGTCTCGATGTTCCGTGCGGACGGCGAGTTGCGTGGTGACCCCTTCGAGGAGCCGCTGGTGGGCGCCAACGCCATCCGGGGCGCCTGGAACGCGGCTGTCGCGTCTCGGGCGAACGTGGAGCATGACGCGGAACAGGTGTGGGTCGTGGGACGGACGGTCCTGGCGCGCTGGCACGGCGCCTACACGCGGCGCTCCGATGCCCAGAGGGTCCGCCAGCGTGGCTTCCTGACCATGGAGCTGGATGACGCCGGCCTCATCACGCGGATGCGCGAATGGACCCTCACCCGGGAGGTGGGTGTGGATGGGACGTTCGCGCCCGAGGGTGACGTGATCAGAGGAGGGACCCATGGCGGGTGACGCATCGTTCGACGTGGTCAGCGAGTACGACCGGCAGGAGCTGGTGAACGCCCTGGACCAGGTGCGGCGCGAGGTCCAGACACGCTACGACTTCAAGGGCGCGACCGCTGACCTCGAGCTGGGCAAGGACGAGATCGTCCTGCGCGTGGACTCGGAGCTCAGGGCGCAGGCGATGCGCGACCTCATCGAGTCCAAGGCGGTCCGTCGTGGTCTGTCCCTCAAGGTGTTCGACTGGGGCACGCTCGAGCCCGCGGGTGGGAGCCAGTTCCGCCAGCGGATCGGCCTGCGCAAGGGCCTGCCCGAGGATGTCGCCAAGCGCGTGAGCAAGCTCCTCCGGGACGACTACCCCAAGGTCAAGGGCCAGATCCAGGGTGACGCGGTCCGGGTCACCAGCAAGAGCAAGGACGAGCTCCAGAAGGTCATCGCGCGGCTGCGCGAGGATGCCGACTCGTACCCGGTCGCGCTCCAGTTCACGAACTACCGCTGAGGTGGACCATGGTGGAGAGCCGCTGGGCGCGGTTGCTGGTGGGTCTGGTGGCGGTCCTGGTGATCCTGTCCCTGGTCTGGACCACGGTCACGTCACCCTGATGCCCCAAGCGGTCCCGGCGGCTCCGGCGGTCACGCCCGAGCCGGGGCCGCTTGACCTGGGGACGACCGCGGCCGACGAGGGGCCGTCGGAACCCGAGCTGGCGCCGCCGATACCAGACCCGGGGGCGTCCGTGCCCGTCGCACCGTCGCCGACCCGCACCACGGTCGCGGGCCTGGTGGGCCGGCGCCTCGCCGCCGCAGGCGTCCGATACGCGTTCGGTGTGCCTGGCGAGGGGTCCGTGGCGATGCTGGACGGGCTGGCCGAATCGGGTATCCGGGTCGTGGCCGCGCGTCACGAGGGGGCCGCGTCGTTCATGGCCGCGGCCACCGCCCAGGTCACCGGTCGTCCGCAGGCGGTCTTCGTGTCCCGGACCCCGGGCGCAGCGAACGCCGCCATCGGCATCCACGCCGCGCGTCAGGACTCGCTGCCAGTCGTGGCGCTCCTGTCGGGCGTCCGACGCGAGCATCGCGGACGCGAGGCGTTCCAGGAGTCGGACCTGGCGCGTGGCATCGGCTCGCTGGCAAGCTGGTCGGTGGAGCTGGAGCGCCCCGGGGACGCGCCGCGCGTCCTGGGCGAGGGGCTCCGACAGCTCCTGGGCGGCCGACCTGGCCCCATCGCCCTGGTGCTGCCCGAGGACCTGCTGGGGAGCGAGGTCGGGGACGACGGAGGCCCGAGTCCCACACCCGCTTCGGGGCCCGCGCCTGACCGTGACGCGGTGCGCCAGGCCATCAGGTGGCTCGCTGCCTCGCGCCGGGGCGTCATCCTCGCGGGTGGCGGTGTCATCCGGGCACGAGCCACCAAGCGCCTGCTCGCGCTCGCCGATGAGCTCGCGATCCCGGTGATCGCGTCCTGGCGGCGCCCGGACGTGGTGCCCAACGACCACCCGGGCTATCTGGGCGTCACCGGTGCGTGGAGCGCCCCGACCGTGCGTCGGCGCCTGGAGGAGGCGGACGTGCTGCTGGTCCTCGGGGCGCGCCTCAACCAGGTGGCCACGCATGGCTACCGCATACCGGTCGCGAGCACCCGATGGGTCCACGTGGACCCCGAGCCACGCACGGCCGGTCGCGGCCTGTCCGCCCCGGACCTGGCCATCGCCACGGACGCCGCCCGCTTCCTCGATCTCGCCTGGGCTGAGTTGCGGGGCAAGGTGCTGGACGCGACCAACCGACAGTGGAGGTTGGAGCGGATGGCGGAGGACCGGGCCGCATACATGGCCGCGTCGGATGTCACGGGAGGGGAGTGGGGCGGGCCCGGCGTCCATCCTGGCCGGGTGGTCGGCGCGCTCCAGGCGGCACTGCCACCCAATGCGATCGTGACCACCGACTCGGGCAACGCGGTCGGCTGGCTCGCGCGGGGCTATCGCTTCCTGCGCCCAGGGACGTTCCTGGGCACGACCTCGGGGTCCATGGGCTATGCCCTCCCGGCCGCCCTTGCGGCGTCCCTGGTCCATGGCGACCGGCCCGTGGTCGCGGTGTGCGGAGATGGCGGGTTCGCAATGTCGATGGCGGAACTGGAGACGGCTGTCCGCGAGGGTGCCCGCCCGATCGTGGTGGTGCTCGATGACCACGGCTATGGCACGGTACGGGCGCAGCAGGATCGCCAGGGTCGACCGCACATCGCCTCCGGGCTCGGGCCCATCGACGGGGCCGGCGTCGCGGAGGCCTGTGGCGCCCTGGGGTTGCGCGCCACCGATGACGCGAGCTTCGAGGTCGCGCTGCGCGAGGCCCTCGCGGCACGGCGCCCGGCGGTCATCCACTGTCGTCTCGACCCGGCGTGGGTCACGGTGGACCGTCACCCTTGACGCGTCCGCGCCGGGGTCGCGTCCGTGCCGGGGTCGCGCGTCCGCGCTAGGCTAGGCCGATGACCCCCGTCGCGCCGATGCCCGGTCGGCCCGCCCACGATCACCCCGACCGCCGCCTCCCGCTACCCGGCACCCGCAACCTGCGGGACGTGGGCGGCTACCCGGCCGCCCATGGCCGCACGACCCGCTGGCGGACGCTCCTTCGTACCGACTCGCTCGACCTGCTCCCGGGTGGCTCCCAGACTGCGCTGCTCGACATGGGCCTGCGCCAGACCATCGACCTGCGCTGGCCGAGCGAGCTGGCCAAGGCGCCCAGCGTGTTCCGTGACTCGCCCCACGTCCGGTACCGGAGCATCCCGCTGCTCGCCTTCGAGGAGGACGACGCCACGCCCCATGTGGGCCTGTTGCGCATGTACCGGCGCATCGTCGATGAGCGAGGGGCGCATCTCGTGGACGTGGTCCGGGCCGTCATCGCGCCCGGTGGCACCGCCGTCGCCATCGGCTGCGCCGCGGGCAAGGACCGGACGGGGGTCGCGATCGCGCTCATCCTCTCGGCGGTGGGCGTGCCACGGGACGTGGTGGTCGAGGACTACGCGATGTCGGCGGGGTCGTTCGCTGGGCCCGTGGAGGATCCCCACCTGGTCGACTGGCGAGGCGGGCCCGTGGAGACCGAGAGCCCCCCCGAGTACATGGAGGACGTCCTGCGTCACCTCGACGAGCGCCATGGCGGGGCGGTCGCCCTGCTGCGTGCGGGCGGCCTGACCGAGGGCGAGCTCCATCGACTGGTCGAGGTCCTCACGGAGCCCTGACCGCCGGGCGCCCGGACTGCCGGTCCGTCGGGGCGTGCCCACGTGATATGCTGTGGCCCACGCGACAACCTGTGGAGCCTCGCCCTATGGCCAAGACCAACCTGACCATCCAACTCGATGCGGACGTGATCCAGCGCGCCCGTGTGCTCGCGGCCAGGCGCGGCACCTCCATCAGCGCCCTGGTCGCCCGGCAGATCACGGAGCTCGTGGCGCAGGACGAACGCTACGAAGCGGCCCGCCTGGGGGCGCTGGAGCTGTTGGAAGCGGCGGGAGCCCATGGTGGCCGGAACTGGACGCGTGACGACATCTATGCGGAGCGCCTCGATCGTCACGGCCGCTGAGCGCCCGGAGTTCGTCGACAGCAGCGTCCTGCTGTATGCGCATGACAGGTCGGAGGTCCTCAAGCAGCCCATCGCCGCGACCCTGCTTGCACGGCTCTGGCGCGACCGCACGGGCGTCCTGAGCACGCAGGTGCTCCAGGAGTTCTACCACGTCGCGACTCAGCGGCTGCGCTCGCCGATCTCGCGAGCCGTGGCCCGTGAGGTGGTCGAGCGCTACAGCGCGTGGCCCGTGGTCCTCATCGAGCCCGCGACGATCGTCGGTGCATCGATGCTCCAGGAGCGTCACCGGGTGTCGTTCTGGGATGCCCTGATCGTCCAGGCGGCAGTCATCGCCGGCGCTGGCACGCTCCTGACCGAGGACCTGAGCGCCGGAGAGGTCATCGGAGGCGTGCGGGTCGTGAACCCGTTCGCGGTGGGGTGATTCGTCGACCATGCCGACCGAGGCCTCTCACACGCGGTCCGGACGAGAGGCAGATGTTACATAACTCCCATTATCGGTACTACAGGGTATGACAGAGGCGACCTGCATCAGACGCTCCCCCGCCGCCGGGCGACACGCGCTCTGGCTGCCGGCGGCGCGCAGAGCCTCGCGCCCCGCGGCGAGCGGCACGTTCGTCAGTTCAGACGAGGGCGACCCTGGTGATGCCGGCGACATTGTCGAAGCCATGGTCGAAGGAGGCGATCTCCGTGATGCCGTTCTCCAGCATCACGGCAGCATGGACCGCATCGCGGACGCTCACCTGCGTGGGGCTGCCCAGGATCGCTCGGACCCGATCCATGTCCGCCAAGGTGACAGGGAGCACGACCTCACACTGCTGCACGAACAGGTCGTAGACCCGCACGGCCAGATCGGGGTGACCGAGGCCCACGTAACGGTACAGGATCTCCTGGAGCACTTCGGTGCTCGTGACCAGCTCGATCTCGCGCGATCGCGCTCTGGCCATCAGGCGCAGGGCCGGGCCGCGATTCGGATGGTCCCCGCCGGCCACGTACATCGGGACGTTGGAGTCCACGAAGATCATCAGTGACGACCTGACTCGATCTCCAGCAGCATCCGGTCGATGTCGGCCGTTGGCGCTCCCAGACTCGCGAGCCGCTCGAGCGGATCCTCAGCGGGTCGTTCCGCGGCGAGTTGGCGTTCGATCGCCTGACGCACCCACGCGCTCGTCGAGAGGCGTCGGCGACGTGCCGCATGCCGGACGGTGCGGTCGAGTTCGGCAGGGACGATGACCTGGAGGCGGATACTCATGTGTGCATGCTACTATGAGTAACCCGATGGCCGCGCCTCGGTGGACCGGCGAGCGCAACGCGGCCCCGGCGGACGCCGAGGGCCCGCACGCGGCGTGGCTGGGTGCCGCTGCCGTTGCGGAGGATCTCGCCAGGGGACTTGGGCTGGGCCAAGTGAGCCGGCACGCGGGTCGATTGGACGACCCGCGGTATCATCGCTGGTCTGGGTCCCGATGCCGTATCGGGCGACAAGGAAGCCCCTGTATCGCCGTTGGTCACCGAAGCCGCGCGCAGGCGCCCGCTTGGCCGCATGCTCGGGTGCGCGCTCATCGTATGGACGCTCCTGCTGCCGTCCCCTGCCCTGGCCGCCGAGCCCATCGCGGGCGGCGTGGGAGGGCGCTCGGATGATGCGCGCGGGTCGGGTCTCGGCATGCGCCGGGATGGCGTGCTCGGGGGGCTGTGGGCGCTCGCGACGTCAGGGCTGTCAGCGATGGCGGCGAGCGACGACGACGCTGATGGCATCCCGACCGGTGTCGAGGTCACCCTGGGCCTGGACCCCTCGCGGCCTGACACCGACGACGACGGAGCGACCGACGGCGATGAGGACCCTGACGGCGACCGGCTGACGACCCGCTTCGAGCTTGAGGAGAGCGGCACCGACCCCGACGCGCCCGACTCCGACCTTGATGGCGTCCGGGACGGCGCGCAGGACCCGGACGGTGACGGGCTGTCCAATGCCGGCGAGCAGAAGTCCGGCACGGACCCGCTCCGCCGAGACACGGACGGCGACGGTCGGTCGGACTGGCGCGAGGACGCCGACGGGGACGGCAGGCCCAACGGCCTGGAACAGGATGCCCGCCGGCTTCCGCGGGGGCTGACCCCAGCGCCGCGACGGGCGGGTGATGACGTGGCGGTGTCGTCGGACCCGGCCTGCCACTCGCGGCACGGCAAGTCCCGGCCCGGCAGCTGCTCCTTCGGCCCGCGCACCGGCAAGGTCGTGCTGCTCATCGGGGACTCGCACGCGGTCCATTGGTTCCCGGCCATCCGAAAGGTGGCCCGGGAACGGGGCTGGCGGCTGGTCGCCATGACCAAGTCGGCCTGCCCGATCGCCGATGTCGTGTCCATCCGGGAGGGCCGGCGCGACATGGCATGCCGGACCTGGCGCCAGCGGGCGCTCCGAAAGGCCAAGCGCCTCCGGCCGGCCCTCATCATCGTGGGCAACATCCGGATCGCGCAGTTCCAGGGCGGCAGATGGCCATCCAAGGACGCCCGCACGAGCCGACTCTGGCGCGAGGCCCTCACCCGCTCCTACAAGCGCCTTCGCGCCATCAGCACCACCCACACGGTGGTGGTGCTGGGGGACATCCAGAAGTGGTCGTCGGACCTCCAGGCATGCCTCAGGAGGCACAGCCGTGACGTGCGCGAGTGCTCGCCGCGTGCCGGCGGGTCGACCACGCTCCACTGGGAGCGCACCACGAGACAAGCGGCGAAGGCGGCCAAGGTGACCTTCCGCCCCACGCGCAAGCTGGCCTGCCCATACGACCCGTGCCCGCTCGTGATCGACGGCACGTTCCTGGCCCGTGACGGCGACCACCTGTCAGCCACCTACTCCGCGCAGCTGTGGCGGGGCATGGCCCTGCGCCTGCCTGACCCGTAACCGTCAGGGCCGCGCCGGGGACCCAGACCGGCCGCGCCGCGGCGCACCCCAAGGAGCCGATGTCCCGGAGCATCCGTCTGCGCCCCTGGCAGCACGCAGCGCTGACGCGCTACCAGGCGACCAGCCACCCCGACTTCCTCGCGGTCGCCACCCCTGGCGCCGGCAAGACCACCTTCGCGCTTGCCGCCATGCGCATCGCCCTCGCCCAACGGCCCGCGCGCGTGGTCATCGTCGCGCCCACGGCCCACCTCAAGGTCCAATGGACCCAGGCGGCCAGTCGGCTCGGGCTGCACCTCGACCCGTCGTGGACACCGGAGGCGGGCTCGCTCCCGGCCGACATGCACGGTCCGAGGCGCCCACACGGTGGAGCGGCTCCAGTACCGGTTCAGGCCCGCCCTCAGGCCGCGCTGACCCGGCGGCCCCGGTCGCGGGCCATCGGTCGCCCCGGGCCCGTCACGGTCACCCGCTGGCGATCAGGGCGATGGCCGGTGCCGGCGCTCGAGCGCGGCGAGGGCGGCGATGGCGTCGGCCTCGTCCGGGTCGGGCCCCACGGCGGACAGGAACGCCTCCGTCACCTCCACGGCCACATCCGGCGCGAGGCGCCGGAGGCTCATGGCGAGCACGTTGGCGTCGTTCCAGCGCCGGGCCCCGCTGGCGACCCAGGGGTCCCAGGCGAGCGCCGCCCGGATGCCTGGCACCTTGTTGGCGGCCATCGCGACGCCGGTGCCGGTCCAGCACATGACCACGCCGAGGTCCGCGCCGCCCTCGGCGACCGCGACGGCGACGGCCTCGCCGACCTCCGGCCAACGGCCGGCGTGGGCCACCGGGACCAGCTCGGCATGGCCGTCGAGCCACGCGCGCACGGCACGGGTCGTCTCGTTGTCGTCGTCCGCGGCGAACGCCACCCTCATGCCAGGCCTCCCCCACGCCATCGTCGCCTGCCTCGCCGCATGCGGGCACGGTAGCGTGACGCCTCGGTCGCCGTCGCGCCCGCATGCCCCAGGCTCGCGCATACCGACGGTCCCAGAGGCCCTCACGCGCCGGCGCGCTCGACGCACGGGGTATCATGGCGGTCCCTCGCGCATGGCCCCGGGGTCGTCGTACCGGGCCGCGCCGCAGTAGGACACCGCATCGCCGTTGACCGATCGACAACCATCATGGCGCCGCGTGGCGCGCACGTGTGCCGGCGCGCTGGTCGCCCTCGCGCTGCTCCTCCCCGGCCCGGCCCTTGGCGCCGACCCGGTCGCGAACGGCTCTGCGGGGCGGTCGGAGGACGCCCGTGGCGCGCCCGTCGGCGCGCCCACTGCGCTCGAGGCGCTCGACGAGCTCCTGACGGCCGCCTCGGCCATGGCCGCCAGCGACCAGGACGGCGACGGGGTCCCAGCGGGCGTCGAGGCCGCCATCGGCCTCGATCCGACGCGACGCGACACCGACCGGGACGGCGTCCAGGACGGCGACGAGGACCCCGACGGCGACGGCCTGTCGGACGCGGGCGAGCAGAAGTACGGTACGGACCCCCATCGCAGGGACTCCGATCGCGACGGGCGGTCGGACTGGCGGGAGGACGCCGACAAGGACGGGCGGCCCAACGGCCTGGAGCAGGACAACCGACGGCTGCCGGCCAACCTGACGCCATCGCTCCGGGCGGCGCCCGGGGACGTGCCCGTGTCATCCGCGCCCGAGTGCCATTCGCGTCAGGGCAAGAGCGCGCCCGGCAGCTGCGCGTTCGGCCCGCGCGACGGCAAGGTGGTGCTGCTCATCGGCGACTCGCACGCGGTCCAGTGGTTCCCGGCCATCCGACGCGTCGCCCAGGAGCGTGGCTGGCGGCTCATCGCCATGACCAAGGCCGCGTGCCCCATCGCCGATGTCCGGTCCATCAGGGACGGCCGGCGCGACACGGCATGCTGGACGTGGCGCAGGCGCGCCCTCGCGAAGGCCGAGCGCCTCAAGCCCGCCCTGGTCATCGTCGCCAACATCGGCACGATGCAGTTCGAGGGGGGGAGGCGCAGGTCACAGGACGCCCGGACCAGCCGGCTCTGGAAGGAGGGCCTGACCCGGTCGCTGACGCGCCTGCGGAAGGCCTCGACGACGCGGACCGTGGTCGTGCTTGGCGACAACCAGCGCTGGTCCACGCGGCTGTATGCGTGCCTCGCGGACCACCCGAGCAACGTCGGCGCGTGCGCGCCTCGCGCCGACGACCCGGTGACCGTCCATTGGGAGCGCGTGACCAGGCAGGCCGCCAAGGCCGCCAGGGTGCGCTTCGAGCCGACGCGCAAGCTGGCCTGCCCGTACGACCCCTGCCCGCTCGTGGTCGACCGCTACTTCGTCAGCCGCGACGGCGGCCATCTGACCGCCACGTATGCCGCGCAGCTGTGGCGTGGCATCGCGAGGCGGCTGCCCGACCCGTAGCCGGCCCCCGGGCCCGCGGCCCGCGCAAGTCCCGCCGCCTTGTCGCCAGCCTCCGAGCGGAGTGTCGCACTTGACCTCTGTCGCATCCTTCCTGATCGGTAGACCGGCTGGCCGCATGTGGCCGATGCGAACTGATGCGATTGGCCCAAGGCAGCTCGGGTTCATCCGAGATGCCGGCCCGAGATCGCGACGAGCCATTCAATCGGAAACCCGTTCGTGTCGTGTCGATCGAGCTGGCACGTCGTGCGGTCATCCTCGCCAGTCATGAGCCATGACGAGGTCCCGGGATTACCGAACGTGGCCGCTGGCCACCCGTCCCTGGACGCAGTCAGCATCGATGCCGCATGCTTGGCCCTCTGGGGAAAGTCGGCGACCTCCGGTGGGCGACCGCACCTGTTGGTCTCCCACATGCTGGATGCGGCCGCGGTCGGCGAGATCCTCTGGGACCGTTACCTGCCGGCTGGCCTACGAGACCGACTGGATTCGATCACCGAAGGCCACGGGCGGGCATCGGTCGCGCTGCTGTGCGGGGCCCATGACGTCGGGAAGGCCACTCCCCTGTTCGTATCGCAGGTGCCGGAGCTGGCTCGACGGGTGGTCGACGCAGGTCTGGAGATCGGAACGACGAGCGGGCGTGCTTCCGCCTGGCACCATGCGACGGCCGGGGCGGCCATCATCCGGGTCGTCGGTCGTGCGGCCGGATGGAACCGGGACACCACCGACTGGGTCTGGCCGCTGATCGCCGGTCACCATGGGCGGTTTCCCTCCCTCGGCAAGACGAACCATGCCGAGCACCCGCAGGACCACGGCGCAGGACCTTGGGGAGCCGTTCAGGCCCGTCTGCTTGGCATCATCGCGAAGGCGGCCGGCTTCGAGGACCTGCGCGCCATGCTCTTCACCGGAATCCCGTCCCGCGGCGACCAACTCACATTGGCCGGTACGATTGTGATGGCCGACTGGCTCGCGAGCAACCAGTGGGCATTCGAACCGATTGACGACCCGGAGTCGGTCGCCATGGAGTCTGCCCGAGAGCGGGCGGAGCGCGGTTGGAAGGCGCTGAACCTCCATTCCGGCTGGACGTCCGCAATCCTCAGCTCCGCCGAGGACGTCGTCCACCTTCGGTTCGGGAGGCCTGCACGGGGGCTGCAACTCGCAGCGCAGGACGTGGCACGGGCGATGCCTGCGCCCGGTGTCATGATCATCGAGGCCCCGATGGGTGAGGGCAAGACGGAGGCAGCGCTTGCAGCGGCAGAGATCCTTGCAGGCCGGTTCGGCTGTCGGGGGCTCTTCGTGGGGATGCCGACGCAGGCCACGAGCGACCCCATGTTCACGAGGGTCCGCGAGTGGTCGAGGCCTGTCGCCAAGGACGTGCCCATCGCCCTGCTGCACGGCAAACGCCTGTTCAACCGCGAGTGGCGCGACCTGGCGGATCGGGTCCATATCGCACATGTCGACGAGGACGGGAGGTCGTCGGTGAGCGACGCGGCATCTGGGCAAGGCGATGTTCAGTCCGTGGTGTCCGACTGGTTCCTAGGGCGCAAGCGCGGGCTGCTCGCGCCTTTCGCGATCGGCACCATCGACAACCTGCTACTGGCAGGGACTCGCACGCCGCACGTCATGCTTCGGCACACGGGGCTTGCCGGGAAGGTCGTCGTCCTTGATGAGATCCATGCCGCCAGCGTGTACATGGCGCAGTTCCTTACCGAGGTGCTCCGGTGGCTGGGCTCGGCGCGTGTACCGGTCATCCTCTTGACAGCGACGCTACCTCCTGCGCTCCGTGACCAGCTCGTCGTTGCGCACCTGGAGGGCGGACTGGCTGCGTCGGGTCATGAGGACCCCGTGGCCTCCGCCAGCGCATCCCTGGCGGAGGCCCCTCCGCTGGACTATCCGAGCGTCCTCGGTGCGACCGTCCAGGACGGGCGCGTGACGTGGTCGGCCCAGTCCAGCGAGCCGTGGAGACCATCACGTCCCGTCACGATCGAGAGCATCCCAAGCTTCGGTCCGGATGGACGAGAGATTGCGGATCTGCTCACTCGTGAGCTCGCCGACGGCGGCTGCGCGCTCGTGATCCGCAATACCGTGGCGAGCGCGCAGGCGACCTACCTGAGCATCGCGGAGCGGTTCGGCGAGGGGGAGGTGGAGTTGCTGCATGCCCGCCTGCTCGCGGGCGAGCGCGGTCGCCGGACCGACCAGGAGTTGAACATGCTGGGTCCTGATGCGGGTCCTCGCCGGCCGTGGCGCCACATCCTCGTGGCCACACAGGTCGCGGAGCAGTCGTTCGATGTTGACGTTGATATCCTGGTCACGGACCTCGCGCCGATCGATCTGCTCCTCCAACGGGTGGGTCGAGTCCATCGCCACCAACGGTCAGACCGGCCGTCCCGCCTCGTGACGCCCCGAGTGATCGTGACCGGGTGGCGACCGGATCGTCACGGTCCACCCGAGTTCCCGTCGGGCAGCCGTGCGATCTACCGCGATCATCGGCTGCTGCGCACCGCTGCTCGGGTCCAGGCCGCCATCGGGGGCTCGTGGGACATCCCCCGTGAGGTGCCGAGCCTCGTCGCAGCGGTCTACGGGAGCGAGTCGCTCGTACCTCCCGCGTGGATGCTAGCCGCGGAACGCGCTGCGGATGAAGAACGAGCCTACGAGCGGCAACTGGTGGCTGCCGCAGGCCAGGGCCTCCTGGGAGGGGTTGGAGAAATCTCGCTGCAAACGCTGGCCGGACTCCACGAGCGCGGCGGGAAGGCCCTGGGCGACGATGACCTCGCGGTCGCTGGCGTCGTCCGCGAAGGTGAGCAGGCGGCCGAGGTCGTCCTCCTCAGGCTCAATCGCAATGGAGACCAGGTGACGCTGGGCGGTCGGCCGTTGACCAGCGGCGGTCGTCTCACGACCCGCGACGACGCCATCGAGGAGGCGGTCGCGTCGCTCGTGCGGCTTCCCGCCCAGGATGAGGTGACGCGCGCGGCGCTGGAGCTGGACACGCCCCGCGCCTGGCGTGACGATCCGCTCCTGTGCCGTCAGCGTGCGCTCGTCGTCGACGATGACCGCCGCGGGACGCTTGGGGGGACCCCGTTCCAGTACCACGAGCGGCTCGGGCTCGTCTGGGGATCCAGAGGCAACGTTGGAGGAGACTTCGAACGGAGGTGACATGGCGACGTTCGACCTAATCGCTGAGCCCTGGATCCCGGTCGCGACACTCCGCGGTGCCGAGGAAGTGGGCCTCGGGACCTTGTTCCGCAGAGCGCATGAGTTCTCCTCGCTTGCCATTGCGGACCCACTCCAGTGGGTCGCGCTGATGCGCCAGGTCCTGCTACCCATCCTGATCGACGCCACGGGGGTGCCCCGCGACGCCACCGAATGGGAGCGCAGACATGGCATGGGGCGCCTCGATTCGGATCTGATCGACGACTACCTCCAGGGCCATCGCGACCGCTTCGACCTATTCCACCCAGTGGCCCCGTTCGGCCAGGTCGTGGATCTTCAGGCGTGCAGTGGTGAGCTGCGTCCCTCGTCCCTCCTGCTGCTCAATGTCGCCACTGGCAACAACGTGCCCCTGTTCGGCGTGGACACCGAGGGGGATCCGCCGGCCCTCACGCCGGGCCACGCGACGCTGGCAATGCTGACCATCCAGTGCTGGGACACCGCAGGGCTGAAGACCGGTGCTGTCGGAGACCCTCGAGCCGGGAACGGCAAGACCACCGGCAATCCGACCGGGCCTGTCGGGCGGTTCGGCTCCGTCCTCCCCGTCGGTATGAGCCTGTTCGAGACACTGTTGCTGAACCTGCCGATCGGTCTGGGTCGCCACCCAGCCAACGACTTGCCTCCGTGGCGGCGACCGGCGCTCGGTCCGTCGTGGGAGGAACGCGCGCCTACCGGGGTCGTGGATGTCCTCACGTGGCAGGCGCGCCGCGTACGGTTGATGCCCGACCAGGACGGGATGGTTCGTCGAGCGGTGGTGACGGCGGGTGACCGGCTTGTCGAGACCCCGCGTGACTCCGAGATCCACACGATGTGGCGGACCGTGGACAAGCCACGCCCCGGGCAGTCCCCGATCCGACCAGTCCGACACGAGTCGGGCCGGGCGTTGTGGCAGGGCCTCCCCGGGATGCTGGCCCTCCGGGCCGCGAGGGTCGACCAAGGCAGCATATCGACGTCGATCCTCATCGAACAACTCGCGACGTTGGCGGTCGAGGTTCTGCCTTTCGACTATCGGGTCCGGGTCAAAGCCGTGGGCATCGAGTACGGTAATCAGAACGCCATCATCGAGAACGTGATCGATGACGAGATGCCCCTGCCGATGGTGGCCTTAGCCACAGACCCGGTTGCGCGTCTCGAGCTCACCGGTGTGGCCGCGATGGCAGAGGGCCTGCGCAGAGCCATCGACATGCTCGCGAAGGACCTCCGTCGCGCGGCGGGGGGCGATGACGGTGATCGCGGGCCCGGTGAGCAGTTGCTTGCTCGCCTGGACCTGCCCACGAGGCGGTTGCTGGCGGGCCTTCAAGCGCACCCACACCAAGTGGCAGCGGGCATCGCGGCCTGGCGTGAATCGGCGGAGACCATCGCGCGCGACCTCGCCGAGGGGATGCTCAATGACAGCGCTCCCTCGGCGTTCCTGGGCCGGCAGGACGCAAGGAGCAGGACCTGGCACCGGGCTTCGACGGCCGCATCCGGGTACTTCGGACGACTCAAGGCAATCCTGGGTGTCGTCCCGCCAGGCACACCGCAGACTGGTGAGGTGATCCCATGACGGGCTCGGGCCGGCGTCACTACTGGGAGCGACAGGCTCGGCGTGACGGAGCGCTACCGCCGGGCGAGGACCTCTCGGCGATGCGGCGAGGCGCCGGTCGCGAGGCGGGGTCCGTCCCGGAGATGTGGCGGTTCTACTCCGTGCCTTCGGATGGATTGTGGGCATCGCCCGCCCTCGTGGCCGAACATCACTGCCTCGTGATGTTCGGGTTCCATCAGCAGTCGCAGGACCGCCTCGTGCACCAGAGTGGGCTGACGATCGGTAAGGCCCTTCGGCGACTTCGGCGCTCCGAGCGGTTCCGCGATCGGACGGAGGCACTCGACGCGCGGGTTGCCGCTGCCGCGACGGCGACGAGCGTGGATGAGGTCGCCTCGCACCTGCGCGGGCTCATCGCGTTGCTCCGCGACGAGGGGATCCCGCTCGACTACACCGGGCTATGGCGCGACCTGCGCAGCTGGGGCCGGCCGGGTGAGGCGGAACGGGTCCGTCGGAGCTGGGGCCGGGACTACTTCAGCTGGGGTGACGGCCCCGATGTGGTCGGTGACGAGATCGCCGCCGACAACAGCGATGTGTGGCAAGGAGGAACCGAGGCGTGACCAACCACGGCGTCGTGCGGACCTATCTCGACATCCACGTCATCCAGACGATCCCGCCGGCGAACATCAATCGCGATGACGCAGGGAGTCCCAAGCAGGCGATATACGGCGGTGCGCGACGAGCGCGCGTCTCGTCGCAGGCGTGGAAGCGCGCGACGCGGTTGGCCCTCGCGGAGGCCCAGCCGCTCGAGACCCAGGGGACACGGACCAAGCGGCTTGCCACCCTGATCGCGGAGAGGCTTGTGGAGCGGACCGGGGTCGATCGGGACGATGCCATCCGGATCGCGACCGCGGTGGTGAGCGGGAAGTCCGTCAAGTACGGCAAGTCCCTGACGATGGACGGTCAGAAGAAGGATCAGACTTCCTACCTGCTGTTCTTCGGGAGGCCACAGGTCGAGCGGGTCGTGGAACAGATTGCCGATCGGGCCTCGACGCTGGCATCCATGTCGGCCGACAAGCTCAAGGCCGAGGTCGCGGATGTCGATGTCGCCGCCGCCCTGAAGGACGGCCACCCGCTTGACGTGGCTCTCTTCGGGCGGATGGTGGCTGACCTAGGCGACCTCAATGTCGATGCGGCGACGCAGGTAGCCCATGCGATTAGCACGCATCCGGTCGAGATCCAGTTCGACTACTTCACGGCAGTCGATGACGAGAACCCGGACGAGGAGACAGGCGCTGGCATGATCGGCACCGTCGAGTTCAACTCGGCGACCTTGTATCGATACGCGACCTTGGCAGTGCATCAGCTCGCCGACAACCTGACCGACAAGGCGTCGGTTCCAGGGGCTGCGCGATTGTTCCTAGAGGCGTTCGTGAAGTCGATCCCGAGCGGCCATCAGAACTCGTTCGCGCATCGGACGCGCCCTTGCCTGGTCGTCGCGGTTGTTCGTGACGATCAGCCGGTGAACCTGGTCACCGCCTTCGAAGCGCCCGTTCAGGCGAGCCGCGCTGCAGGCGGGTTGGAGGCGGAATCCGTCCGGCGTCTCGCCCGGGAGCTCCGCACGAGCATCGAGAGGTGGGGGGACCAGCCTCGTCTCATCGTGGCGAGCTACGCGGATCATGGTGAGAAGGAGGTTATCGAGGCATTCGGGCCTTCTGTCCCCTTCTCCGAGGTCCTGGCGCGGGTGGAAGGCGCCCTGTCTGGAAGCGAGCCTGCTGAGGCAGCTTCATGAGCGCCCGTGGGACGGTCGTGCTCCGCCTTGCTGGGCCACTCCAGTCCTGGGGCACGCGTGGCCAGTTCAACCGACGCGACACCGGTTCGGAGCCGTCGAAGTCCGGGATCCTCGGCCTCCTGGCGGCCGCCCAGGGCCGACGCCGGTCGGATCCCATCGATGACCTCGTGGCGCTCCGCCTCGGTGTTCGGGTCGACGACCCAGGGACGCTCCTTCGCGACTACCACACGGCCAGCGACTATCGAGGGCATCCGCTCCTGTCCGCAGCCGTCCTGGGCTCCGGCGTCCAGAAACGCACGAGTCCCCCAAAGATGACGCACGTGACGGAGCGCTACTACCTCCAGGACGCGCTCTTCGTGGCTGCGGTGAGTGGCGAACGGTCCATCATCGAAGGACTCGTCGAAGCGTTGCGGAGGCCAGCATTCCCGTTGGCGCTTGGCCGACGGGCATGCCCTCCGGCGCATCCGCTCCTGGTGACCCTCGATGGCGAGGTGGTCCATGACGCTGCAATCGATGTCATTCTCCGCTCCCTGCCCTGGCAGGTCTCGGAAGCGCGGCGACGCCGAGAACGGTCCGCCGCCGCCTACCTGGCTATGACCGTGGATGCGGACGTCGGAGGCGATGGGCCGGTCGACGAGGTCACGGATGTCCCTCTGTCGTTCGACCCTCGGCGTCGAGGGTTCGTGACGCGCAGTGTCCGACGCACGTGGGTCGCGGTACCTACAGGGCTCACACCCTCGGAAGGGATGCCACACCGCCCGGGCCACGATCCATTCGCCTTGCTGGGGTGGTGACATGCCCTACCTGTCCAGGGTCTGGATCAATCCCCGGCGGGCCAAGGCAAGGGAGTACATGGCCAACCCACAGGTGGTCCATGCCTCGGTGCTGGCCGGCCTTGTCAAGCAACCTACCTCGGGTCGGGTCCTCTGGCGTCTCGGCGTCGAACGATCGGGGGATGGTCGTCACGCGTATCGTGCGGAGTTGCTGATACTGACCGAGTCACGGCCCTCACTCCAGCACATCGTCGAAGAGGCAGGCTTCGTTGGTGCGGACGGTTCTGGACCGGTGACCCGCAACTACTCGCGGCTGCTCACGATGCTCAGCGATGGCGACGAATATGCGTTCATGGCCCGCGTCAACCCGACGCGCAGCACCGCCTACCCGACCAAGCCGACACCCAGACAACAGGTTGTGCTGGCCCGCAACCCAGGCCGTCATCGAGGCTTCCGACTTCCCGAGCGCACCGTCGATCAGCAGACGGCTTGGCTGACGGACCGCAGTGGGGATCGCTGGGGCTTCGAGGTCCCCGTGTCGCCCACGACCGGCGCGTTGGACATTCGGATCGTCGATCGCGGCCGTCTCGACTTCTTCAAGGGACCGCGCGACGCGACTCGTCATCACGTCCGCATCACGACCGTGACATTCGAGGGTCGACTTCGGGTCACCGACGTCGCCCGACTGCGCGCTGCGCTCCTGGGTGGGATCGGTCCGGGTAAGGCGTACGGCTGTGGACTGCTGACACTGGCGCCGCTCGAGCCGTCGGGGTTGGGCACAGAGCAGGCCGAATAGGTCTCAGGTACCGTGGCGGCTACCGCCAATCGTCACACTGGTCGGCCACCAGCCATGGACCATGATGCGGCTCGTCCTGACGTCACACGCGGGAAGATCACTCCATGGCAATCACCGAGCCCGTCAAGGATCTCCATCTGTTGCCCAAGACGCGCGACAGTTGGACGTATCTGTACCTGGAGCGCGCTCGTATCGAGCAAGAGGAGCGCTCCGTCGCGGCGTTTGACGCGTACGGCAAGACAATGATCCCGAGCGCGTCGCTGAGCGTGCTCCTGCTCGGGCCGGGAACGACCATCACGCACGCAGCGATCCGGGCGCTCGCCGCCACCGGTTGCCTCGTCATCTGGTCGGGCGAGGAAGGCGTCAGGTTCTACGCGCAGGGCATGGGTGAGACGCGCAGCTCGCGTCACCTCGTCAGGCAGGCGGCGCTGGCAAGCAACCCGTGGGCACGCATGCAGGTCGTCCGTCGAATGTACGAGGTCAGGTTCCCTGGGCCACTGGACGATCGGTTGACGCTGCGACAGATCCGCGGGATGGAGGGCATCCGCGTCCGCGAGGCATACGCCAAGGCGAGTCGCGAGACCGGTGTCCCATGGCACGGTCGGAACTACAGGCGAGACCGATGGGAGGCCGCAGACCCTGTCAATCGGGCCCTGTCGGCAGCGAACAGCACGCTGTACGGCATCGTCCACGCAGCCATCGTCAGTGCGGGCTACTCCCCTGCGCTTGGGTTCATCCACACCGGGATGATGCTGTCATTCGTCTATGACATTGCGGACCTCTACAAGATGGAGCTCGCGGTCCCCGCCGCGTTCGAGACGGCCGGCGAAGGCGACCATGACCTGGAGCGACGTGTCCGCATCCGCCTGCGCGACCACTTCCACAGGAGCGACCTGCTCGGCCGCGTGATCCCGGACATCGAACGTCTTCTGAGGGTCACATCGCCACGTGATGCAGGTCTCCAGCCGTTTGATGAGGACGAGTCCTACCCGGGCGGGCTGTGGGATCCCGAGAACGGGATCGTCGCGGCAGGGGTGAACTACGCCGCGGTCGGGCCATCGGACGACCGATGACTGTGATCATCCTGGAGCGGGTGCCGGCATCACTTCGTGGCGAGCTCACGCGATGGATGCTGGAGCCACGGACAGGAGTGTTCGTGGGTAGGCTCCCTGCAATCGTGCGCGACAAGCTCTGGGAGGGCGTCTGCCACCACCTGAGGGGCGGTGGGGCGGTATTGGTCCAGTCTGCGGATACCGAGCAGGGCTACACCTTCCGAGTGTGGGGCGAGCCTAGGCGTGAGATCGTAGACTTCGAAGGCATCTGGATGGTCCGGATCGGCTGAGCTACGCTCGCTGCGGCGGCGCGCATCCAGTGTCGGCCCCGCGCACGCGGGGGTCATCCCAGGCGGCAGGGCCAGCCCATGCCCGTGCAGTCGTCGGCCCCGCGCACGCGGGGGTCATCCGGGTCGTACGACCCCGACGCCGCGCCCCCATAGGTCGGCCCCGCGCACGCGGGGGTCATCCGTTGGACGCCGTGCCCGACGGCATCCGCACCACGTCGGCCCCGCGCACGCGGGGGTCATCCGGCTGACGGGTCCCGGCCGAACGCTCGGGCCGCGTCGGCCCCGCGCACGCGGGGGTCATCCAGGGAGCGGGGCAAGGCCCGGGCGTGGGCGCGGTCGGCCCCGCGCACGCGGGGGTCATCCGTGGCGTGGGTCAGGTCGCCGATCTTGTGCGGCGGTCGGCCCCGCGCACGCGGGGGTCATCCGTGTGTGTGGGGATGATCCCGTGACGATCCCGTGTCGGCCCCGCGCACGCGGGGGTCATCCAGAGGCTCGGTCGCTGACCATGACCCCCCGCGCGTCGGCCCCGCGCACGCGGGGGTCATCCGATGACGCGGTCCATCACCGACGCGCAGCGCGCGTCGGCCCCGCGCACGCGGGGGTCATCCAAGGGCATGAGCTGGCTCAAGTCGGTGGTGCGGGAGTCGGCCCCGCGCACGCGGGGGTCATCCACAACGTCGGGGTGACCCTCGACGACCTCTACAGTCGGCCCCGCGCACGCGGGGGTCATCCCGTGCGTGCCGCGGGAATCCCCTTGGGTGCCTAGTCGGCCCCGCGCACGCGGGGGTCATCCGTGGGAGGCCTTCGAGGAGGCCAACCGGGCGCTGTCGGCCCCGCGCACGCGGGGGTCATCCGGATGACGCCACCATCACGCAGTTGCGGGCGCAGTCGGCCCCGCGCACGCGGGGGTCATCCCCGTCGCCGGTCCGCCTCGAACGCGCGCGGGAGGTCGGCCCCGCGCACGCGGGGGTCATCCTGGCGCCCTGCCCGCGGTCGATGGGGTCACGCTGTCGGCCCCGCGCACGCGGGGGTCATCCGTCGGCTGCGGTTCCCGGCAACACGAACACGCAGTCGGCCCCGCGCACGCGGGGG
>DAOTUX010000223.1:0-14509 GCA_034436475.1 Chloroflexota bacterium | reverse complement strand
GGATACCACACCCCCGCCTCGGTCCACCTCGGCACCGCCACGCTCGTCCGCGACCAGCGGGCCCTGGTCCTCGACGCCGCCTATGCCGCCCATCCCGAGCGCTTCGCCAACAAGCGTCCGCAGCCACCGAGGCTGCCGGGCCCCGCCTGGATCAACAAGCCGAAGGAGCCGCCTGCACAGAGCTGATCGCGATCCCGTGTCTCACTGGGCTTGACAGGTTCCGTCTCGACCCGGGTCCAGCCCTCCTCGTCGCGGCGGATCGTCAGGAGCGCCATGCGCCCCACGAGGTCCTCCGCCTCGAAGCCCTGGCCGACCGCGGGCGCCTTGCCGCCGAGCAGCGCCGTCAGGAAGCCGTACATCTTGGAGCGGGGTCCCGACGCGACGCTGGTGGACGCCCAGACGAGGCTGGCGTCGTCGGGCGCGTCGTCCACGGCGAACACCCAGTCCATCGCCTCGTAGGCCTCGCCGGTCTGCTTGTTGACGCCCGACCGGGGGCCCTCGATGGCCACGAGCGTGGCGGCGTGGACGCCGTCCTCGCCCTTGAACGCGCCCTCGCGGGCGCCCTGCGTCACGGTGATCAGCGGCATCGTCTCGTTCCCTTCCATCTCCGTCTGTTGCTTCGTCGTCTATGCGGCCGTCGGCCGGTCGTCCGGCAGCGCCGACCGCGCTTCCATGGGGGGCACCAGGGCGCGCAGTCGCGCCGCCGCCCGGAGCCAGGTCTCGCCGCGCACCTCGAGGACGAGGCGCCGCTGGGGAGCCACCGCTCGGGACCGGGCCTCGGCGAACAGCCGCTCGGCCTCCGCCTCGAAGGCGTCGGCGAGCGCGACCATGCGAGGGACGAGGCTGTTCACGCCGCACCCGCCCGCCGACGACCGTCCGCCGCGACGGACCCGCCCGGGTCGACGGGCGTCTCGGCCCGCTGTCGACGGATCGCTTCGATGAGCAGCACCGTGGCCTGGCCGCGCGGGTTGCGGAACTCGCGGTGGGCGAGGTCGCGCAGCTCCGCGGCGACGTCATCGGGGATGGCGATCGTGAGCACCTGGGTCATGCCCGGAGCGTCCCCCGGATGACCGGGACGAAACAGACCCCGGAACGGGACGACTATGCGGACACCTATCCGGACCCCCGGTCCGGATTCCACTCCGGCGAGCTACGCCGGCGGCAGTCCGAAGCGGCGCACGAGCTTGCGCAGGTACTCGGGGCTCGTGCCCTTCGTGCCGTCGAGGGCCACGAAGTGCGGCGCGATGGCGCTGTAGGTGTGCGGCGGCGGCGCCTTCGCCACGGCCTCCCGGTAGCGGGCCCAGAAGAGCTCGGGGGTCCAGCCCGGGCGGCCTGGCTGGCGCCACCGACCGACCGGTGACCCCTCCGCCGCCGGTGTCGGGTCCACCGCCTCCACCCGCGCCCATGGGTCCAGCGCGGCCTTCTCCTCCTCGGTCGGCTCGTGTCGCGAGAACCAATCGTGCAGGTCGCGCCACTCGATGGTGGAGGTGATCTCGTGGACGTACTCGCGGAACTCATCGAGCGATGGCTCGCGCTCCCTCGCCTCGAAGTAGTCCCTGTAGAGTCCCTTGACGATCGAGTGCTCGAGGTCGGGACGTTCTCTCTCCACGCGGGCCACGCGCGCACGCATGGTCCAGCGATCGAGGTTCGGCACGATGCGCTCCCCAGAAGACGACGTCCCCGTCATCTCGGGCCCCGGGGAGCTGGGCCGGCCGTCGCGGGCCTCCACCCGTCGAGCGCACCAGCATCGCATTAGAACGGATGTTCTACCAGAGGGTTATCCACGAAGTTGTCCACGAGATGCCCGTGGAGCCCTGTAGGTCATGCTGTGGCCTGGCACCCCGTGTAGACAACGCCGACCCAGATCCGGACACCTGTGGGCCGTCCACCCCGCGCGTACACTCCGCAGATAGGAACGACGATGGATAGGGGTCCGGCGGAAGACCGGCAGCGTCGCGGGCCACGCCCTGATGCCCTGAGCCGCGTCGTCCAGGCGAGCTCGCTCTCGTCGCGTCTGCTCACATCTGAGGAACCATGAGGACATCGACAGGGATACTGCTCGACCGAATCGGTTCGATCCGCGACGGCATAGCAGAAGTCCTCAGCCGATCATCCATGTCACAGGTGAACCGGGATTGGGGCAGTGCCGTCTGGCTCGGACCCACCGGCGAGTGGGGAGAACTAGACGTCGATGGCCGACGGACCCAGTCGCGCGTGCTCGATGAGTACAGACACCTCTATGACACGATCAGCGTCCTTCTCCGGGGCCAGCCCTCAGACGCCCTGCGCAAACTCACAGATGCCGACAGCGCTGTTCGTGAAGTCCTCGAGCAGAGCAAGCTCTCCTGGATCGAGTCGATTGACGAGGCACGAAAGCGCGCGTTCGAAGCCCTCGACACTCAAGCGTCGCTGCTCGAGCGCCTTCACGACGCCGGCGACGGTGCCGATGTCTATGTCCCCGACACCAACGCGCTCCTCTACGCCCCCAATCTCGAGGGCTGGGAGTTCGTGGACTCGACTACATTCCAGCTCGTCCTCTGCCCGTCCGTCCTCGTGGAGCTGGACGAACTCAAGGTCAACCATCGGAACCCCGACGTCCGAGCCAAGGCAGAGGGACTGATCTCGCGCATCAAGGGGTACCGCTCGCGGGGTCAGCTGACCGAAGGCGTTCCGCTCCGGAGGCCGACGAGCTCTATCCGTGCCATAGGGACGGAGCCCAAGGTGGCGGACTCCCTTCCTTGGCTTGACCCTGAGAACCGCGACGATCGCTTCATCGCCTCCGTCATCGAGATCATGCGTCAGCATCCACGGAGCGCCGTGACTGTCGTCACCCGTGACATCAACCTGCAGAACAAGGCCGAGGTCGCGTGCCTCCCGTTCATCGAACCACCGGAACCGGCGTAGGGAGGGTTACTCACTGGCATGTCGGCTCCCCGAGCTCCGAGGAGGTGGTGATAGGTTCGGGCCGCGCTCGCCGCCGGGACGTTCGACGTCGGGTGCCCTACGAGCCCCGCGCGGGGGCGTCCAGGCCACCCTTCGCTGCATCGACACCGGCTGATACGCTGCGTTCCATGGCCGGGAACGTGGCGCTGAGCAACCGAAACAGGTCCCCTCAGGACGAGTTCTACACCCAGTTGGTCGACATCGAGGCGGAGCTACGCCACTACAAAGACCAGCTCCGTGGCAAGGTAGTTCTCTGCAACTGCGACGACCCGTACGAGTCGAACTTCTTCAAGTACTTCGCCATGAACTTCAACCACCTCGGCTTGAAGAAGCTCATCGCGATCGCGTACGCCGGGTCGCCGGTCACCGGGGACCAACTCCCACTGTTCGACCTGCCGAGCGTCCCGAAGGGGACGAAGGCGCGGGCGGCCCACAGGATTGAGATCAGCAAGGTCTCCGATGCGAATGGTGATGGCGCGATCGACCTCGCGGACGTGGAGTTCCTGCTCAGGAACGACGCGAATGCCCTGACTCTCCTCGAAGGCGACGGCGATTTCCGCTCAGCCGAGTCCGTCGCGTTGCTCTCTGAGGCCGACGTGGTCGTGACCAACCCGCCCTTCTCCCTGTTCCGCGAGTACATCACCCAGCTCGCCACGAGCGGGAAGAAGTTCCTCGTCCTCGGGGATCAGAACGCCATCACCTACGACGAGGTCTTCGCCCAGGTGATGGCAAACAGGCTCTGGTTCGGTTACGAGAACGGCGGCATCAAGTGGTTCCAGGTGCCGGACGACTACGACATCACGACCGAGTCGAGGAAGAAGGTCGTGGACGGCGTCAAGTACTTCAGCATGGGTCGCATCTACTGGTACACCAACCTCGACACCGTCAAGCGCCACGAGGCAATCACGCTCTACAAGCGCTACACACCCGAGGAGTTCCCGACCTACTCCAACTACCCCGGCATCGAGGTCCCGAGGGTCTCGGACATCCCGATGGACTACGACGGCGCGATGGGCGTCCCCATCACGTTCCTGGACCGGTACAACCCCGAGCAGTTCGAGATCCTTGGCAGCAGCCGACGGCTGGCCAGGCCGATGTCGGGCTACGCGCAACGAGGGACCTACGTGCAGGGCGGGCCGCGATTCTACGTGCCGGCGGGAGATGGGACGCACCAGCGCCTCTACGACAGGATCGTGATCCGGCGGATCGGGGGGAGGCTCGCGTGAAGATCGAGCTGAACGAGATCACGGTCCGGCAGGTCGCCGAGGGCTATGCGGACAGCGCCGAGGAGGGCGTCGTCGGGTACGGTGGGCGACTCGACATCCGGCCCAAGTACCAGCGGGAGTTCGTCTACGACGACAGAAAGCGGAACGCGGTCATCGACACCATCCGCAACGGCTTCCCGCTCAACGTCATGTACTGGGTCGTGACCGAGCAGGGCGCCTACGAGGTGATGGACGGCCAGCAGCGGACCATCTCCTTCTGCCAGTACGTGAGCGGCGACTTCTCCATCTCCGTCGGCGGCCACCCGATGGCGTTCCACAACCTGCCGAAGACGCTGCAGGACCAGATCCTCGACTACACGCTGATGGTCTACTTCTGCTCCGGCACGGACCAGGAGAAGCTCGACTGGTTCCGGATCATCAACCTCGCGGGAGAGCGACTCACCGAGCAGGAATTGCGAAACGCCGTGTACACGGGGCCGTGGCTCTCCCACGCCAAGACCATCTTCTCGAAGACAGGCTGCGCCGCCTTCCTGCTCGCCAACAGGTACGTGAACGGCTCCCCGATCCGCCAGGACTTCTTGGAGACCGCGATCTCGTGGCTGTCGGGCGGCAACATCGAGCAGTACATGTCTGCCCATCAGCACGACCCGAACGCCAACGAGCTGTGGGCCTACTTCCAAGCCGTGATCGCCTGGGTGCAGCTGACGTTCACCGCCTACCGCAGCGAGATGAAGGGCTTGAACTGGGGCGCCTTGTACGACCAGTTCAAGGGCGGCCTGTACGACACCGCCAAGCTGGAGGACGAGATCAGGGCCTTGATGATGGACGACGACGTCACCCGGAAGAAGGGCGCCTACCAGTTCGTCCTGACCCGTGACGAGAAGTACCTCGCGATCCGCGCCTTCACGCCCGCGATGCGCCGCGCCGCGTACGAGCGACAGGGTGGCATCTGCCCCGAGGACGGGAAGCACTTCGAGATCGGTGAGATGGAGGCCGACCACATCACCCCATGGTCGAAGGGCGGCAGGACCAGCGCGGACAACTGCCAGATGCTCTGCCTTGAGCACAACCGGCGCAAAGGTTCTGTCTAGGCCCCTAGCGAGGTGTCACCTTGGCCGACGATGCGCCCGACGAAGAGGCGTACCAACCCGGACCGAACCCGCCGCTCCTCGAAGCCGCCATGCGCGAGGGGCGCAACCCGATGGAGTACCTCCTCGGGCGTCGCCTGCTCGGCTTCCACCTCTGGCTCGTGCCGCTCCGGCTCCTGCCCTATCGCGGGGCCGCGAGGATGATGGTCGGGACCCTGATGGTCTACAGGCCGAAGGACGTCTGCGATCTGAGGGTGCGGACGATCGATGGCGAGCCGTACTGGGTATTCGCTTCGAGACGCGCGCCGCGGCCTGAAAAGTCGGCCTTCGCCAAGCTCGGCAATGAGCCGCAGGAAAGCAAAGGGACGAGGAAGAAGAAGAAGAGGAAGAAGAAGGACAAGCAGGGTTAGGGGAGGCGCCGGCTGCGCCGGAACCTTAGGCGGCGCAGGATCCCGGAGGCCCGTCGACGATGGTGTGCGGGATGAGGATGACCACGCCACCCCACCACCGGCGTTGACGTTCGAGCTGCCGTCCTCGACGTGTCGCAGCTGCTCTACGACATGGCCAAGTGGACGATCTTCCCCGCGGACCCGTCCACCCCATCCGTCGCCGGCGCCCCGCCAGGTGCCGTCCCCTCGCTCCGCCAGCCGCCCGGATCGTCCCGGGCCCTGTGAGGACGTTGTAGGCCAGCAGGACCACGCCGCCGCCACCCCATCCCAGCCGACGTTCACCACGCCGTTGCCGCCCGCCCCGCCGTCGGCGTGGATGACGCCCGAGCCGGTGGCGAGCTTGTGAGCCTCGACGATCACCACCCCGCCGTCGGTACTGGCGACGTCAGCCCACCGCCACCATCTGCACGCGCGGGGGCGAGGGTGCGGAGGTCCTCTGCCGCAGGACCTCGACGGCGACCTGGGAGACCCGCGCCCGCGCGTCGTCCGGCAGCGCGATCGCCTCCACCGAGACCTGCGACACACGGGCAGCCGCCGCATCGGGCTGGACGACGACCTCGACCGCGACCTGGCTGACGCGCCCCGCCATGTCAGGCCACCAGCTTCACGCCGTACTCGTCGGCATTGACGTTGCTGATGGTCCAGTCCGAGCCGGTCGGGTCCTGCTGCCAGATGTCGACCACGTAGGCGAAGGTCGTCGACAGCGCGTGGTCACCGCCGCAGTCGTGATCGGTCGTCGACTGGCGGACGAGGGACCGGATGGTCCGGGTCCCGGCGTCATCCTTCCGGGCGAGGATGCAGGTCTGGACCCCGAACACCGTGCCCGAGGACTCGCTGAGGTCCTGGACGACGAAGGTGTCCTTGTCGCCGGCGCTGGCCGAGCTGATGTAGTCGGTGTCGCCGTTGGGCGCCGTCGTCTCGTCCACGCAGGCGTAGTCGGAGCCTGCGCTCGCGGTCCACGCGGTGTTGGCGCCGTCGGCGGTCACGAAGCGGGTCTCGACCTTCACCTCCCCGAGGTAGGTGTTCCGGGGCGCCGGGCCGGTGTCGTCACAGACGTAGATGTCGTCCCAGCGCCAGGTCATGAAGCTGTTCTGCTCCTGCTTGAGCGCGACCGTGTCCACCGCGCTCGTGCCGAAGTTGCCGACGGTGGTGGCGATATCCTCGACGCCGTTGACCGTCAGGCGGATGCTGCCGCTCGCGCCGTTCACGACCAGCTTGCCCTCGACGTGGTACCAGGTCCCGGGCGTCAGGGTCGCGGCGCCCACCGCGACCTGGGTCCCGCCGCTGTTCTCGATGACCAGCTTGAGGGCCGTGGCGAGGGAGATGCGCATCGTCGGGGTCGAGCCCGCCTGGAGCG
Organism: Chloroflexota bacterium; assembly: GCA_034436475.1. Taxonomy (GTDB): domain Bacteria; phylum Chloroflexota; class Limnocylindria; order Limnocylindrales; family CSP1-4; genus JAFMJV01. The sequence goes on along the minus strand of DAOTUX010000223.1, from coordinate 7,446 downwards.
CGAGGATGTCCCGGTTGGACCCGGGGGAGCCGGTGAAGTAGAAGCCGAAGCCGAAGAAGCAGCCGGTCGTCGACGCGGGCGCCGCCATGATGCGGCTCATGGTCGTGTTGTTCGAGGGCGAGCCCTGCTGGAGCGCTTGCCCCGAGCCGACGCGCCCCGTCTGCCACGAGAGGCCGCTGCCGGGGATGCCGGCCCATCCCTTGTAACCCATGTAGGTGGCGTCGCTGAAGTGGTCGAAGCCTTCGATGAACAGCAGGGCCATGTCGTCATCCGCTCCCGTCGCGTCGCAGCCGCAGGGTGATCGACAGCCAGGTGCAGGTCGCCACGACATCGAGGTTGAGGAACAGCACGTCGCCGGCGGCGAGCGCCGTGGTCGTCCAGTCGATCGCGTAGGACTGGCCCTTCCGCGACGGTCCCGCGAGGCTGGGCTTGGTGCCCGCTCCCACCATCGAGTCCGCCACGGTCGGTGGGTGGTTGGCGTAGGCGTCCTTCCAGACGTCGATCGTGCATGTGCCCGCCAGGTCCGACAGCACGGTCCAGCCGGTGACCGTGCAGGGGAACTCGATGACCGCCCCGAACAGCCTCACCCCGGTCGCGGGCACCGAGCCGCCGCCATCGATGACGAACGTGAGCGAGCTGGTCTCCTTCGCCTCCCGGGCGTGCCGGTGGCCGGCGTCCGCCACCTCCCCGGTGCTCCCGGCCAGTGCCGTGTCGCCGGGCGCCGACGCGGCGATGTCGCCGGCCTCCCCGTAGTCGAGGTTGGCGGTGAGGGTCGCGTAGCTCTCGCGGGGATGGCGGTGCCCGGCGTCCGCGACCTCGCCGGTGGCACCAGCCGCCGCGGTGTCGCCTGGGGCCGACGCCGCGATGTCGCCGGCCTCGCCGAAGTCGAGCGATCCCGACCCACCACCCCCGCCGAACACGCCGAGTGACACGAGCGCAGAGCCGGAGCTCGCGCTCTCCAGGAAGCGCCCGAACGCGCCGGCTCCGACCGACGTCGACGAGTAGGCCGTCCCGTCGGTGGCGTGGACGTAGGCGTACTCGCCCATCGTGACCGCCGCGCCGATGAGCACGGCGCAGACGCCCGATGTCATCACCGCGACCAGGTCGTACTCGCCCGGGTCCGACTCCGCGAACGTGCCCTCGCCGTCGGTGAACGTGCCCACGACGACGCCCAGCACGTCGGTGCCGTCCGCAGTGGCGGCCTTGCGGACCCGCCGGTCGGGCGAGGTGCCCGCCCGCAGGCTGACGACCGAGCCGACCGGCAGCGTCCCGTCGTCGCCGTTGGGGAAGGGCTGCACGACCGCGGCCGCCCAGCCGTGCTCGTTGCCGGTGCCGCCGTGCCGCCGTCGGAGGACCCTCCGGACGTTGCGGTCGAGATCGAGGAGCCAGCGCTGGACGGCCATCAGCCGGTCCGGTAGCGGAAGGCGACGACCGTGCCCTCCGGTGGCGGCTCCCGGAACGTCACCGTCTTCGCGCCTACGTCGACCGCGTAGTCGGTGACGGCCGAGAGGATGACCGCGCCCCAGCGCGCCTCGGGGACCCCCTCGCCGCTCCAGTCCGCCAGCTCGAACGTGTCGTTCGTCCCGTCCGCGATGCCGCCGCCCGTGATGCCCACCCAGCTCGTCCTGCCGGGACCGGTGTTCACGCGTGCGGTGGCGACCACGGTGCCGTAGGCAGGTGGGACGGAGTGCCCGCTGTTCGCCTCGCCCCCGCGGTAGGGCCCGTGGTACGGGTAGGTGAGGCCGTTGCCGCAGGCGGTCCAGCCACGGAGCGCCTCCCATGCGGGAGCCAGCACCAGCCAGTTGTCGGCGCTCGGTCCCCCGGCCCCGCCCGAGGGGACCATCAGCGACCCGGGCACGAACACCGTGCCGCCGGCGTCGGTGATGCGCCCCACCTCGACGTACCCGCCGAGGCCGCCGGGCGCGACGTCGAGCGCCCAGCCGACGACGTAGGTGGCGCCGAGGGCGACGCCCTCGCTCTGGGAGCTGAAGTCGGGGAACGTGAACATGGCGCCGGCGATGCCATCGGGGACCGTGACCGGGTACCAGGCCTCGTTCGTCCAGCCGCCCGGGCCCCACAGGCCCGGCCCGACGCCGCAGTCGGTGAGGGGCCAGATGGTGTTCTCCGCGACCCAGGAGCCGACCTTCGGGGCACCCACGATGCCCGGGTCGCTCCAGCCGTTGTTGGACGGCGCCCCGGACCACAGCCATCCCAGCCGGCCCTCCATCACGGGCCAGATGGCGAGCGCGTCGCCGTCCTCCACCGTGGCGTCCGAGTCGCCGCTGCCCTTGCGCTTGCGGGTGTTCCGGTTCGTCACGTCCTGGTGCGAGGAGCGCCGGCGCCGGCGGTCCCGGAAGCGAACCTCGCAGCGCAGGTACGCCTCGCCGTCGTCGTCGTGGGGGTCGACGGCGGTGATGTCCACCGAGACGAGCACGATCGTCGTGTCCAGCGACCAGAGGTCGTTCCGGAGCGTCGCCTTCATGCCACCCCGCAGGCCCGGCTCCCAGCACACGAGCGAGCCGTCGACGACCGGGGCCGCCTGCTCCGCGAGCGCCCGGTCCCCGGCCCGAGACCGCTGGGTGGCGGTCCGCAGGTCCCCATCGTTGACCGCCCGCTCCTGGCGGCCCCAGGTGGCGATCGCGCCGCTGTCGGTCACCCAGCTCTGGTCGCTCTCCCCCTGGACGTAGACCGCGGTGGCGAGGTCGGTCGAGTCCCTGGCGCGCCTGTACTCGGTGTATGGGAACGAGCTGACGCGGTCGGGGGATGTGTCGTCGAGCACGAACGGCGCAGAGACGACCTCGTCGCGGGCGAGGTGGAGGTCGGCATCGAAGTCCACGTACCAGTGGCATCGCGCCTCGTCGGCGACCTGGTCGAGCGCCTCCCGGACCGTCATCCCATCGCAGGTGGCGGCGTCGAGCGTCATCGAGGGCGGGTCGACGCCGGCGGTCGTGATCTCGTAGTTCAGGAACGACAGGATCCAGTCAACCCGGTCCGCCACGCTCTCCGCGGCCCGCTCGGCGGGGTGGTCGATCACGGAGTCGTCGAGCTTGGCTGTGAAGTCCTGGGCATCGAGCCCGTAGACCCGCGGTCCGACCTCGGACAGGAGCGACTCCTCGACCGCCTTCAGGTGCCCCGCGAAGATGCGGGTGCCTCCGAACGTGACCCAGACCTTGTCCTCGGGCTCGAACACCAGCGAGGCGTCACGGTCGACGACCGCGCAGGAGAACGTGGCGAGGTCCTCGGGGTGGGCCTCGGAGATGAGCACCGAGTCGAGGGTCGGCCAGAAGTCGAAGGCGCGGGTCTGGTTCCGGAAGCGCCAGGCGCCGCGGGACGGATAGGTCATGACGGCGACCCCACGAGGCGCCGGTCACGGCGGCGCAGGTGACGGCGGCGCTCCATCCGCCGCTCGAGCTCGTCGAGCCCTGCGTCGTTCGCGATGAGCGTGCCGACGTGGATGTGGACGTCACCACCGTTCCCGCCGCCACCGACGGCGCCCACGGCGGCCCACGTGGCACGGTCGGGTCCGCGATGGTCCATCCACGCAGGAGCGCCGGGGTGGGGCGTCAGGGCGGAGCCCAGGCGCGCCCCCATCCGCTCGACGTCGCCGACCCTGCGCTCCATCGGGCCGAGCCAGTTCTCGACCATGTGCGGGCCCCAGGAGCGGATCGTGGACAGGGGACCGGTGCGCGGCGGCCGGGAGAAGGCGATCATCCGCCGGGTGGCCCGGGCGAGCGACGCCGCCGCCGCCTGCGCCTCGTCCTCCTGGCTCGCGATGCCCGACGCGAACAGGCCTCCCGCGTGCGAGCCCCACTGGTAGGCGTTGAGAGAGGTGAGCGGGTCGGACACCGCGGAGCGCACCTCCGCCGCCGCGGCCCGGGTGTCGCCCACGCTCGCGGAGAGGGCGTCGGGCAGGGCCGCTGCGGTCCGGTCCGCCGCACGCTGGGTGCGCCGTGCGGTCGCGTCCAGCTGGCCGGTCACGCCGGACCGGAGCCTGCCCGCCTGGCGACGGGCGTCCCTGGCCATCCGCCGGAACGAGCCACCGACCTTGACGCCGGCGGCCGCGAGGTCGGCCTTGACCTCGCCCATCGTCTTCGTGGTCGTGCCCCGGAACTCCGCCTGGGCGGCGCTCACCTTCGCCAGCTGATCCTGCCAGTAGGAGGCGGCGAGCGGGTCGTTCGCGATGATGGAGCGCCGCAGCTTCCGGGTCGCGTGGTCGACCGCCTTGCCGAACTCCTTGAGGCGGGCCGCGCGGCTCATGATCCTGGGCCCCTTGGCGAGCGCGGAAGCGACGGTGTCCCAGGCGCCGGCGACCTTGGACGCGCTCTCCGCGATGCCGTCCCGGACGCCCTGCGCCGCTTCCGAGCCGACCGCGTTGCCCGCCTTGCGCACGGCGCCGGCGTTGGCCTTCGCCCCGGCGGCGACGTTGGCGGTGACATTCGCGCCCGCCGCCGTGGCGGTCGCCGCGGTGTCCGCGGGGAGCTGCGCGAGGTAGGTCTCGAGGGCCCTGATCTGCTCCTCGTTGACCTGCGCCGGGTTGGCGCCGAACAGGCCGTCGATGGCCGAGCCGAGGACGTTCCCCTTGGCGAAGTCGGCGAACCCGTAGACGGCGCCCTGGATGCCCTCGAGGTTCTCGGGGATGGCCTTGAGCGCCGCGAGCTTCGCCTCCGCCTCGGCCCGGGACGGGGCGTCGGCAAGGAGCTTCTTCATCGATTCGCTGATGCCCGCGGCTGCCTCGACGTTCGCCTGGCGGACCTCGCCCAGCTGCCGCAGCTCGTCCGCGATCAGCAGCGCGAGGCCGACACCTGCGGCGGCCTTGAACGCCATCCCGAACCTCCCGCCCGCCATGCCGCCCATCGATGAGGCGGCATCCCCGAGCTTCGAGGCGAGCGGACCGAACAACCGGTCCGCCACCCCGATGGCACCGGCGAGCGCGGACGAGAACGCCCTCCCGGCGCGGGCCCCGAGGCCCTTGAACAGCGGACCGATCGCCCGGTCGAGTCCGAGGCTCTTGCCGAAGCTGATGGCGCTCACGGCACCGGTCAGCACCGGGCCCACCTGCATCCCGAAGCCGCGCAGGATCGCCAGGCCCTGGTTGACCGCGAGCTTCAGCTTCGAGGTGAGCGTCGAGTCGAGCGCGGCGGCCGCGTCCTCGGTGCGCCCGGTGACGTCCTCGAGCTGGAAGCCGAACCGCGACAGGTCGCCACCCGACGCCTGGAGCGCCTGGGCCAGCTTCGGTCCGGCCTTCGCGCCGAACAGGTCGATCGCCTTCTGGGCCCTCTCGAAGGGGTCCACGGTCCGCGAGATGTCGACCAGGAGCGCCTGCAGCTCCTCGGGGCTCTCGACCTCGCCCAGCGCCTTGGTGATGCCCGTGATGCCCGCGGACGCGTCGACGCCGGCCGCGTTGAACAGGTTGATGAGCTCGGTGCCCTGCTGCCAGCCCATGTTGGCCGCCTGGAGCACGGGCGCCAGCTTCGCGAGCAGGTCCTGCGATTCGGTGATGGAGCCGCCGTAGGTCTGCTGCCCCGCGATCAGCGTGTCCATGATCGCGGTGGTGTCGGCGGCGGTCAGGTTCCAGGCGTCGAGGATGTCATCGAACGCGAGCACCGCATCCGATCCCTGGCCGGTCGCCCGCTCGTACCGGAGGAACGAGGCGAGGCTGGCGTCGGCCGCCTCACCGGTGAGGCCGAGGTCGGTCCGGATGCGGGTGGCGGACGAGGCGATGTCGTCCATCGCGACGAGGGACGAGCCGGCCGCCGCGTTGACGGAATCGGCGAAGTGCCGGGCCTCCTCCGCGGAGGCGCCGGTCGCCGCCTGGAAGCGGGCGGCCCGATCCTCCAACTCGAGCGCCCCCTTGGCGGCGAACGCGAGGCCGCCGCCGATGAGCGAGCCCGCGACCTTCATGGCCGTGCCTGCCCCGGTGGACAGGCCGCCGATGCTCCTCTCCGCGCGGGCGACGCCCTGCACGACACCGGTGGCATCGAGGCCGAGCCTGATGAGGAGCGAGGCGATCGTGCCCGGCATCAGGTCAGCGCCGCTTCATGCCACCGAACGCAGCCATCGCCGCATCGATGCGCGGCCGCAGGTCGTCCTGAGTCGGTGTAGGTCGGGGCAATCGTCGCGGCAGGAAGTCCTCGGGCGTCCACGGGGTCTTGCGACGCTTCGGGTCCCGGTTGACGTTCGCGATCAGCGCCAGCAGCTGCGCCAGCCGGTGGTCGTCCGCCTCGGACCCGAACGGCTCCAGGCGCGCATAGGCCATCCACTCCGCGAACTCCCGACTGGAGACCGCGGCCTGGCAGGCGGCGACCGACCGATGTCCGAGCGCCAGCGTCAGTCGGAACCAGAACCGACGCTCGGGTCTTCCCCCAGTTCACGGGTCAGCTCCTCGACCTCGTCCTCGGCCAGCCCCGAGAGGCGCTGCGCCACCCGGAACACCCGCTGGAGGGCGGCGGCATTCTTCCGCCCCAGCGCCTCGACCTGGGCGTCGCTGAACACGCGGCTGTCGTCCGCCTTCCGGACGGACTGGACAACCAGCTTCGCGCGCATGTTCCGGAGGTTGATCTCCCGGTCCTTGCCGCGGGTCTGGAGGAGGGACGCCTCGAAGGCATCCCGCTCCGTCCCGGTGAGCGAGCGCACGCGCAGGCGGAAGCCCCACTCGGGGACCTCGACCTCCTCCGACGTGAGGTCCGGCAGGTCGAGGATCGACGCCGCGTCCTCGAGCAGCGGCAGGACGGTGGATGCGGCGATTGCCGTCTTGGTGCCCATCACGAGCCCGCCGCCGCGAAGACCGGCGCGCCAGAGGGGCGGAGCGTCACGTCCGCGCTGAGGTGCCCGTCCACCGGCGCGCTGTTGCTGAACCCGGTGACATAGGCCGAGAACGACCAGGTGCTGCCGTCCGGGTAGGTCAGGACGTAGGCGTCCAGAGAGCGGTCCGCCCAGGCCGCCAGGAGGCCGGTGTCGTCGTCGTGGGTGGGGTCCGACGGCAGGAACACGAGCGGGAACGTGATCTCGCCCGTGCGCTTGATGGTCGGGATGAACTCCTCGACCCCGTCGGGGGAGTCGTGGTTGGTGATCTCGTTGGTGTCGGTCGAAAGGTCGGGGCCACTGATGTCCTGGACCTGGGCGATGTGCTGGGCGGCCCTCGTGAGGGTCGTGCCCAGCGTGCCGACGGCTTCGCTCATCGTTCGTTCCTCCGTTGCGCGGGGTGGTGGCGGGCGAGGTGGATGCGGATGGCGGCATCGCCGCCGAGACCTGGACGGTCGGTCTTGGCGATCCGGCAGACCGGGCAGCGGTACACGGCCCGGCCCTGCCAGACCGCGGTGAAGAACGGGCCGCGATCGGGTTCGCGCTTGGTGCGCCTGGTCCGCTTCGGCGGCGCCTCAGGCTCGAGGACCGGCTCGACCGTCACGTCAGGATCCATCGGTGCCTCCGATCCACTGCACTTGCACG
>DAOTUX010000222.1:0-6408 GCA_034436475.1 Chloroflexota bacterium | reverse complement strand
CACGTGCGACGCTGGCTGGCACATGCTCACGCGCGACCTTGTGCGCTGCCAGCGCGTAGTAGCCGACCACGCGACCGTCTCCGTCGACCCACACCCACGTCCGGGCGGTACCACGCCTGGTCGCCGCGGCCGCCTGCCCACGAAGCCATGTGTCCAGCGACTCGACGCCGCAGGAGAACCCGGAGACGTCGTGTCGCCCCGGGTCGAAGCGCTCTGACCGGAGCGACTCAGTCACGCACGACCGTCTCGCGCGACCGTGCCGCAGCAGCCGCGAGAGCGGGGCTCGCCTGCGCCGGTGCGTCCAAGGCTTCGATCAGGTCATCGAAGAACCCCGCCGGCACGGTCGTGGTCGCCTCGTGCTCGCGCAGGATGCGCTCTGCCCGCTCCTCGGCAGCGGCTCGCGCGAACACCGTCACCGGCTCACCCGCCAACTCCGCCGCACGCTCAATCCGCGCCTTGTGCGCGGGCGTCACCCGGAACTCCAGTCGCGCGGTCACACCAGCCATCGTCGTGTCACCTCCAGTCGGTACGTACAATCGTACGGCATCGGTGGTCGAGCCGCAGCCTACGGCCGGGCGCCGGACGAGTCCGGGAGCGGGATGACGGCCACACCGATGGCCTCAGCCGTCGCTGCGATCGCGGGGTCGGATGTCGCCAGCGGCTCATGGAGCGCCTCGGCTGTCGCCAAGGCGATGCAGTCGGCGACCGACAGCTTCCGGTCTCGTCGGTGGTAGTGCTCGGCTCGAAGCCGACCTCCGGCCCGTCCGATCGTCTCGTCGACCGGGACCACTCGAAGGCCTCCGGCGAGCAGCCAGTCCATCGGCACAGCGACGCGAGCCACCCCCTGTCGCTTGGCGAGATCACGGCCTTTCTCATGCGATGTGCCCTCGCATCATGTGACGGACGATCACACGATGACTACGCCCGAAGCACGCTGATCCGGACCGGGTCGACCGTGATGGCCACCCGCTCACCCGCCTCCGGGAGCCGACCGTCGCGCACCTCCAGCTCCAGGGGCGCGCCGGCATCGGTGGTCACCACCACGCGCACGTGGTCGCCCCGGAACCGGCGGGTCTCCACGACGCCAGCGAGCCGTCCGTCGCCGGCCAGCGCCAGCGACTCCGGCCGCAGTACCAGCGTGACCCCGCCGTCCTGTACACCTGGCACCTCCAGAGGACCCCAGGGTGTCGCCGCGATCCCCGCGCGGACGGCCACGTCGGCCACGTTCCGGAAGCCCAGGAAGGACGCCGTGAAGGCGTCCGGCGGGTGAGCCCAGAGCGCCTCGGGTGCGCCGTCGGCCACCACCCGCCCCTCGCGCAGGATGACCACCCGGTCGGCGACCCCGAACGCCTCCTCCTGGTCGTGGGTCACGTACAGCATCGTGAGGCCCAGGCGGAGCGCGATGGACCGCAACTCGGCCGGCAGGCGCTCTCGGAGCGCCCGGTCCAGCGAGCCCATGGGCTCGTCGAGCATCAGCAGGCGCGGCTCCGGTGCGAGGGCGCGTGCCAGCGCGACCCGCTGCTGCTCGCCACCCGACAGCGCGCTCACCGAGCGAGCCTCGGCGCCTGGCAGCCCGACGAGGTCGAGCACCTCCGCCACCCGTCGCTGGGCTGCGCGGCGTTCGTCGCCGCGCATCCGGAGCCCGAACCCCACGTTGCCCGCCACATCCCGATGCGGGAAGAGGGCGAAGTCCTGGAACATCAGGCCGATGCCGCGCTCGTGGGCAGGCACGCTCGTCACGTCACGGCCGTCGAGGGTGATCCGGCCACCGGTCGCGGGCTCCAGTCCGGCGATCACACGCAGCAGGCTCGACTTGCCCGACCCACTCGGCCCGAGAACGGCCACGATCGACGCCCCGGCCACCGACAGGTCCAGCGGATGGACCGCCACCCGCGACCCGTAGGCGACCCCGACCCCCTCGAGTCGCAGGGACGCTGACGCGGGGGCAGGCCCGACTTGGTGTGTCATCAGAACCCCGTCGAGCCGGGTGCGCGCCAGCGCTCGATGGCCACCATCGCCACGGCCGTGATGGCCATCAGCACGGTCGAGAGGGCCATCGCCTGACCGAACGCGAGCGCGCCCGGCCGCGACAGCAGCCGACCGATGGCGATGGGCACGGTGGTGGTGTCGGGTCGTGCCAGGAACATGGTCGCCCCGAACTCGCCGATCGACACCGCGAACGCGAACGCGGCGCCCACCAGCGCGGCCCGGCCGATGATCGGCGCATCCACCTCTCGCCAGGACCTGCGCGGTGGGGCACCCAGGACCGCCGCCGCCTCCCGGAGGCGCGGGTCGAGCGAGCGGACCACCGGCGCGATGGCGCGGACCACGAACGGGAGCGCGATGAGCGCATGGGCGATGGGCACCAGCAGGATGCTGGCCCGCAGGTCGAGCGGTGGCGTGTCGAGCGCGACCAGGAACCCGAGACCCACGATGACCGCGGACGTGCCCAAGGGCAGCATGACGAGCGCATCGAACGCGCGCGGCAGCCATCCGCGTCGGTACCCCACGACCAGCGCGGCGGCGAGGCCCAGGGGCCCTGCGATGCACACGGTGGCGACCGCGAACGCGAGCGAGGCCGTGATCGCCTCCGCGGGCGCGGCCTGGACCACGTTGCGCGTGACGGAGCCGTGGACCAGCGCGTCCCACGCTGCGAAGCCGTATCCGCTCCCCACGCGGAGCGAGCGCTCCACCAGCGCGACCAGAGGGGCACCCAGGAACACGGTGAGCCCGAGCGCGATGGCGCCCACCGCGAGCCGCTCCCGGCCCGTCCGGGGCGGGCGCGCCACCTCGACGGGCGGACGGAGCCGCTGCGTGACGGCGAGCCGCTCCTGCCAGCGGGCGCTCACGACGAGCAGTGCCGTGACACCCACGATCTGGATGACCGCGAGGGTCGCCGCGGCCGGCAGGTCCAGCATCACCGCGGCCTGTCGCCAGATCTCCACCTCAAGGGTGGGCTGGCCGGGAGCCCCCAGGATCAGCACCAGTCCGAACGAGGTGACGCTGAACAGCAGGATGATCGCTGCCGCGGACGCGACCGCAGGCCGCAAGAGCGGCCAGGTCACCTCGCGGAACACCCGCCATGGCGGGGCACCGAGCGCCCGTGCCGCGTCCTCCAGGCGCGGGTCGAGATGCGCCCACAGGCCACCCACGATGCGCACGACCACCGACACGTCGTAGAACGCACCCGCAACGATCACCGCGACCACGGAGTCGGCGAGGCGCGTGGGCACTACGCCACGAGGCCCGACGAGCGCCAGGAACGCCGACGCCACCACCACCGTGGGCAGCACGAACGGGACCGCGACGAGCACCCGCAAGGCGTCACGACCGGGGAACGTGAGGCGCGCGAGCAGCCACGCGGCAGGCAGCCCCACGGCGAACGACGCCGCCGTGATGGCCATCGCCAGCGCGATGGTGAAGGCGATGGTCTCCAGGAGCCACGGCCGGCCCAACGCCTGGGCGATGGCCTCGACCGCGAGCCGGCCCTCCGGCGCGAGGCCGGTCGCCAGGATGGCGAGGACCGGCCAGGCGAAGAACAGCGCGAGGAACAGCAGCGGGGGCAGCGCGAGGGCCACGGTCGTCGCGCGGCCCACGCCGCCGACGCGGGCAGCCGTCACCGGAGCACGACCTGGGTCCACTCCTCGATCCAGCGGTCACGGTTCGCGGCAAGGACCTCGGGGTCGAGCGTGACGGGGTCCACGGGAGCGGCGGTGTGCTCACGGAACACGAGCGGCAACTCCACCTCGGGGAGCACCGGGTACACCAGCATGTCGAGCGGGATCTCCTGCTGGACCAGCGGGCTCAGCAGGAAGTCCACGACCGACCGGGCGAGGCCAGGGCGTGGCGTCCCGGCCAGGACGCCCGCGAACTCGACCTGGCGGTAGCAGCCATCCACGAACGACGAGGTCGGCGCGACCGATGGCTGGGGGTCGGCGTAGTAGACCTCCGCGACCGGGCTCGACGCGTAGGACACGACAAGCGGCCGGTCGCCCTCGCCGGCACCGCCCGAGAACGAGCCGTAGTAGGCGTCGTCCCAGCTGGAGGCGACCTGGACGCCGTTGGCGCGCAGGTCGCGCCAGTAGTCGAGCCAGGTGCGCTCGCCCGTCTCCCCGTATCGGGCGACCGTGGCGAGCACGAACGCGAGACCGGGCGACGACACGCCCGGGTCCTCCACCACGAGCAGGTCGCGGTACTCAGGTCGTGCCAGGTCGTCGAGCGTGACCGGTGGGGCCACGCCGCGCCCCTCGAACCACCCGCGGTCCACGTTGACGCACACATCGCCGTAGTCGATGGGTGTCACCCGGCGCTGGGGGTCGAGCTGGAACGCCTCGGGGATCGATGCCGCCGCGGCGGGCTGGTACGGGTCGAAGATATCGGCGTCGAGGGCGCGGGACAGGAACGTGTCATCCACCCCGTACAGCACGTCCGCGATGGGGTCGTCCCGGGTGAGGATCGCCTGGTTGACGGCCGTGCCGGCATCCGGGGCCGGGATGGGCTCGATGCTCGCGCCGGTCCGTGCCGTGAACGCGTCGAGCGCGGCCTGGCTGAGCGCGAACGAGCCGTGGGTCAGCAGTCGCACCCGCTCGCCGGTGGGTGCCACCGGTGACGCTGCCTGGGCGAGCGCGACGGCATGCGTGGCGAACAGGATCGCACCGAGCGTGACCGGCCCGAGGGCGAGGCGCCGTGCCTTGGGCCATCGGGACGTGCGCCGATGGGTCGCCGGGTGTCGGCCTGCGCGGCGTGGGGTCATGGGGAGCCCTCCTCGCTGGTGCGTCGGGTGTGGATGACCAGGAGTCGGCCGCGCGTGGTCACGACGGATGCCGCGGCCTCCACGACCTCGTTGGACAACCCTCGTGCAGGCCCGGGGGTCAGGGGCTCGGCGCGCAGCGGGAAGCGCAGCCCATGCGTGGTCACACCCTCCACCGGCCCGGCGATCGGGAGCAGCGTGACCAGGTCGCCCAGTGCGCCCAGGAGGTCGAGGGCGCCGGGCCCATCAGCCGAGCCGACGCGCCTGACGACGGTCGGGCCATCGATGATGGAGACGTCCCGACCATCCAGTCGGGGGTGCGCCAGCAGCAGCAGGTTCGCCAGCTCGTGGTCGATGCGTGGCCCGCCGAGCGCACCCAGGAGCACGATGGGCGACAGCCCGCGGTCGAGCGCCTCCGAGAGCGCGAGCTCGGTGTCGCTCTCGTCCTTGTCCCGGGCGGCACGCCGCACCTCGGTGCCTTCGCCAATCAGTCGGGCGAGGGCATCGGGGTCGATGGAGTCGAGGTCCCCCACCACGAGGTCGACACGGACCCCGGCACGGAGCGCGCGGGCCGCGCCGCCGTCGGCCCCGATGACGACCGTCCCGTGTCGCCCGGCCGCAAGGCGCAGGCGAGCAGTGTCGAGACGGCCGTCGGCCACCACGACCCCCGGAGCGGGCGACTCAGCGTGTGACATGCGGGCGCGCGACCTCCCGAGGCTCCGGGACGGAGGTTGCGCGATGGACTCCCTTCGCCGGTACGAACCGGATCAGGTTCCGAGGGTCTGCGGTCATCCCGCACTCTCAGCGCCCGGAGGCGCTCCCCTGTCCCTGTGTGACTGTGCTCCATCGTAGCAGGAGCGGCAGCCCTGGGCTCCCGTCGCAGGCGAGCCCGGATCGGGTCCCGGGTCGACGTGGCCGGTCGTTGCTAGACTCGGGCGCGTGCCTGACATCGCCCACCCTGCCCTCCAGCGCGTCACCGATGCGGCCATGCGCAAGGGCGTGGCGATCGAGATCCGGGTGTTCCCCGACTCCACCCACACGGCCGCGGAAGCGGCAGCGACCGTCGGCGCGGAGCTCGGCCAGATCGTCAAGAGCCTGGTGTTCGTGGCACCCACGGAGCGCGGGCTGGAGCCGGTTGTGGCACTGGTGAGCGGCTCGAACCGGGTCGACATCGCGCGTCTCGCCGCGGTCACCGGGCTGGTCGGCCTCCGGCGCGCCAACGCCCAGGAGGCGAGCGAGGCCACGGGCTTCACCATCGGCGGCATCCCACCCTTCGGGCACACCCGCGCGCTGCGGGTGGTGATGGACCCAGACCTTGGCCGTTTCCCCATCGTCTGGGCGGCGGCCGGGACCCCCAACGCAGTGTTCGCGGTGCCGCCCGCGACCCTGCGCTCGCTCGCCAACGCGGTCGTGGCGCCGCTGGCGGAGCCTTCGGCTGCCGGGACCGGTGGACGGGCGCCGACCCCGGGTGCCACATCGAACGGATGACGTCCGGGCGGGGCTCCGACCCTGCGCAGGCCGGGAGCTTGCCCGCTGAGGCCATCCGGGATGAGCCCCACCGGTCGACCGTGCGATACCCGGGCGGCCTGTCTGCGCGCTTTCGCTGGACCGGCACGGGCGGGGCGGCCGCCATGACAACCCTGTCGGAGATGGGCGGC
>DAOTUX010000221.1:0-6114 GCA_034436475.1 Chloroflexota bacterium | reverse complement strand
CCTCGCACCGCGGCTCCCGGACCTGGTGGCGCCGCACACGTCGGGTGACCCGATGGTGGTGGCCGACGAGCGGGTCGCGGCCGCGCTCCCCGGCCTGCTGGCGGCACTCCCCGAGGCCCGGCGCCTGACCATCGAGGCCGGCGAGCGCGCCAAGCGGCTGCCCGTGGTGGAGCGGCTGCTGGAGGCGGCGTCGGGCCTGCGCGCCGAGCGGGCGGACGCGTGGGTGGCCGTCGGCGGCGGCACCATCGGCGACCTGGTGGGCACGGCCGCGGCGCTGTACCTGCGGGGCGCGCCGCTGGTCCAGCTCCCCACCACGTGGCTGGCCCTCTCGGACTCGGCCATCGGGGGCAAGGTGGCCGTGGACCTGACGGCGGCCAAGAACGCGGCGGGCGCGTTCTGGCCCCCTGTGGCGGTCATCGGTGACGTGGCGACACTCCGGACCCTGCCGGTCCCTCTCCTGCGGGACGGTCTCGCGGAGGTCATCAAGAGCGCCGTGATCGGCGATCGATGGCTGTGGGACCTGCTGGAGACGCGGGGCGCGGCCGCGCTCGGCATCGTCGGCGAGGACCCGACCGCGCGGCCCGACGAGGCGGCACGCTACGCGATGGTCGAGCGCTCCATGCGCCTGAAGCTGGGCGTGGTCGACCGGGACCCCTTCGAGCGTGGCGAGCGCCGGACCCTCAACCTGGGTCACACCCTGGGCCACGCCCTCGAGATCGAGAGCGACTACCGCCTGCCGCACGGCCAGGCGGTCGTGCTGGGCCTGCGCGCGGTGACCGCGATCGCGGAGGGCCGGGGCGCGGCCCCCCATCTCGCCGATCGCATCGACGAGCTGCTGGTCCGCCTGGGCTACGCCCTGACCCGCCACTTCGACCCGGTCGTGGTGCGGGCCGCACTGGGCGCAGACAAGAAGCGGGTGGCCGGTCGGCAGCACTGGATCCTGCCCTTGGACATCGGCACCGTCATCGACGTCGATGACGTGACCGAGGATGAGCTGGACCGGGCCATGGGACGCATCACGCCAGCCGCACGCGATGCGGGTCGGAGCGCCGCATGAGGATCCTCTTGCTCAACGGTCCCAATCTCGGGCGCCTGGGCCTCCGACAGCCCGGGATCTACGGGTCGACCACGCTCGCGCAGGTGGTGACGGCCGCCCGGGAGCGGGCGGAGGCTCGAGGCTCCACCCTGGACGCCTTCCAGTCCAACCACGAGGGCGCGCTCATCGACCGGCTGGAGCAGCGCGACTACGACGGGGTCGTCATCAACCCCGGCGCGCTCACCCACTACAGCTACGCGCTCCACGACGCGCTGGCTGCCGCCGAGGTGCGGGCCATCGAGGTCCACATCAGCGACATCCACGCCCGGGAGCCATGGCGCCGGGTGTCGGTCACACGCCCGGCCGTGACCGACACCGTCATCGGCAAGGGCTGGCAGGGCTATCTGGAGGCCGTGGACCGACTCATCGACATCGTGGAGGGGAAGACGACATGATCGCACCAGCGCCGCCCGACAGGGCCGAGGGGCCGACCGCCGACGACGCCGGCGTGGTCGCGGTGGCGTGGAGCGCCGACACGCTCACACCGGTGGCCGCCGCGCTCCGGTTGCGAGACCGCCTGGCGTTCATCCTCGAGAGCGTGGAGGGGGGCGCGCGCTACGGGCGCTACTCCTTCGTGGGCGTGCGGGGCCGGACGCTGGTGGTGCAGGATCGCACCGCGGTCGTGTGGGACCCCGACTACGCCGAGCTCGACCGCTTCGAGGAGCCCGACCCGCTCGAGGCGCTCCGGCGGGTGCTCCCCTCTGGGTCCTCGGCCAGGAGGGCCGGCGCCACGGCCAAGCCGGCCGGCAGTTCGTTCCCGTTCCCCATGCATGCGGGGGTGGGCTATGTCGCCTATGACGCGGCCGCGCGCTGGGAGCGCCTGCCGGTCCCGGCGGCCGATCCGATCGGCCTGCCGGAGGCGATCTTCCACGTGCCCGCGGTGGTCATCGTGTTCGACCACCTGGCCCAGACCGCCACCCTCGCCACGGTCGCGGACCCGGGCGCGGACGAGCGCATCGCCGGGGTCGCCGAGCGCCTGGCGCGACCGGTCCCCGACGAGGCCCCGGTGCGTCTGGGGGCACCGGGCGAGCGGCCCGCCCGTCCCATGCCGCCCGCCGCCGACCCCGCCTACGAGGCGGGCGTGACCAAGCTGGTCGAGGACATCCACGCGGGCGAGATGCTCCAGGTGGTGCCCGCGCGTCGCTTCGAGGTGGCCAACCAGGCCCCGCCGCTCGCGGTCTATCGCGCGCTCCGACGCATCAACCCCTCGCCCTACCTGTTCGCCATCGACCTGGGCCCGGGTCGCTCGATGCTGGGCGCGTCACCCGAGCTGCTGGTCAAGGTCCACGACCGGGAGGTGGTCACGCGGCCGCTCGCAGGGACACGGCCCCGATCGGACGACCCTGTCCGAGACGCGGAGCTCGAGGCGGACCTCCTCGCGGACGCCAAGGAGCTCGCGGAGCACGCGATGCTGGTGGACCTCGCCCGCAACGACGTGGGCCGGGTGGCGGAGGCTGGCAGCGTCACGTGGCCCCTGCTGTACGGCGTGGAGCGCTACTCGCATGTGATGCACTTGGTGTCCGAGGTGCGCGGCACCCTGCGCGCCGACCGGGACGCCTTCGACGCCCTCCGGGCCACCTTCCCGGCAGGCACCCTCTCGGGCGCGCCCAAGGTGCGCGCGATGGAGGCCATCGCGGAGGTGGAGCAGGCCCGACGCGGCCCGTACGGGGGTGCCGTGGGCTACTTCGCGCCCGATGACCTGGAGGTGGCCATCACCATCCGGAGCGTGGTGCTCAAGGACGACACCGCGTTCGTGCATGCGGGCGCCGGCGTGGTGGCGGACAGCGTGCCGTCGCGGGAGTCGGCCGAGGTCGCCGCCAAGGCAGGGGCCGTGCTCGCGGCGCTCGCGGAGGCGGCCCGACACGAGGGGGGTTCGCCCGCATGAGCACCCAGACCGCGACCGTGGGAACCGTGGAGATCGCCGGGCGCGAGGTGCCCATGACGGGCATCGGTCGGCGCATCGTGCTCGTGGACAACTACGACTCGTTCACGTACAACCTGTATCAGTACCTGCTGATGCTCGGGGCAGAGGTGGAGGTCGTGCGCAACGACGAGGTCAGCGTGGGGGACATCGCGGCGCGCGCCCCCGATGGCATCGTCCTCTCGCCAGGGCCATCGAGCCCCGACCGCGCGGGCATCACCCCTGATGTGGTCCGGCGCCTGGGCCCCACGACGCCCATGCTGGGCGTATGCCTGGGTCACCAGGCGATGGGCATGGTCTATGGCGGGGACGTCATCCGTGCCGAGCCGGTCCACGGCAAGCGCTCCCCCGTCGAGCACACCGGCGTGGGGGTGTTCGCGGGGCTCCCCTCCCCGCTGGAGGCGGGTCGCTATCACTCGCTGGCCATCGCGCGGGACACCCTGCCCGACGTCCTGGAGGTGACCGCGTGGTCGCCCGACGGCCTGGTCATGGGCGTTCGCCATCGGGAGCACCCCGTGGAGGGCATCCAGTTCCACCCCGAGTCGATCCTCACCGACGACGGGGCGATGATGCTGGCCAACTGGCTCGCATCGGTCCCGGCACGGGAGAGCCTTCCGTAGCCTCGGCGGTGGGGAGCAGGCACCCGTCGGGACGCGTGGCCCGCACGGACCACCGGATGGCGCGACCCGCCCGATGACCCGGAGGCGCCACTCCTGAGGTCACCGCGTCCTTTGACTGCCCGAACGGACCTTCCGGCGACGTGGGGTCGGCTGGTAGGGTCGCGGTCATGGCCGGGTCGACCCATGAGCACGCCGAGACCGCGGTCACCGCACCCGAGGTCGCGAGGGGCCAGGTCGGGCCCGACCGGGACCGGTCGGCTCGGGCCGCGTCCGCTCGTCCCGCTGGCGTCACCCAGGCCCAGCGCGCCGCGTCGGACCATGCCCCCGCCAACGTCGCGCCCCGCCGCGATCGGCTGAGCCGTCGACGGGCCCTGGCGCTCCAACGGAGCGCCGGCAACCGTGCGGTCAGTGGCCTCCTGCGGCACGTCCAGCGGGTGGAGGTCAAGGAGAAGCCGCTCGGGGAGACGCTGTACAACCAGCCGGGCGCCGGCGGCAAGGCGGGCTCCAAGCACTACGACCTCCACCCACAGTACGAGATGACACGTCAGGGTGACAGCGGGGTCACCGTCACGGTCCGCATCCAGTTCCTGAGCCAGACCCGCAACACCGTGCCCAAGCCCGCCGACGCGCCGCCCGGCACGCCCGACCTGGGCGACCTCATCGGCGAGCCAAAGGAGATCCCGGCCGACGACCCACGGCGCGCGTGGGCGTCCAGCGTGGTCCAGGAGGGTGTCAAGATCTGGAACGGCCGCCTCACGCTGGTGGGCGAGGAGAGGCACCTGCTCAGCGACGATGTCACCAAGAAGCGGCTGCCCGTGACGTTCCGGGCCGAGCCGGTGTTCGGTCTCGGTGCGTCGGCCCATTCGCGCGTCATCGTCCACCCGTCATCGACCGTCGCGGGCACGCCCGGCAACCCCATCGACGCGGGCAACTACTACATGAACAAGGGCACCGCATACAGCGGCGACGACAAGGTCATCGCAGCGCACGAGTATGGCCACCTGCTGGGCATCCCCGACGAGTACAGCCAGAACAACCAGCAGCTGAATGCCCTGATGCACCAGGCGGCGCCCGGGGATGCGCCGAGTGCGGGCAAGGCGCTCGACAAGGCGACCATCGAACGGATGGTGCTCCTCGCGCTCAAGCTGCCCATGCTCCGGCAGTTGGACATCGCCATGCCGCAGCTCGTGGCGGCCATCCAGGCGCAGCGGAAGCTGGTCAGCAGGCGCATGGCCGCGGCGGCACGCGCAGGTGCCGCGTCCGGCGATGTCCGGACCCAGCTCCGCGACCAACTCGTCGAGCGCTCGGTGGGCAAGGTCGCGTCCAATGTCCCCGGCGTCGTCGCGTTCCAGACGACCACCAACTTCAGCAACATCACCCAGGCAGGCACCGGGGTGACCGCTGGCTTCGCCGCGAGCGCCCTGAGCACCCAGATCCGGGACGCGTACTGGAAGGCCCTCGGCGACGCCGCGAGCAGGAACATCGTCGCGGTCAAGGGCCTCGGGGACGTGTCCATCAACATCCGCGGGCCCGTCGCGAGCATCACCGGGACGGGCGGCGCCCAGGCGACCGCCGGCGCTGGCGCCGCAGCGACGCTCGTCGGGTCGGGCGCGGCGGGTGGCGCCGCCGCGACCGGAGCACCGTCCGGTGGGGGCGCACCCGGCCTGCCGGCCATCGCGCCACCCGCCACGCTGATCGACAAGCTCTCGGCGCTGCCGACCACATGGGGCTCGGCCGGTTCCGCGCTGGAGGCCGGCATCACGCCCGACAAGTTCGCGGCCAAGATGGTGGGCGCCCTCAAGGCGGCGCAGGTCATCGCCAAGGCCGCGGCGCTCGCCGGCCTGGGTGGCATCGACACGACCAGCCAGTTGTATCAGATCGCGTATGCCCTGGTCACCAACGCCGCGCAGACCGCCGCACGGGAGCTCGCCACGGAGCTGATCGGCACCACGATGACGCCTGTGCTCGTGACGGGAGTGGGCGACCTCCAGGCGGCCATCGGCACCGAGGTCGATCGAGTCATGGGCACGCCGGCCTCCGGCGTGGCCGCCCTGGGCACTCCCGACCCCAACATGACCGCGGTCGTGACCGCCATGAAGGCTCGCCTGGACGCAGACAAGAAGGCGACCCCGGCCGGGGTCCGCGACCCGCTCGGCGCCAAGGGAGGCACGGCCGCGGACCAGGACGTCACGTACAGCTACCAGGGCCTGATGGGCACCAACGCCACGACGGCCCTCCGACCCGACCAGTTCGGGCCCATGGTCAAGCAGTTCAACGACCGGCTCACGACCCTGTTCGAGAAGCCGTTCAGCGCCGAGACCAAGTGACCATGGGGCGCCTCGGCACGTTCGTCTGGACATCGCCGCCGCCCACCGCCGTTGACGAGGTCCTCATCCTCGAGGAGGATCTCGCGCGTCTGGTGGTGCGCCGTCCCCGGAGGGTCACGAGCACCGTGGGCAGCTATCTGGGGAACCCGA
>DAOTUX010000220.1:0-2499 GCA_034436475.1 Chloroflexota bacterium | reverse complement strand
TGTGACTAGGTGAGCCATGACACTCGAAGTCAACGGTCGGGCCCGGAGATGGGTTGCGTCGCGCGTTCCAGGAAGAGACGCTCGGTCTCCGCGAGGAGCGCCCGCCAGACACCGGGGTCCTCGTTCGTCGGAACGAGGAACTGCTGAGCGAGGCATCGGATCACGCCCTCGAGGGTGTGCCTTCCCGTCGGGAAGTGAACTCGTTCCAGCATCCCTCGTGGTGTCCCGACGTCCGATGCGAGAGATCCGCGGACCTGGAGATGCGCTCGAGGATGCTCGTGAGCCGGCTGCTCGCGACTGTAGTCGTATCGGAACACCCAGTCGGTGCCGTCCGCATCCACCTGATACTGGAACGATGACCGCTCGACCTTGAGCTTGCGTCCATCGCCTGCCGTGTCCTCAAGGAACACCGAGAACCAGACGCGCAGATAGCGCGCATCGAGCAGGGGCACGACCTCCTGGATGGAGGCACGGTCCCGAGCAGGACCACGAAGGACCCTGATCGGCATGCCGCGCACCATTACGGTGTGTGACAGGGCGAACCCGACCAGCTCGGCGAACGCTTCGAAGGAGTCCTGGCGTCCGGACCCGCAACGCTCCGAGAGCGCTCGTACCTCGGCGAGCTGGTCCCGGAGGCTAGCGATCTCGGCGGGGGCTGAGCGGATCCGAGGCGGGCAGGAGATCCGCCAGCATCAAGAGGTCGGCGACGTCCGAGTACCTCTCCAGCCGGCCGGCACGGTAATCCTCGATCATCCGGACCGCTGTACCGCCAAGCCGTTGATGGGCACCACGTTCCAGTTCGCGCGCGATCTCAGCGCGCGTGTAGACGATCTCTTTCTCTTTGACAGTCACTCTGGTGTCCTCCTCGACCGGGCCCTTTCCTGGGACGAGTCGCCAGCCATCGTGAGTCTCCGTCGTGACACCAGCATGGCACACGCGACGAAGGTACCGTCCCTCGGGCCGAAACCAGCCACCAAACCCTACGCGTGGCTCCTTATCGGACCCTTGCGCATCGCTTACCACCGGCTTCGATCGATCCCAGCCGGTGATCCCAGCGGGCGTTGCTGACCGCCGGACCATCGGGCGATGCGATTGGGCCCTGCTCTCACCCGGCCCCGCGGGCGTGCAGGCGATCGAGGACTACCTGCGGCCGACCATCACCATCGGTCGGCGGCTCGGCAGCCTGGTGCGGGACGACCGGCCGGTGCTCCGGACGCTCAGCCCCGACCAGGCGCGGATCCTCAACGCCACCGGGGCCATCCGGCGGGCGTCGATCGTGGGGCCGGCGGGGAGCGGCAAGTCGATGCTCGCCGCGGAGCGGGCTCGGCGGCTTGCCAGGGAGGGGTATCGGACGCTCCTGGTCTGCTACAACCAGCGGCTCGCGACGGACCTGCGCCGGGAGCTCAAGGACGCGCCCCAGCCGGCGGGCATGCTCGTGACCACGTTCCATCGGCTGTGCGAGCAGCTCGGGTCCCAGGCCGGGACGCTGCCCGAGAAGCCGGCGAGGCCCGGGCAGGCGTGGTGGGACGAGGCGCTCCCCGACGCCCTGGACGCGGCGATTGAGGCGCGGCCGGACATGCGCTTCCACGCGACGGTCGTGGACGAGGGACAGGACTTCGCTGCGCGCTGGCTGCGCAGCCTCGACCGGCTGGCCGAGTCGCCCGGCGAGGACGTGCTGTGGGTGTTCCATGACCCGGGACAGGCGCTGTTCCGAGACGACGAGGTCGACTCGGCGGGGCTCGACCTCGCGCCGCTGCGGCTGTTCGAGAACCATCGGAACCCGGCGCCCGTGGCGGAGCTCGCGGGTCGGCTATACCGCGGAGGGGAGATACCCGTGGCGTACCGGGAGGGCGGTGCCGCGCCGCGGCTCGTGGAGGCGGCGCCGGGCCGGGAGACGCTCGAGGCGCTGCGCAAGGAGCTCCACCGCTTGGTCCACGACGAGGGCGTGCGGCCGTACGACATCGCGGTGCTGTCGGGACGGTCTACCGATGCGAGCGAGGTGTGGCGCCAGCGGCGCTTCGGGGACCTCGGGCTGGTGAACGCGGCGCTCGAGGAGTCAGGGGCGCGCAAGTCGCTGCCGCCCGAGCGGATGCCCGAGGACCCGGGCGACATGCCGCTGTTCGACTCCATCCGCCGGTTCAAGGGGCTCGAGGCACCGGTCGTGGTGCTGGTGGAGCTACCCGACCCAGACGAGGAGCCAGCGGACGGGGAGTCGGCGCGCGCCGGGCGGCTTGACGAGCTGCTGTACGTGGGCGTGACGCGGGCGACCACGGGGCTGACCGTGATAGCGCCGCCGGGGCTGATGGGGAGGCTCCGGGGGGACTGAGCGCGACCTTCGCCGGTCGGCAGCGGACTACTGCGCGGTCTCCAGGATGCGGAACCCGACGGCGCGCATGACCCGGGCCACGTCATCGGGATAGGGAAGGCCGTCCCTGTCTCAGATCGCCGTACTGCCGGCGAGAGCGGCCCGCAGCGAGCCGAGCATGCGGATAGAACTGC
>DAOTUX010000219.1:0-18430 GCA_034436475.1 Chloroflexota bacterium | reverse complement strand
CCGCGATCGACACGACGGCCCCGGACGCGGCATCCCTCGCCGCTCGACGGTACGCCACCGAGCTCGCGATCGTGCCGAGCGATGCTGACGGTGCGCCGGTGCTTGACCTGCTGCTCCTGGGCATGGGCCCCGATGGGCACGTGCTGTCCGTGTTCCCGGGCAGCGCCGCGCTCTCCTCGGGCGCGCCGGTCGTGATGCCCATCCCCGCCCCGACGCACATCGGGCCGTCCGTGCCGCGCGTGACGCTCCATCCGGCGGTCGTGGCCGCGGCACGGTCGGTGCTCCTCATCGTGGGTGGCGCGGCCAAGGCGGCGGTGGTCTCGGACGTCCTTGAGGGCGACCCGACGATCGCGACCTACCCAGCGAGGCTGGCGCGCCTCGACACCGCCACGTGGCTCCTGGACCCGGGGAGCGCGCACGACCTCGCCCGTCCCTGACCCACGCCCGGCCCGTGTCGCCAGGTTGGTGGGACCGAGGCACACGCTTGCAGACGCGGTACCATCTGCCGCATGGCAGCATCGAAACCTAAGGATCGATTGAGGATCGGCGAGGCAGCCGAGGCCCTCGGCATCAGCACCGACACGCTCCGCCGGTGGATCGAGAGCGGCCGACTGCTCGCGGAGCGCACGAGCGGCGGGCAACGCGTCATCGGGCGCGGCGAGGTCAACCGCCTCCTCGCGGAGCGTCGTCGGAGCGGCGCGGATCGGGCGATCGTGGCCCAGAGCGCGCGCAACCGGTTCCCGGGCACCGTGACCGCCGTCAAGGCCGACGGTGTCGCGGCGGTGGTGGAGGTCCAGGCGGGCCCCTTCCGGCTCGTGAGCCTGCTGACAGCGGAGGCGGTGGAGGAGCTCGACCTCCAGCCGGGCTCGGAGGTCGTGTGCGTGGTCAAGGCGACCAACGTCATCGTGGAGGTCCCGTCATGACCGATCGGGGCCTGCGCCAGCCGATGCCCGCGCCGGCAGTGGGCGCGGCCCCCGTCCAAGGCCCAGCCTGAGGCCCTCGGATGGAGGCACATCTGGCGGACGCACCGCGCACCGGCATCCCGGTCGCGGGCGTCGCCCCTCGCGGGCAGCGCACGCGGGACCTCGGACCCGTGGGGGTCGTCCTCTCGGTCATCGCGCTCCTGTTCCTGGGCCTGCCCGTGGCTGCCCTCCTGGCACGCGCGGTGCTCAGCGGCGACCTGCTCGCCCAGGCATCGGAGCGTGCCGTGCTGGACGCCCTGGTCCTGAGTCTCGCTACCACGCTCGTGAGCATGGTGCTGGCCGTGCTGTTCGGCACGCCGCTGGCGCTCCTCCTCGCCAGACGCGAGTTCCGAGGCAAGGCGCTCGCGGAGGCGCTCATCGACCTGCCCATCGTGCTGCCGCCCACGGTCGCGGGGCTCGCCCTGCTCCTGGTGCTGGGGCGCCGGGGGGTGCTGGGGACGCCGCTCGATGGCCTTGGCGTCTCGATCCCCTTCACCGTCGTCGCGGTCGTGCTCGCGCAGACCTTCGTGGCGGCGCCGCTGTACATCCGCTCGGTGCGCGCGGGGTTCGGCGCTGTGGACACCGTGGTGGAGGACGCGGCGGCGGTCGATGGCGCGGGACGCATCGCCCTCCTGACGCGCATCTCGCTGCCCCTCGCGGCACCCGCGGTGGGCGGGGGCCTGGCGCTCGCCTGGGCGCGAGCGCTGGGCGAGTTCGGTGCCACCATCATGTTCGCGGGCAACATCGCTGGCCGGACGCAGACGCTCCCGCTGGTGGTCTACTCCGAGTTCCAGGCGAGTCTCGATGCCTCGATCGCCGCGGCCGCGGTGCTCATCATGGCGGCCCTCGGGGTGCTGGTCGCCGTGCGCCTCACGCGCTGGCGTCGGGGCCTCGACTGGCGGGGCATGGTCTAGGCGCGATCGCGCTCAGGGGGCGTGGCGACGCCAGTCCCAGCGTCGGAAGCCCGCCGCCTCGGCGGCTGCCTCGCTCTCGAACCAGACCTCGGCATGCAGCCGCTTCCAGGATGGTGACGAGGGCGTGTGATACAAGCGCGACTCGGCGTTTCCCTTGACCAGCCACCCGTCCGGGCCCGAGCCATCGGTGCCCGCGACTGCGGAGCCGGGTCCGAACCTGTCGGCGGCGCCCTCCGTGGTCGAGGGGACCGCCATCTCGCTGATGGTCGCAGCGGGCTTGGGCGGCTCGCCGGTGGCCGGCGCCATCGCCGAGGCATCGAGCGCACTGGTGGTGGAGGTCGGCGCCGCCGGCGTGACCGGCGGCATCGCCGGGCCGTCGAGCGACGCGCTGGTGGCCGCAGACCGGGATTGCTCATCGATGCCCTGAGACCCGGGCACGGCGTCCTCGTCCAGGGACCCGTCGTGTGGTCGGGACCACCGCCAGGTCACGATGGCTCCGAGCACAAGCCCGATGGCCACGAGGACCAGGACCGGCCAGTCCATCCGCCTCCCTCTCACCGCTCCTCCCGCCCAGCCACGGACTCCGCGATGCTCAACGATAGCGCCCACCGGTCAGCCCGTCGTGGAGCCCAGGCCGATGAGCACCACGGCCGTGAGCGCCAGCACCACGCCCGCCTGGGCCGGGCGCGTCAGGTGCTCGCCCAGGAACACGCGCGCCAGGACCGCCGTGAACATCGGGTAGAGCGATGACAGGACGACCGCGACCGCGAGCGTCGTCCGGCTCAGTGCCAGGACATAGAACAGGTTGCCTCCGAGGTCCCCGACCGCGGACAGGGCGAGCACCGGGCCAGCCGAGCGGGCACCCGCGAGCGTCGGCGGACGTCGCTGGGCCGCCAGCGCAGCGAAGACCGCCACGATGACCACGAACCCCGCGCCTCGCGCGACAAGGAGCGTCCACCATGTGCCAGCCCCATCGCCATGCGCGCGATCGACCCCCAGGAAGTATGCCGCGAACCCCATGCCCGCCATCCCCGCCAGCGCCCACTCCGCAAGCCGCTCCCGACCCCTCGAGTCACGCCCGGGCCCCATCACCTCTGCCGCAGGAAGAGCCACAGCGCCGACCGCCACGAGGGCGAGCAGCATCCCCAGGAGCGTCGCCGGATGGACCGCCTCGCCGGTCGCCACGCTGACGAGGACTGGGATCGCCGCCGCTGTCACCCCGGACAGGGGCGCGATGACACCCATCGTCCCCCGTGCCAGCGCGAGGTACAGCGCCGAGACGCCCAGCAGGCCCCCCAGGCCGGCGGCCGCAGCCCATGCCAGGGCCGTGGGGTCGATCACTGCCTCAGCCGTCCCGAGGACGAACGCGATGGCCACCAGCGTCCCGATCGCCTGGACGACGAACACGCTCACCAGCACCGAGACGCGGCGCGTGGCGAGTCCCCCGCAGAAGTCCCCCGTACCCCAGGCGGCAGCGCTGAGCAGCGCCAGCGCCGCGCCCAGGAGCGTCAGCCGGCCACCGCCCAGGGGGCTCGGTCGGCGAGGTCGTAGGCAGGCCAGTCATCCGGTCGGTCCAGTGCGGGCGCGGTGGCGCCGATGCCCGGCGCGCCCTCCCCGGACAGCACCTGAGGCAGGCGCTCTGTGCTCGGCCCGTCCGTGTCACGCGCCGAGGGTGCCGAGAGCTCGATGACCGTGTCGGCGAGCGCGTCATACCGCTCGGAGGCAGTCAGGAACAGCACCTGATGATCATCGGCCAGGTCCCGGAGCAGCTCCGCGGACCGGCGCGCCCGATCATCATCGAAGGCGACGAACGGGTCGTCGAAGATGAGCGGAGGTCGACGATCCTGCGTGACCTGCCGCACGAGACCCAAGCGGGCCGCGAGATACACCTGGTCGAGCGTGCCGTCCGACAGCTGCTGGACCGCCACCCAGCCGGGCAGGTCCGGGGACCATACCTCGAACGAGAGGTCGTGCTCGTCCACGCGGACCTGCCGATAGCGCCCGTCGGTGATGCGTGCCAGGTCTTCGCCCATGCGCTCCTCAAGATAGCGCGCGGCCTGCTTGACGGTGTCCCCCTCCGCGACATCGAGCGTCGCCAGCGTCAGGTCGTATACACGCACCCGCCGCTCCATGGCCGCCGCCTCGTGCTCCAGGTCGGCGATGCGCTCCGCGAGGACGGCGACCTGCTCGGCATCGACATCGTTCTGATCGACCCGACCCTGCGCCTGTCCCTCGTCCTGGATGGCGGTCTCACGCTCGGCACGCGTGTCCTCGAGCGTCCGTGCGGCCTGCTCCCGGAGCGCGGCCGGGTCGATGCCGGCCCCACCCAGGGCGGACAGGACGTGACGTGACTGCTCCATCTCCGCGGCGGCCCGATCGCGCTCCGCGATGACATCGCCGGTGACCTCGACGCCCGCCAAGAGGCCCCGCTGCTCGGCGCGGAGGGCATCCACACCCGCCGCGTGCGCCGCGGCACGCTCCAGGAGGGCGTCGGCCGCATACACATCCGGGACACCGATGGCCGTGAGGAGGGCGTCGCGCTCGCGACGCGCATCGCGCAACTGCTCGTCCTCCTGCCCCTTGCCTTGGAGCCGCCGATCGATCTCAGCCTCCTGGAGCTGCGCCTGGATCCGGACCAGATGGACGCGTCGGGCCATCCGGAGGGCGATCGCGCCGAGGACGATGCCGACCCCCAGCAGCATGCCCGCGATCATCAGGCCCAGGATCGCGGGAATCGCGCTCACGACCAGCCCGGCCCCAGCGACCGCCAGGGCGGCGGCCAGGGCGATGGCGGCACCGAGCGCAGCCGGCTGCCACCGAGGCGGCCGCACGGGCTTGGGTCGATCGAGAGGCGCGTCCGTGCGCAGCTCGGACAGGACCTCCAGCTCCTGGATCTGGAACTGGAGCTCCTTGATGCGATGCGTCCGCTCGCGCAACTCCGGGAACGCCATCCGCACGGGGTTGGCTCGCTCGGCGCCGTTGATGCGCTCCTGCAGGTCCGCCGCATGGCGGAGCCGCATGTAGCGGGCCTCCGACTCCGTGGCGGAGGCCAGAAGGCGCGTCGCGCGCTCCGCCACCTCCACCTGCTCCTGGTCGCGCGCCAGGCGCGCGTCGAGCTCCGTCCTCCTGTCATGGGCGAGCGCGAGCACGGAGCGGTCGCGCTCCAGCTGGGCCAGGGCGGTCTCGCCCGCGAGGAGCTCCGCGCGCAGCCGGTCCAGCTCGTCATGCGTCCGGTCCAGCCGACCGGGGCTCTCGCCGCCGTCACCGCGGTCGCGAAGGAGTGCCTCGGCGAGCTGCCGATGGGCGGCCCGGGTCGCCTCCCCCGCACCGCTGATGGAGCGCTGGAGGCGGTCGCGCAGCGCATCCTGGTCGAGATCCTCGAGCTCCCCGTGGCGGACGCTGGCGGTGGATCTCAGGAACTCCTCGGACGCGAGACCCGTGAGATCGGCGACCATCGCCCGGACCTCGTCTGGGTCACGCAGGCTCCGGCCGTCGTAGGAGCACTCGACACTCCCGCGCGCGCCCGTGAACACCTTCTCGATATGCCCGCTCCGACCCTCATGCTCGAACTCCACGCGAACCGTGGGGTCGACCCGTGTGCCCCATGTGCGCACGTCGAGGAGCGCAGGGGCGATGGAGGTCGGGTCATGGAAGAGCACCATCTCGAGCGCGGTCTGGATGGTCGACTTCCCCGACTCGTTGGGCCCCCGGACCACCGTGAGCCCCGGGGACGGCACGAGCTCGAGGTCCGCGAACCGTCGAATGCCCTGGACATGGAGTCGTGTGATGTGCATCTCAGATCTGTCCCATCTGCCGAGGGTCGGCCAGAAGCTGGCGACCCAACTGGAACGCAGCCCGAGCGTCAGCCGCGGCTTCGGCATCGCCGGCCGCCTCCGCGGCCGCGATGTGCTCGGCGAGCGTGTCCCGGAACGTGCGCTCGAAGCTCCCCGCGGTCGCATCCGTGGGAGCTGGTGGTGCGACCCGGCTCTCGTCGCGCAGGCGGACCGCGAGGAACGCGTCTGCGAGGTCGCCCGACAACGCGGCGGGGTCCACGCCCAGCCAGCGGTCCGTGACCCCCCTGAGCACCACTTCCAGCACGACGTCGGGGTCGGCGGTGGCACGCAGGCGCGAGACCAGTTGGTCCGGGGTGGCGACCTCGGCGACGTCGATGGTGACGCTTGCGAATCGGGTGCGGCCCACCACGGCCTCCCGGACCTCCACGGACTTGCGCCCGGACCGCTCGACGAGGTCCACGATGGCCACGCGGCCGGCGCCCTCATCCTGGGGTCCCTGGGGCTCCAGGGAGCCCGGGTTCGTCCATGTGGTGCCGCCCGCACGGCCCGTCTGCCATCCGTGCCCATGGCCCATGGCGAGGTAGTCCAGGCCGCTGGCCGCGACCTCCTCGGAGGTGAACCGGACGTCATCGTCTCCGTCGTCAGTCCCCCCGACGAGCGCCCCGTGGACCATCGCCACACGCCATCGCGCCCGATCATCGGCCAGCACGCTGAAGTCGGCCAAGGGGCTGCGGGTCACCCGTCGCGTGGTCGGGACCCGACCATGGACCACCAGGTCGAGGTCGCGGAACAGGACCTCGGTCCGCTGAGGCGTGAGCACGCTGAGCAGGTCCGAGCCCTCCGAGAGCCCCGCCATGAGCCGGAGGTCGAACACCCGGTAGACCGAGCCGCCCTCCCACGAATCGTGGATGCCGGGGATGAGGACCACCCGGATGTTGCGCTCGGTGAGACGTCGCAGCTCGAGGGCCGCAGCCTCGACCAACCGCCGAGACTGGGCGCCCGAGTCGAACAGGTCGCCGCACACGAGGGCGACGTCGACGCGCGACTCGATCCCTGCGTCGATCGCCCTGCGGAAGGCCGCCACCTGCCGCTCGCGTAGCCGTGCTGCGGCGATGCCCAGCTCGGGGTGACGCGCTCCCAGATGGACGTCCGCGAGGTGCAGCAGCCGGGGCATGACGCGTGACCCTCCGTGGCAGGGGGACCGACACGAATGGCGCGTCGTCGATCCCATGCCCCCGGTTGGTGAAGGCTCCCGGCGGCCCGGTCATGCTGCCACGCGACCTGGCGTCCCTTGTATGGGACTGATGGGCTACGGGCGGGACGGGTGGGGTCCCGATCCGGCGGAGGTGGGGCGGCTCAGGGCGATGCCAGGCCGGTGCGGACCGGCCGCACGCCCGGTGCCTTTTGCGCGATCGAGCGTCCCGGTGTACGCTGGCTGTCGCATCCGGTGCGCCCCAGTTCAGGGACCTCGGCAGAGCACCTGGGACGCGCGGCGCCCGGTTTCTCCCGACGCCACGCCCTCGGCTTCGTGCTGCCCTTCAGGGACGACCCGGACGCACGGCGAACTCGAGCTACTGGTGTCCAGGAGGTCCTTGGTGTCCTACGTCGATCGAACCCTGACCTGTGTCGATTGTGGAGTGGAGTTCATCCACACGGCTGCGGACCAGGAGTTCTACGCCCAGAAGGGGTTCGTGTCGGACCCCAAGCGCTGCACCGGCTGCCGAGCCTCCCGTCGCTCCATGCGCGAGACCTCCGGCTACGACGTGCGCGACATCGGTGGCCCGCGTGGCTACGAGCGCGGCGACTACCGTCCCGCCCGGGAGTACTTCGCCGTCATCTGCTCCAAGTGCGGCAACGCTGCACAGGTACCGTTCAAGCCGCGCATGGACAAGCCCGTCTACTGCTCCGACTGCTTCCGGACCGTCGGCAGCGCCTGAGGCGCGGGGCGACCGCCCACGATCCTCACCCGCGCCACGGCACGCGCCCCGACCACGGTCGAGGTCCCCCGTCAACGGGCCCAACCCGCCTGAGTCCCACCGCCGATCCAGGTCCGGATGATGTCCGGCAGACGTCCCGGCCCCACAGCGGCAGATGTGCAGGCAACCCAGCGGCAGGCTGTCAGTCGCATGCGCGGCAGATGTGCGGGCAATCAAGCGGCGGACTGTCAGCCACACGGGCGTCAGATGTGCAGGCGACCGGTCCGCGAGCGGTCATGGGTGTGCCATCATCGGGGTCATGACGCTCGGCCCGGAGTCTCCGATGGGTCGGATCCTCCCCCGTCACATCGCGCCCGCCGTGGAAGCCGCCCTCGGCGATACGCGTGTGGTCCTGGTGAACGGCGCGCGCCAGTCCGGCAAGAGCACGCTGGTTGCGGAGCTGGCTCAGCGGCGTGGTGCCGAGTGGTTCACCTTCGACGACACCGCGACGCGTCGGGCCGCGATCGATGATCCCGTGCAATTCGTCCGCCTGGCGCCGCGGATGGTCATCGATGAGGTGCAGCGGGTCCCGGGCATCTTCCTCGACATCAAGCGGCTCGTCGATGCCGAACCACGACCCGGCCGGTTCTTGCTGACCGGGTCGTCCCGCGTCCTCGCGCTCAGGGGACTACCAGACGCGCTGCCGGGCCGGATGGAGACGATCGAGCTGTGGCCGCTGTCCCAAGGGGAGATCGAGGGCAGGCTCGATGGCTTCGTCCACGAGGCATTCGAGCTGGGGCCGGAGATCCGACACCGATCCGCGGAGACCAGGGCCTCGTATATCGGACGGCTCGTGCGGGGCGGCTTTCCCGAGGCCGTCGCCCGGAGCGGGCGGCGGCGGTCGCGGTTCCTGAGCTCCTATGTCGCGACCATCGTCGACCGCGACGTCATCGAACGCTCGCAGATCGAGCATCGGTCGCGGATGCATGCCCTGATTCGCCTGCTGGCGGCCCGGTCAGGGCAGCTGCTCGTCCCGAATGCGCTCTCGCGTGAGATCGGTCTCGCGCAGAACACCGTGCGCCACTACCTCGGCCTCCTCGACGAGGTGTTCCTCATCAAGCGGATCCCTGCATGGTCGCGCAACCTCAGCGCTCGCGCGACCTCCGTCCCCAAGGTCGCGTTCACCGACTCGGGGGTCGCGGCGAACGTGCTCGGACAGGACGCCGAGAGCCTGCATCGGCTGGGTGGTCCACTCGGTCCCCTCCTCGAGGGGTTCGTGGCGATGGAGATCGCGCGACAGATCACGTGGTCCGATCAGGAGATCGAGATGTCCCACTATCGGACTCGAGACCAGGTCGAGGTGGATATCGTGCTGGAGGACCGCCGCGGTCGGGTGGTCGCGATCGAGGTCAAGGCCGCTTCGACCGTCGGTCGCGATGACTTCCGCGGACTTCGGCACCTCGGCGACCGGCTGGGGGACGATCTGGTCGCCGGTTTCGTCCTGTATCTGGGGGAGCAGACGCTCCCCTTCGGACCTCGGCTGCTGGCCATGCCCGTGAGCGCATTGTGGGAGGTCGCGCCACAGTGAGGTGAGCGACGGCCAGAGCGTGGGGACGACCATGCCTGGTTGCCCGCACCGCGCTGGTGCCCCACCATGGGCCTGATGGTGGACAGCGACCGAGTCCCCGTGATCGTGCTCGCGGGGGGAGCCAGCCGGCGCATGGGCACGGACAAGCGCTGGGTGCCCATCGACGGCATGCCGATGCTCCTGCGCACGCTCGATCGCCTGGCTGGGTCGCCGGTGCTGCTGGTGATCGACCCCCGCGATCCGCCGGACATCCTGCTCCCCGACCACGTCCGAGTGATCCCGGACACGCGTCCCGGCGAGGGACCCCTGGCGGCGCTCGAGGCGGGTCTCGCCGTGGTGGGAGCACCCATCGCCCTCGCCCTCGCCGGAGACATGCCCTGGGTTGAGCCGTCGGTCCTGCGCCTGCTGGCGGCCGGGCTCACCGAGCACCCCGGTATGGACATCGCCTGCCTCGGTGACGAGGACGAGCCACGGTCACTCCCACTCGCCCTCAGACGCGACCCTGCTCTGGCGCACCTGACCCCCCTTCTCGACTCCGGTGAGCGCCGCCTCCGAGCGCTCCTGCCGGGTGCGCTGGTCCTCCAGCCGCACGAATGGCTGCCGCTCGACCCGGGCCGCTGGACGCTCCGCGACATCGACACGCCCGCCGACCTCGCCACCGCCCGATGAGCGCCACCACCACCACGCACGCCGCGCGCGCCACGACCGCGGCGGTCATCACCCTCGACAACGGCACTATCACCCGACGTACCGACACACTCGCGGGCGAGGAGCCCCTCCAGATCCGGGTCGCAGGGCCGGACCACGACGCCATCGACATCGCGGTCACGATGCGCACGCCCGGTGGCGAGGAGGAGCTGGCAGCCGGGTTCCTCGTGACCGAGGGGCTGTGTCGCCCAGACGACATCGACCGCTGGGCCATCGGCGACCCGTCGGCCGACGCCCGCCCGGACGACACCGTCACGGTGCACTTGCGCCGGCCCCTCGACCCCGGCGCCATCCGGTCCCGCCAGACCGTGGCCACGGCCAGCTGCGGCATCTGTGGCACGGCCCTGATCGAGGACATCGTGCGTCGTTGCGGGCCGCTGCCGGACGGGCCCCGGATCGACCCCGCGGTGCTCCAGGCGCTCCCTGCGTCCCTGCGCGCGGCCCAGGAGGCCTTCGACTCCACCGGCGGCCTGCATGCCGCCGGCTTGTTCGGCCCGGACGGTCGCCTGCGCATGGCTCGCGAGGATGTGGGTCGCCACAACGCGCTCGACAAGCTGCTGGGTGCTGCAGCCCTCGCCGGTGACCTGCCGCTCCATGGCACGATGCTCCTGGTGAGCGGCCGCGTGAGCTTCGAGTTGGTCCAGAAGGCGGCCGTCGCGGGGGTGCCGGTGGTCCTGGCGGTCGGCGCGCCCACCGACCTCGCGGTCGACACCGCGACGCGCCTGGGCGTGACCCTGGTGGGCTTCCTGCGGGACGGTCGCTGCAACGTCTACAGCCGGCCGGACCGCCTGGGCATCGAGGCCCCATGACCGCGACCCATCCGAGGCCGCCGAGGAAGAGGGCGCGCCGCATCGCCCCCGACCAGTGGGTGAGCCTCCGGCCGAACGGCATCGGGCTCCAGAAGCCCCAGCACTACGCCGAGATGGCACGCACCGCGTGGGACAATCGGCACGCGCCACGATATGCGTGGCGGATCCTCTCCCAGGGCGTGTGCGACGGCTGTGCCCTGGGCGTCGCGGGGTTCCACGACTGGACCATCAAGGGCGTCCACCTGTGCACCACGCGGCTCGACCTGCTCAAGCTCAACACGATGCGCGCCCTGGATCCCGCTCGACTGGGAGATGTGGCGGAGCTCCGGACGCTCGACGGCGCTGGGCTGCGTGACCTGGGGCGCCTCCCCTACCCCATGCTGCGGCGCCGTGGCGAGCCCGGCTTCCGACGCATCAGCTGGGACGCCGCACTCACGCTGGCCGCCGACCGCGTGCGCGTGGCACGCGCGAAGGACGAGGCCGATGGTGGCGATCGCCTGGGCTTCTTCCTGACCGCGCGGGGCATCACCAACGAGGTCTACTACGTGGCCCAGAAGGTGGCCCGGTTCCTGGGCACCAACTCGGTCGACAACGCGGCGCGCATCTGCCACGCGCCCTCCACCAACGCGCTCAAGGACGGCCTGGGCGTGGCGGCGACCACCGTGTCCTACACGGACGTCATCGAGTCGGACCTCATCGTGCTGTTCGGCGCCGACGTGGCGAACGCGCAGCCGGTGTTCATGAAGTACCTGTACATGGCACGCAAGCGGGGGGCCCGGGTCGCCGTGGTCAACCCCATGCGCGAGCCCGGCCTGGAGCGCTACTGGGTCCCGTCCAACGCGGAGAGCGCCCTGTTCGGGACGCGGATCGCGACCGACTACTACCCCGTGTCCACCGGCGGTGACATCGCCTTCCTCACAGGAGTGCTCAAGGTCCTCGTCGACGAGGGGCTGGCCGACGACCGATTCATCGCGGACCACACGACCGGGTGGGACGAGTTGCGGGCCGGGCTGGAGGGCCGGTCGTTGGAGGACCTCGCTCGCTGGTCCGGCTCGACCGTGGCCGACATCCGCCGGTTCGCCCGGATGTACGCCACGGCCGGCACGGCGGTGCTCGTGTGGTCGATGGGCATCACCCAGCACGTGTGCGGCGTGGACAACGTGCGCGCCATCATCGACCTCGCGCTCACGCGCGGCAACGTCGGGCGCCCGGGGGCCGGGCTGATGCCCATCCGGGGGCACTCGGGGGTCCAGGGGGGCGCGGAGATGGGTGCATATGCCACGTCGCTGCCCGGTGGCGCAGCCATCGATGCCGCATCGACCGCCGAGCTGACGCGCGTCTACGGCTTCCCGATCCGCCCCGAGCGCGGGCGGTCCGCCGCGGAGATGGTGGAGGCGGCGGGCCGGGGCGAGCTGGATGTGCTGTGGTCGTCAGGCGGCAACTTCCTGGACACGCTCCCCGACCCGGACGCCGTTCGCGACGCCCTCGAGCGGGTCCCGCTCCGCGTGCACGTGGACATCGTGATGAGCTCCCAGATGCTGCTCGATGGCGAGGAGGTGCTGCTACTCCCCGCCATGACCCGCTATGAGCAGCCGGGTGGTTGCACGGAGACCACGACCGAGCGACGGGTCGCCTTCAGTCCCGAGATCGCCGGGCCACGGGTCGGCGAGGCGCGGGCGGAATGGCGCATCTACCTCGACCTCGCACGTGCCGTCGACCCGGAGGGCGCCGCGACCCTGGGCTGCGCGGACGCGCAGGCCATCCGGGACGAGATCGCCCAGGTCATCCCCGCCTACGACGGCATCCAGCGACTGGCCCGGACCGGAGATGCCATCCAGGTGGGTGGAGAGCGGCTGTGCGACGGCTGGGTGTTCCCGACCGCGGACGGCAAGGCCCGCTTCCGGCCGGTGGCGCCTCGGGAGGCAGAGATCCCGGCGGGACGCTTCGTCCTCAGCACGCGGCGAGGCAAGCAGTTCAACTCCATGGTCTGGAAGCGCAGGGACCCGCTCACGGGAGCCGATCGCGACGCGCTGCTCATGGCCGCCGACGACGCGGCGCGCCTGGGTCTCGCCGACGGAGCCGCGGTGACGGTGCGATCGGGCACCGGCGAGGTGGCTGCCCGGGTGAAGGTCGCGCCCATCCGACCCGGCAACGTCCAGATGTTCTTCCCGGAGGCGAACCCGCTGCTCGAGGCGGGCCGTCGCGACCCGGTCGCGCTGGTGCCCGACTACAACGCCGTGGTGGAGATCGTGCCCGCCTGAGCGCTCACCACCGGTCGTCAGCCGAGCGTGTCCAGCCCCGGCGGGCAGTCCCAGGTCATGGTGAGCGGGATGGTCGCGGGCACGCTCGGATCGAGGGTGAGCACCGACCGCTCGAGGACGACCGGTGGGATCTCCACGTGGCCCCCGTCGTCACCCTCCCAGATCGGGGCGTACTCGCCGGTCGGCCCCATGACCACGTCGCCCGCGAGCGAGCCGTCCGGCGCCCGCAGGTAGAGCGCGACGAACCCGGTCCAGTCGCTCACCAGCAGGGCAGGTCGCCCATCGATCAGGAACGACGCGGCGACCGAGCCGACGTCCGTCCGCCCGGCATCCTCATCCTCGTGCGCGCCGCACGAGGCGGCGAGGAGGGTCCCTGCCGGCAGGCCCGGCAGGTCCACGGTCACCAGACCAGGGCGGCCGTGCCACTCGGGCGAGCGGATGCGTGCCGACACGTGGTGGGGCGGATCGTCGCACGCCCAGGTCGCCACCATCCCCAAGGGGGATGCCGCAGGCGGTGGGCCCTCATCCACGTGCGGGTCGAACTCGAGCACCTCCTCCGGCAGCAGACGATGCGCCCGGATCGTCCCTGCGCGTCGCTCCTGAGGGGTCCACAGCGGGAACGCATACCGTGAGTCCAGCCACGCCTCCCCGTTGAAGTCGAACGCCGGCGTCCATGTCAGCCTCGCTTCCGCCGAGCGGGGCCCGCCATCGGCGAGGCCCAGGTTGAGCGAGAGGAAGCGGTCGTCCGCGACCCTGGCCCGGGTCGTGGTCGCGTCGACACGCACCATCGCGTACCGGTTGTCCCAGGTCGCCCATTCGCAGATGGCCGGCATCTCGAAGACCCGGTCGGGGTCGTCGCTCAGCCGGAGGCTGAGGGTGCCGAGCGAGCGGTCCGGTTCCAGCGGTGGCGCCTTCCCGCAGCGCACTGCGAGCGTGCCGGTCAGCGGCTCCGCTTCCGGGCGGTGCCTGCGTGAGGCCTCGAAGCGCAGCCGGAACCCCTCCGCATGACTGCCGGTGACCGCGAGCGTGCCGCCCTGGGCGGCATACCCTGTGCGGCGCAACTCGATATTCAGGCGCTGGTCCTGCGGGAGGTCGGCTCCCAGACCTGTCGCGGCCCGGACGAACAGGTCGAGGCGTCGCCCACCGGCTCGGGCGTCCTGGACCCAGACCTCCAGGATCCCACGCCGGTCCTCGGTCCACCGGCACCAGGCATGCCCCTTGACCGACCTCTCGCCATCGAGGCACAGCCGGAAGGAGCCGTTCCCCTGGTCGCTCGTGTCCGGGTACGAGCTCGCCAGCGCCACCGTCCGGATGCGCGCGTCACCTCCCGGCTTGGAGATCGGCCGCTCCTCGACCCGGGGCGCGGTGCACGGGGCGGACGTGGCCTCCGGGGCTGCCCACGCGCTGCGAACAGTGATGTCTGGCGCGACAAGCAGTGCGAGCATGACGACGAGCTGAATCGCGGCTGACATGCGGATCATGGCCCTCAGACGCCCGTCCCAGAGGATCGTCACGCATCATCACGCCGTGACCGACGGCCCGCTCGCCCACCTCGCCGCGCAGCACATGCTCGGGGACCAACCCATCCCCGGCGTTGTCCGGAGGCTCGCGGGCGCGCGCACGCCCGAGCTGGTGTGGCGCAACGACCTGGGTGGCCTCACGTTCCGGCTCGGCACGCGGTACGCGAAGTGGAACCCATGCTCGACCGGCATCGACCTCGACCGCGAGCGCAGGCGCCTCGCGTGGCTGGCCTCGCGCCACCCGGCGCCGCCCGTCATCGGGTTCGGCGAGGACGCCGACGCACAGTGGCTGGTCATGGGGGCGCTCCCAGGCGAGCACGCGGTGGGCGACCGCTGGCGCGCCCGACGAACGGAGGCGATCGCGGCCATCGCCACCGGCCTCCGGGCAATCCACGCCATCCCGGTGGACGACGTCCCGACAGATTGGGCCGGCGAGTCGTGGGTCGCACGCCAGCCACCCGAACTCGGCCGCCGACCACCCATCGACCACCCGGTCCTCGTCCATGGCGATTCCTGTGCGCCCAACACGCTCATCGCCGACGACGGCAGCTGGACCGGCAACGTGGACTTCGGGGACCTGGCCGTGGGCGACCGATGGGCCGACCTCGCGGTCGCGTCGCTCAGCCTCGACTGGAACTTCGGCGAGGGCCATCAGCAGGACCTGTTCGAAGCCTACGGCATCGAACCGGACGAGACGCGGATCAGGTACTACCGGGCGCTCTGGGAGCAGGAGTCCTAGGCTCTGGGGTCGGGTCCGGCCCACGCGCACGCCACAGTCGCAACCCGACATGAGGCGCCATGTGCTCGAAGTCGCGGTCGGTCGTCAGCATCTCCAGATCGTGGCGGACGCACAGACGCGCGAGGATCGCGTCGATGGTGCCGACCTGGACGCCTCGCCGCCGGCAGGTGTTGCGCAGGTCCGCCGCCTCGACGTGATCGTCGCGGTCGGGCACCAGCAGCGGCACGCCCGCGAAGCGAGCGAGGATCGCGGAGCGGTCGCCCGGGCCGGAGAGCCCCTGGAGCAGCTCCTGGAGCACCAGCCCCGTGCTGAACATGTCCTCGCCGGCCTCCAACGCTCGACCCAAACGCGCCACGGCCGGGTCATCGGGTGGCATGTCCCGTCGCAGGGCCAGCGACCATACGCTCGTGTCGACGAAGAGCGTCATCCCCGAGATCGCTCGGCCTTGTGGTCGTAGGTGGCGTCCCAGTCGAGCGTCCCGAACAGCTCGAGCAGGCCCCGCCGTCGTCGACGGGCGATGTACTCCTCGAGCGCACGCGTCACGGTGGCCGCCTTGGTCCGCTCGCCGCCAAGTTTGAGGGCGTCCTCCAGGAGCTTGGGGTCGATGTCGAGGTTGGTTGCCATGTGTCCATTGTCGCACGATCGTTCGCACGATCGCCATCGCCATGCTGGTCGCCACCGAACCCACCGTCCGCCGCAACACGAGCTGCTGCAGCATGTCCGGCAGTTCGCCGAGGGAGGCGGGGCGGTGCTGCTGGTCTCCTCGGAACTGGATGAGCTGGCGGGTGTCGCGGATCGCGTGTTGCTGCTCGATCGTGGTTGCGCGGCGCGGGTGTTCGACCGAGCCGCGGGCGACCAGCTGGACGAGGCGACGCTGCTCCACGCGATGGCAGCAGCGGCCCTCCCGGTCGGGAGGGCCTGATCGCTCGCCGGGCCCCTGGCCCGACCCTCGGGGTAGACTCGGCCCCATGACCGACGCGCCCCCCTCGTCCCACATCAAGATCACGTACGCCACGCTCCGCAACGACAACGAGGAGCTCCATCGCCAGTTCGATGTCGGCCTCGAGCAGGCACGCGCCCTCCTGGGTGGCACCTACCGCAACTTCGTGGGCGGTCGGGAGCGCGACGGAGCGGGCACGTTCCAGAAGCGGTCGCCCATCGATGGCACGCTCATCGGCACCTTCGCCAAGGGGACACGTCAGGACGTCCAGGACGCCATCGCAGCCGCCCGCGGTGCCTTCCCGGCGTGGTCCCGCAGGCCGTGGCAGGAGCGGGTGGAGCTCCTGCGGCGCGCCGCCGATCTCATCTCGGAGCGGCTGATGCTCATCGGCGCGGTGGTCGCGATGGAGGTGGGCAAGAACCGCCTCGAGGCCCTCGGCGACGTCGAGGAGACGGCAGACCTCATCCGTTGGTCCTGTGACATGGTCGAGCAGAACGGGGGCTTCGACCATCCCATGGGCAACCTGGGTGACCCCACCGTGCACACGCGCTCGGTGCTCAAGCCCTACGGCGTGTGGGGCATCATCAGCCCCTTCAACTTCCCGTTCGCGCTCTCGGGTGGGCCATCGGGCGGCGCGCTCGTGGCGGGCAACACGGTGGTCTACAAGCCATCCTCGGACGCACCCCTCTCGGGCGTCCTGCTGACCCGCGTGCTCCGCGATGCGGGCATCCCCGACGGCGTGTTCAACATGGTCATGGGCCCCGGCGAGACGGTGGGCGAGGAGATCCAGACGAACCCGGGTGTGGACGGCATCCTGTTCACGGGGTCGTTCGAGGTGGGCTACCGGCTGTACCACGAGTTCCCCAAGCCCTATCCCAAGCCGGTCATCGTGGAGATGGGCGGCAAGAACCCGGCCATCGTGACCGCCAAGGCGGACCTCGACGAGGCCGCCGAGGGTGTCATGCGCGCCGCGTTCGGGCTGTCGGGCCAGAAGTGCTCGGCCAACTCCCGCGTGTATGTCGAGCGTCCGGTCCACGAGCGCTTCCTGGCGCTCCTGCTCGACAAGACGAGGGCCATCACGGTGGGTGACCCGCTCCAGAGACAGAACTGGATGGGCCCGGTCATCAACGAGCGGGCCGTCGCACGCTTCCAGGCCGCAGTTGCCGAGGCGCGGGCGGACGGCACGGTGGTGGTGGGGGGCGAGCGTCTGGCCGGGGACGCGTATGACGCGGGTTCCTATGTCGCCCCCACCATCGTCACCGGTCTGCCCGCCGACCACCGTCTCCTCCGGGACGAGCTGTTCCTGCCGTTCGTGGTGGTGGTCCCCGTGGACTCGCTGGATGAGGCCCTGCGACTCTCCAACGCCACCATCCAGGGCCTCACGGCCGGGCTCTACTCGGAGGACGCGGGGGAGCAGCGGCGCTTCCTGGACGAGATCGAGGCTGGCGTCGTGTACGTCAACCGGCGTGCCGGCGCGACCACGGGCGCCTGGCCGGGCGTCCAGCCCTTCGGCGGCTGGAAGGGATCGACCGCCACGGGCAAGGCCGGTGGCGGCCTGTACTACGTCCAGCAGTTCCTCCGGGAGCAGTCCCAGACGGTGGTGGGCTGACCCGCACGGCATGATCGCTCGCCGCCGCCTCGCCGGGCTCGTCCTGGGCCTGGCCACGATCCTTGCCTGGCCGAGCGCGGCAGGCGCCGTGCCACCTCCCGGCCCCGGACCGCGCGTCCGGCTCATGGTCGTGGGCGACCTGATGCTCGGTCGCGAGGTGGATGCGCGGATCGCGCGCGAGGGCGTGGGGGCACCGTTCCGGAAGGTTCGGGACACCCTTGGCCGAGCGGACCTGCTGATCGGCAACCTCGAGAGCGTGATCACCACGCGTGGGACCCGACAGCGCAAGACATACACCTTCCGAGCGCCGTCACGCGGCGCGAAGGCACTGCGCCGGGGCGGCTTCGACCTGGTCGGCGTCGCCAACAACCATGCCCTTGACTTTGGCCGTCAGGGCCTGCGGGACACATTGCGGAACCTTCGGGCGGTCGGCGTCCGATCGATGGGCGGTGGCGCCGACAGGGCTGCCGCCCGGGCACCGGTCGTGCTGGTCCGGGACGGGCTGCGGATCGCGTTCCTTGACCGGGCGGACGCACACATGGACAGCAACGAGTGGCCGCGCCTGGACTGGGAGGCCACGAGTCGTCGGAGCGGGCTCGCCTACGCACGACCTGCCGAGCTCCGGGCGGATGTCCGGGCGGCACGGCGCATGGCCGATGTGGTGGTGGTC
>DAOTUX010000218.1:0-2628 GCA_034436475.1 Chloroflexota bacterium | reverse complement strand
GCGGTGCCGCCGCGCCCCGTGGTCCCGGGCGAGCGGCGCTACCGGGACGGCGATCGTGTCCGCCACGAGCGCTTCGGGCTGGGGACCGTGGTCACCTCGAGGCTCACCCGCGACGACGAGGAGGTCACCGTGGCGTTCCCCGACCAGGGCGTCAAGCGCCTCCTCGCGAGCCTCGCCAACCTCGAGCTGCTGGGCTAGGGTGCCTGGTCGCCCAAGACGACCAGGTCTCCCGACCGGGCCACACCCACTGGCAGGGGTCGGGAGACCACGCGGACCCGAGACGGGCGCTACTCGTCCCCGTCGAGCGACAGGTCCGGGCCCGGGGACGCCGACGCCCCAGGCCCCTCCATGGGTGGCAGGTCGATGCCATCGGGGCCGTTCGCGCCGCCCGGCAGGGGCAGTCGGTCGGTGACGTCGAGGAAGTCGTAGATGTGGTCATTGTCCGGCCAGTCGTAGGAGCGGTCGGGCAGGGGAGGCAGGTCCGCCCCGAAGTAGGCGGACAGGATGCCCCGGAACGTGT
Source organism: Chloroflexota bacterium (assembly GCA_034436475.1). Taxonomy (GTDB): domain Bacteria; phylum Chloroflexota; class Limnocylindria; order Limnocylindrales; family CSP1-4; genus JAFMJV01. Next base: position 2,108 of record DAOTUX010000218.1, on the reverse strand, counting down.
TGACGTGGGTATGGTCGTCAGGGAAGAAGCCGGCCGGCTGGCCCGGGAGGTAGTACGCGGCGAGCGCCCCGAACCGGATGCCCAGGCGCCGCTCGGTCTCGTCCACGCAGTCGACGTTGCGACACAGGAAGGGCCCCTCGTCTCCCATGACTACCACGATCGGATCGTGGTCATCGGGACCGGCGAGCAGCGCTTCCACGGTGGCCCGGACCTGGGAGTCGGTGTACGCGAGCTGCTCGCGATACAACTCCCGCTCGGGGATCGTCTCCGCCGTCCGCTTCACCACCATGCCGCCATCGGAATCGAAGATGTAGGGCGGGTGTGGCAGGAGGATGTGTGCGAACACGAACTTGAGGCCCGGCACCGAGGCCAGCCGCTGGAGCTGCCGGAACTGGAAGTGGGCGGTGGCACGGGCATCGTCCCGGTACTCGTCACCCTCGCCGTCCGTGCGCCCCATCAACCGGTCGACGACGGGCAGGATGGTGGACTCCCGGAGCACTGCCTCGAACTCGGTGTCCTCGTTCCATGTCAACGTGACGTCGGCCAACTCGTTGGTCTGCGTGGGGCCGTACCAGGAGCCCAGTTGGTAGTAGGTGTAGCCGTTGTCCCGCAGGAACGCGGCGACCTCCGGGCGCTGGAGGCGCGAGCGGGCGTAGGTCCGGTCACCCGAGGTCCGCCCGGGCCTGACGCTGTACTCGTCGAGCATCCGCATCGAGAGCACCGACGCCAGCGAGAAGTCGGTCGCGCGGTAGTTGGCGCGCGCCCCGGGGTAGACCTGGAAGCCCTGGGTGGCCAGCCAGTCCGGGAGCGTGTCACCGGGGATGCCAAATCGATGCTGGATGGACCAGTCGGAGCCGTATCGGTCGAGGACGATGAGATAGATGTCCCTGTCGGGGACGCGCGTGGCCGTGACCGGCAGCCCCGGAGTGCCCTTGCTGCCGGCACTCGCCGCCACGCGGCTCGACTCGTAGGGCACGATGGTGAGCAGCGTCATGCCGACCAGGACAAGGGTGAACGCGTTGAGGGCCATGGTCGCGGTGGGAAGCGAGCCCCGTAACCGGCCCGCGAGCACCACTGCGACCCCTACGAGCACGCCCCAGCCGAGGAGTTGGATGACCTCGCCGGTCCCTGCCTCGCCCAGTGCTGAACCGAGCCGGCCGAACAACGCGAACGCAGCCACGAGGGCCGTGGCCACGATGGCGCCGCGCCGCCAGTCACGGAACAGGAGCGCACACGCACCCAGCGCGGCTGAGGCGCCCAGCATGGCGCGCACGAGGGGTCCTGTTGGCCCACCCAGGTCGATGGGCAGCACCTCGGCGAGGTTGCCTGCGTAGACCGACAGCACGGCGAACGCGGCCAGGAGGATGGGATGCAGCGGCACGCGCGCGAGGATCGACACCGCCCGGGACGTTAGCAGATCGCGGGCGGATCAGCCCGTCGCGAGGTGCCCAAGGAGCTGCGACTGCTCCGCCCCGGCCATGGCACCATCCTGACGGAGGCTGTGGCGTGGCCCGATCGCCGCATCCGATGACCTGATCCCCGCATCCGACGGGCCGGACCGCCCGATCCCCGCATCCGATGACCTGATCGCCGCATCCGACGGGCGGGATCGCCCGATCGCCGCATCTAATGACCTGATCGCCGCATCCGACGGGCCGGACCGCCTGATCCCCGCATCCGATGACCTGATCGCCGCATCCGACCGGATGTTCGCCGGACCCTGCCGCACACCTGACGATCGCTGACAGGTCCCAGGCCTATGATCTCGCGCATGGCTGACGATCCGTCCCGACGCGTCCTCGAGCTGCGGTCGACCATCGAGGCGGCCGACCGCGCCTACCACGAGCTCGACGCTCCGATCATGCCCGATCCCGAGTACGACAGGTTATTCCGAGAGCTCCAGGACCTCGAGGCCGCCCACCCCGAGCTGGACGACCCTGACTCGCCCACCCATCGCGTCGGCGGCAGGCCCACGAGTGCCCTCAAGGAGGTCACGCATCGGACGCCCATGCTCAGCCTGGGCAACGCGTTCGGCACCGACGAGCTCCGTGCCTTCGACACGCGAGTCCGCCGCCTCCTGGGCCCCGACGAGCCGCCACCCAGCTATG
>DAOTUX010000217.1:0-1839 GCA_034436475.1 Chloroflexota bacterium | reverse complement strand
GAACCACCACAGCGACCGCATCGGATGCCGCGCCTCCGGGGTCCTCGCGTCCGACCTCAAGGCGCGAAGGGCCTGGGCCAGGCGATCCAGACCGGCTTCGGACACCACCAGGCCACCCGTGCGGGATGCGACGGCATCCAGGTTCGCGTCCACCGCTGGCCCCGACGTCCGGCCGCCCGGCGTCACCTGGACGACCACACGTCCCTCGCCGAGGCCGGCCAGTCTCGCCGAGACCGTGCACGTGGCGCCCGAAACGGGCGGACGCACCCGGCCGACGAAGGAGGCCTGACCGTTCGATGGCCACAGGCGGATGGGCATCGTCGCCACAGCGCCGCAGGCGAGGGTGGCCGTGGCAATCCGCTCCGTCCAGGCACGGACGGTCCGGCCGCTCACCCGCACCGTGACCTCTTCTCCCGGCAGCGACCATCGCGGCTCCGCGTCAACGGCAACATTCGCCCCGGCGCCCCGCGCCAGGCCGGCGACCGTCGTGCGCCAGAATCGCTCGAATCCCGCGTCGGCCCCGCGGTGACGCCACGCGTCCATGGCACCGACCACGACCACGCGACCCGCGCCAGCCGGCGTCGAGACGACGGTCGGTCCGGCATGCGATTGGGCGACTGGCTCATCGAAGCTCGACGCGCCGTCGGCCACGAGCCATTCGCTGGCACGCAGGCCACCCGACTCCGACGCGGTGTCGTCGAGTCGCTCACGCCACCGGTGGGCCAGGAGCCTGCCGACGGGGCCCGCGAACGGCCGGTCCGGTACCAGGACGATCGCGCCCCCCCGATGACGCACGAAGCGGTCGAGCCTCGCCACGTCGTCGGCGGTCAGCGCCTCAGGCGCGCCCACGATGACGACCCGTGCGGGATCCAGGCGTGCATCGCTGAGGCCACCGGGACTGGAAGAGGTCGAGGCCACGACCGATGGGGCCACATCGGTGCGCGCATCGATGCTGAATCGCGGATCGCCCTCGAGCGCCCGGCGCACGAAGGTCGTGGCCCACGCCGGCCGCCGCTCGTGGATGATCACGGGCCAGCGCGCGTCCGCCACGTCGACGAACGCGCGGCCGTCGTTGTCCAGCAGCGTCCGCTCCTCCACGCCCTCGGTCACCGCCTCCACGGCCAGCTCGCGGGTGCCCGAAGCGATTGGCCACCATGGCACGCTCACGGTCGTCTCGCCATCACCGTTCCAGGGGTGGTCCGCCTCGCCGATCACGGCACTGCCGTCGGTCAGCCTGACGCGCGTCCGCCCCCCGGCCATCCCGGAGCCGCTCACCAGGACACGTGCGACCCCTGCCGCCTCGCTGTGGGTCGCCAGGACGTCAACGGCGGTGACGGCCACATTCGGCGTCAGCGCTTCACCCACCCGCACCACAGAGGTGTGACCTCGCCGGTCCGCCGGCACGCGTATGGGCGCCCCTCCGGTCACGACCACGCAGGGCTGCTGGGCGTCGCAGGGGAGGCGGAGCGGGTCGGCCATCTCGTGCACCCGCGCGTCGGCGTCGTCACCGAGCAGTTGCACCAGGCGTTGAGCGGCCGCGCTCGTGCGCGATCCGATCGTGTCGGCACCGGTGTTCGACGCCGGACGCTCGTCCATCGACGAACGAACGACAGCGATCCCGAGGGGCAGCGGCGGCTGCGGAGCCACCACCACCGGTGGGTCCAGCCAGCACATGATGGCGATACCGATGGCCGTGAGGCGCAACAGTTCCGCGAGCCTCACCGTGGCCTCCGTGACCGGGTCTCGTCCGCCCACCACCCCATCAAGTCGCCGCTCCTGGTGGCCGGGCTCGCGGCGGCCGGGGCCAGCCGTTCCCGCGCGTGGGAGGCAATCGCGTTC
>DAOTUX010000216.1:0-7772 GCA_034436475.1 Chloroflexota bacterium | reverse complement strand
CCCAGGAACGCGGCCTTGCCCGGGTCGATGCCAAAGCCGCGCGGGACGATGTTGGCGTAGGACTCCGAGACATCCTCGGTCCAGCCGTCGACGTCCTCGAGCGGGCTGAACTCGCCGTTGACCTCCAGCAGGCCGCCCTCCAGCAGCACCGTCGCGGCGACCCAGTACCACAGGTCGCCCGCCTCCCGGGAGAGCTTGGCCCAGCCGTCCATGCGCAGCGGCGCCCGCTCGCCGAACACATAGGTCAGCAGGGGGATCCGCTCGGCCCGCCCGTCGAGGAGCCAGTCGCGGAAGGGCACCGGCTCGAACGAGGCGTAGGGCCCACCGTCCGCGCGATGCTGGCTGTAGTCGAACAGCCCGACCGACGTCTCGGTCATGACCTCTGTGCCCATGGGGACGTAGCGGCCGGTGGCCGCGCTCATGGCCGTGCTCGTGTCGCGGTACATCCGCTCGAACAGCGCCGCGATGGGTTCGCCCGACCCCGGAGCGTGATCGTGGCCCTCGGCGAGGCACTGCATCAGCATGTTGTGGAGCGAGATGTCGTAGTAGATGGCGTCCGCGCCGTGCTCGGCGGCGAGGCGGGCGTCCCGCTCCGCGTGCCAGTCGCGCCAGTACGCGGTGCCGGGGCACATGAACGGGAAGCGCATGATGCCCGGGTCGGTGGGGTCCGACTGTCCGGCGTGATGGAGCATCCGCGACGCCAGGACCGGTTCCTCGGAGGCCTCGTTGTGGCTGGAGAGCAGGTCGAACTCGAAGGGCGCCCATCGGTCGCCATGGTCCGCGATGGCCGCGAGGTTCGCTGCGTGGAACACGGCCGGGAGCCAGCCCTGGCGACCGGGTGGGAGGTTGCCCCGGTAGTCCTGACCTCGGGCCGCCCAGTCGGGGCCCAGGACGTGGAACACCGGCACGCCTGCCGCCGCCCCCACGGCGCGCAGCCACGCGCTCCGGTCATGACGCGCGGACACCCCGAACGTGCAGATGCCCACCTCCTCCCGCAGCCAGCGTGCCCGCGGGCCCGGTTGGGCCCACGGCTGGCCCAACGCCCACGAGCGATACCGGTCGGCGGCGTCGGTCCAGCGCCCGCCATCGAGGGCCGTGATGACCACGGGATACGCGGGCGCGAACGAGGCGCCCGGGACCAGGGCGGGCACCTTGTGGGCGACGGACATCGTCAGGTGCTGGCCGTCGCCCGACACGTCGAACCACTTGAGCGCGCGTCCCGCGTCCTCGGTGCCGATCAGGAAGCCGCCCACGTTACGCGCCTGGTAGGCGAGGAACTGCATCGTCGAGCCCGCGAACCCCTCCGGATAGGGGTTCTGGCCGAGCCGTCGGTGGTTCTCCGGGTCGGGCTCGAACAGGTCGACCGGGTCGTGGAACAGGAAGCCGCTGGCGTGGCTGTGGGTCAGCTCATCCTGGCCTCGGCCACCCAGCCGGCCGATCCCCGCGATGATGGGGTACCGGATGCGCTCGATGGTGGCGGACCCTCGATTGATGGCGTCGACCCGGAGGAGCACGTCGCCGTCTCGGACCAGGACGTCGGTGGTCACCGTGATGTCATGACCCGCGTCCCAGTGCAGGCGCAGACCGTCGCCGAGCGGCACCACGCGCAGCGGCCCGGCCACGTCCACCCAGCCGAGCTCGGCGAGCTCGAGTCGCAGGGCGACCGGGGAGGGGGCCCCACTCACGAGGCCCAACCCTGCGGCGAGATGGGTCACCGAGGTGATTGCCCCGGTGGCCTCGTCCAGGGTGAGCTCGAGCCGGCGTGTGGCGACGCGGAGGGTCACTTGAGGCCGGAGATGCGGACGCCGTTGACGATGTAGCGCTGGAACACGAGCACCAGCAGGATGAGGGGCAGCACGGATAGCAGGCTGCCCGCCATGAGGAGCCCCCATTCGGTGCCCCGCTCCATCCGGAAGTTGCCCAGGTACTGCTGGATCTGGAACAGGTCGGGGTTCTGGATGGTCAGGATGGGCCACACGTACGCGTTCCAGTAGCCCAGGAACGAGGTGACGCCCACGACCACGAAGATGCCCCATGACTGGGGCAGGAACACGCGCACGAAGATCTGCCAGCGGCTGGCGCCGTCGATCATGGCCGCCTCCTCGAGCGCCAGGGGGATCGACAGGTAGAACTGGCGGATGAAGAACATCTGGTAGGCCGAGGCGACGCCTGGGATGATGAGCACCGCGAAGGTGTTGAGCATGCCCAGGTTGGTGACCACGACGAACGATGTGAGCAGGATCGCGAACGCCGGGATGAACAGCGGGATGATGCAGAACACCCACCAGAGACGCTTGCCCCGGAAGTCGAGCCGCGCGAAGGCATAGGCCGCCATCGAGTTCACCGCGATGCTGAGGGCCGTGAAGACGACCGCCCCGACGAACGTGACCGTCATCGCCTGGACGAACGCATGGTCCTGCATGATCGACGTGTAGTTGTCGATGTGCCAGACCTCGGGAAAGAACTGGAACGGCGTCCGGACCACCTCGGACTTGCTCTTGAAGCCCGCAATCGCCATCCAGGCCAGCGGCAGGACGACCGCCGCGAGCACGATGACCAGCAGGATGCCGCGAGCCAGGCCCCCCGACGCCGACCGGATGGTCATGCCCCTACCCATCGACGGCCTTGTCCGAGCGGACCACGCGGAAGATGACCGCGGTGAGCGTGCCCAGGATGAGGAACAGCAGCAGCGCGGCCGTGATCGAGAAGCTGGTCGCGAAGGGCCTGGGGTCTCGGAACTGGCTGAGGATGAACAGGTTGGGGGTCATCGTCGAGTCCACCGGCCCGCCGCTGCCCTTGGTCATGACCAAGGGCAGGTCCAGCAGCTGGATGGCCGCGATGCACCCCGTGACCAGAACGAACAGGATGACGTTGCGCAGCAGCGGCAGGGTCACGTAGCGGGTTCGCTGCAGGAAGCCCGCGCCGTCGAGCGCCGCTGCCTCGTAGTAGGCCTGCGGGATGTCCATCATCCCCGCGAGCATGATGAGCGTCGAGATCCCCAGCGCCAGCCATACCGCAGGGACGGCGATGGCGGGCAGGGCGAGGTCGACATCCGACAGGAAGGCGAAGGGTCCCACGCCCAGGGGCTTGAGCAGGCCGTTGATGAGCCCGCCTCGCGCCTGGTACATGAGCGTGAACACGACCGATGCCACGACCGCGGAGATGGCGGTCGGGATGTAGATGGTCGTCTTCATGACGCCCGCGAGCCGGGCGCCCAGCGACTTGATGAGGGACGCGATGAGGAACGACAGGATGAGGGTGGCCGGCACGATGAACACGACCGACTTGAAGCCCACCCACAACGCGTTCCAGAACCGAGGGCTCTCCAGCACGTACCGGTAGAACTGGAGACCCACGAACGTGGGCTCCTGATAGAAGCTGATCTCGAAGGTGGACAGGTAGAACGAGTAGACGAGCGGCCAGATGACGAAGATGCCCAGGAGCACCACCATCGGCCCGATCATCAGGTAGGCCGTCCGGTTGTCCCTCAGGTGGGCGGCTACCTCCGGGCCATGCCGGCGACGCCACCGGCGGCCGCCCGTGGTCGGGCCGCCCACGGGGGGCGTGCCACCGGCGGGCTGGTCGATGCTGACGCCCTGCGCTGTCATCCGCCTCGTCTCATCGTGATGCGCGGCACCCGGTCGTCTCGCGGCGACCGGGTGCTCGCGTCATGCTGGGGCGCCTGGGTCAGGGAGCCGTGCCGGCCAGGCTCTGCTGCGCGATCACGGTGTCGATGGTGGCGTTGGCCTCGGCCAGCGCCGCATCGATGTCACCGCCCCGCATCGACTTCTCGATGGCGGTGCCCATGGCCAGGCTGATGTCCCACGGGTAGGCGGGCTCGGGCTTGGCGTAGGGCAGGATGTCGCTGGTGACCACGCTCAGCGCGGTGTTGGCCGAGGCCACCGGATCCGCCGCGAGCGCCGCGTTGACCGAGGTGCGGACCGGGTACTTGGAGTAGCCAGCGGCGTCGAAGAAGCTGGTCATGATCGCGGGGTCGCCGGCCAGCAGCCAGTTGACGAAGTCCGCGGCGGCCTGCGGCTGGTCGGACTTGGAGTCCACGGTGAGCGTCCAGCCACCGAGCGTGGCGGTCGTCTTGGTCTGGTCGCCGTCGATGGACGGGAAGGCCGCGATGTCGGTGTCATTCCAGACATCCGCCCAGTCGGGGTTACCGGAGAGCTGGCCGAGCGCCCATGAGCCACATGCGCTCATGGCCACCGTGCCCTCACCGAAGAAGCTGCAGTCGGCGTACCCGTAGGTCGCCTCCTGTGGCATCAGCTGCTCCTGGTAGAGCGTGGTGTAGAACTGGGCCAGGTCATGGAAGCCCTGCTCCGTGGCACGACCGGCGGACCAGTCATCGGTGATGGGCAGATGCCCCGCCGCGTTGTACTGGAGGCCCCAGCTGGACCAGCCGAGGTCGCCCGCGACCTGGGCGATGTTCATGCCATAGGTCTCGTCGTTGGTGAGCGCCCGTGCCGCCGCGAGCAGCTCCTCCCACGACTTGGGGACCTCGAGACCGGCTGCCTCGAGCAGGCTCTTGCGATAGAACAGCACGGTCGAGGGCTCGACCAGCATCGGGTAGCCATAGACGTTGCCGTCCTTGGCGGTCACGAAGTCCTTGACCCACGGCTCGATGTCGGCGATCGACTCCGCGGGCAGGAGCTCGCTCAGGTTGGCGAACTTGCCATCCACCACGCCCGGCTTGATCGCCCCGTAGTTGGTGGTCGCGACGTCTGGCGCGACGCCCGCGGCCTGTGCCGCGACGAGCTTCGCGTCCCACGCGTCGCCCGGGACGACGGTGTAGATGACCTCGATCTTGTCCTGCGACGCGTTGAAGGCATCGACCTGCTTGCCGAACCACTCCTGCTGGTAGTCCTCGAACTGCCGCTGCCAGAAGTCCACCTGGACCTTGTCCTGGGCCGCGACCGGCATGCCGACCGTGGTGGCCAGGACCCCGGTCGCCGCCGCGGCCAGGATCGTGTTGCGGGTACGAGCGCGCATGGTTCCTCCTCTGCGACGGCCGGGTGGCCGTTCCTACGCCGGATCCTCCGCGCGGACCAGGTCCACGCGATGCCAGAACACGTTGTATGGCAACCAGTGGGACATGCCGAAGTAGACCGTCCGGCCCTCGTCGGCGACAAAGCTGGGATGCATGAACGGTGCGTACAGGCCGGGCAGGTCCGCCTGTCGGTACAGGACATGGGGCTCGCTCCATGGCCCCCACGGGGTGATGCCCTCGTACATCACCGCGTCCGCGTTGTCCGCCATGGTGGTCATGAGCCAGCGACCTAGGTACTCGTTCCAGGCGACCGAGAGCTCCCCCGTGGGTCGCTCGATGACCAGCGTCGCGTCCGCTGCGTCCGCGGACCAGACGGGCTGGCCGTCGTCCCCCATGCCCGCGTAGTACCGATACGCCCCGAGGTCCTCGACATCCCGTTCGACGACCTTCATGACGCTGACGCCGCCAAGACGACCGGAGGGGACCCCCCAGAACAGGATCTCGTCGTCCACCTTCGCTACGCTCACCTCCTGAAAGCTCCCGTCGCCGGGCCAGGTCACCTGGTCCAGACGCTTCCATGTCTGCCCACCATCGGTGGACTTGGCGAGGCCCGCGAGGTTGGTGGTCCACTCGCCCGGTGGCCCCCACTCGCTGACCGACATGTAGTGGATGTACAAGTCCCCGTTGGCCTCGAAGCCGTAGGTGGGGATGACCGTGACCTCACCCGCGCCCCGCTTCGCCGGCAGGACCTCCGCGGCCCAGCCCACCCGATCGGTGACCCAGCCATCGAGCGTGATGCAGTCGGACGGGTCCGTGTCGGTGGTGTAGGCGAGCGCGTTCGAGCGCCAGATGGAGCCACCACCGCCGGTCATGCCCGCCGGGCGCTCGCCGAAGGTGTCACCGAACGCGAACCAGGTGCGACCATCGGCCTGCCACATGGACCCCAGGTCGGTGCCCGCGATCATCACGCCGGTCGTGTCGTTGTGCGCACCGGGGCCCGTCAGCTGGCACACCTCGGCGACGTCGGCGACGTCCGCGAGCAGGAAGGGCGCGGGTGATCGGGCCGGTGCGTCACTCGCCGTCGCATCGGCCGCCGCGGTGCCGGTGGTCGCGGGGCTCTCGGGGGCCGAGGCGGCCGGGCTCGCGGACACGGCGGCGATGGCGCTCGTGCCCGCCATGAGCCCCGCGGTCAGTGCCGCCACGACCTGCCTCCGCATCTGGCCGACCCGTCGCTCCTCTTCGACGCCCCCGGTGGCGGGAGGCGCCGACGTGACGCCTCGGGGTGTTGCCGCCGTCCCCGTCCGCACCCTGCCTGTGGGTGGAACCCATTACATCATCGATCGTCAAGGCCCTCCATCCGTGCTCCGGACGGCATCCTCACCAGGAGAGAGGATTGACAGATGCGCTGTAATGCGTTGCAGGTGGCGACGATGACCCCGGTGGTCGGCATGCTCGCTGACCGCCTGGGCCGAGCGCTCGAGTGTCGATGAGGGAGCACAGCGGACGATGCCCACCATGGCCGATGTCGCGGCCCGTGCCGGTGTCTCGGTCGCGACGGTCTCGCGAGCCCTGTCCGGCGAGGGGCGGCTGGTGAGCGCGCCCGTGCTGGAGCGCGTCCAGGCGGCGGCGGAGGAGCTGGGATATCACCCCAACCACCTGGCGCGCAACATGCGGTCTGGCACGTCGCGGATCTTCGGTCTCGTCATCAGCGATGTGGGCAACCCCTTCTTCACCGCGGTGGCCCGGGGCGCTGAGGACGTGGCGCAGGCACACGGCTACTCGCTGGTGCTCGCCAACACGGACGAGAGCCCCGAGCGCGAGGCCGCCACGCTGGGGGTCATGACCGCGGAGCGGGCCGCGGGCATCATCGTGGCGACCACCAACGAGAACGGCGAGGCGCTGCGGCGGTCGGTGGCCATGGGCACTGCGCTGGTGGCCATCGACAGGCGCATCCATGGGCTTCCCACCGACAGCGTCGCGGTGGACAACGAGAGCGGCGCCCATGAGGCGGTCGCCCACCTCATCCGCTTGGGCCATCGGCGCATCGCCATCATCGGTGGCCCTCAGGACGCCCACACCGCCCGCGAGCGTCTGCGGGGTTACGAGCGCGCCCACCGGGAGGCACGCTTGGCGGTCGACCCGGGCCTCGTCACGGAGGGCACGTTCCGGGAGACGGCAGGCCTCACGCTCACGCGACGGCTCCTGGGCCTCGAGGATCCCCCCACGGCGATCTTCTCGGTCAACAACCTCACGACCATCGGGGTGATGCGCGCCCTGCGCGAGGCGAGCTGGCGCATCCCGGACCGGGTCTCGCTCATCGGCTTCGATGACATCCCCACCGCTGAGCTGCTCGACCCGCCGCTCACCGCCGTGCGCCAGCCCACCTATCGCATGGGGGCGCAGGCCGTGGAGCTGCTCATCCGTCGCATCGAGCAGCCTGACGCCCCTGTCCAGGAGGTGCTCCTCAGTTGCACCCTCGTGCTGCGCGGGTCGGCTGGCCCGTGCCCCTGACCGGCCACCGGACTGGCCGGTCGGCCCCTGACGTCCTGCGGGGACCGGCGTAGCATCGACGGTCGTGCTCGCTCGCGTCGCGGGTGCACGCGCACGTGGATCGGAGGTCGAGGATGCCTCGACTGGGGTGGCACATCGCCCAGGGCGCCCGTGGCGTCGCGCTGGCGGTGGGTCTCGCGCTCGTCGTCTCGGGACCCGCCCTGGGGGCGCATCAGATCGCCCACACAGGTCATCCCGGTGGCTGGGGCATCGTGGACCGGGCGGC
>DAOTUX010000215.1:0-32474 GCA_034436475.1 Chloroflexota bacterium | reverse complement strand
CACCGACTGCTACGAGCCGGCCAAGGAGATCTACCAGATCGACGTGTCGGACCCCACGGCACCCCGGCTGACACGCACCCTGCCCCGCCCGATGCCCCCCGCCGGTGCGCCCATCACCGACTACGCGCAGCGCCGCGGCTCGTTCGGGCCCAAGCGCTCGGGGTACTTCATCAACACCGGCACGCCGCACGGCGGCATCATCCCGTACGCGTTCTACGCCGGCGGGCTCCAGATCTTCGACGTGCATGACCCGGAGCACCCCAAGGTGGGGGCGCAGTTCGTGCCGCCCATGGGCCTCAAGATCGACGACGACATGGCGGCGCCGGTCCACGGCATCTACGTGGAGTGGGACCGCAACATCATCTGGCTGTTCGCCAACCACGGCATCTACGCCGTGTCCACGCCCCTGCTGGGCGAGCCCAAGTCGGGCCTGACCGGCCTGCGATAGGCGCGCCACCCTTGGGTGGCCGCGCCATCCTCGGCCCCGAATCGCACCCGTGCGAGTCGGGGCCGAGGAGCGGGTGGGTCGGCTACCGGGCGCGACCGGTCGGGCGACCCTCGCGGAGGTAGCGGCGCAGGAGGGCCGCGATCTTGCGGTAGTGGCTGGCGAGCTGCTCGGCGGCAAGGTCCGCGTCCCCCGCCTGGACCGCCTCCCAGAACGCCCGGTGGTGCTCGGGTGAGTGGGGCACGCGCATCCAGCGCAACGACCGGGCGACTTCCTGGTGCAGCCGGCTGATGAGCCCGACCAGACGCGGTCGCGCGGTCACCGAGTAGAGCCGCTGGTAGAAGCGCTCCCGCGCTGCGAGACGCGTGTCATCGTCGGGCGCCTCGAGCAGCGCCTCGCACAGGGCACCCAGCTCCTCGATGTCGGTGTCCGTGAGCAGCGGCACCGCGAGCCGGATGGCATGCCCCTCGAGCACGGTCCGCAGGTCGTAGATCTCCTCGACCTCGTCGGCATCGAGGCTCGTGACCGTGAAGCCACGGTGGGGCTCGGAGCTGACCAGGCCCTCGTACTCCAGGACTCGGAGCGCCTCCCGGACGGGGATCCGGCTGGTGTCGAACGCCGTCGCCAGCTCCTCCTGTCGCAGGCGGGTGGCGGGGGGCATGATCCCCCGGAGGATGGCAAGGCGCAGCGTCTCGAGGACCAGCTCCTGGGCGGTCTGGAGACGCGGCCGCATCTCGGTGATGAGCGCGGCCAGGCGCTCGGTCTCGTATCCGATCTCGTCGTTGACCTGAATCACCCGACACCTCAGACGATGGACCGGTCCGGACGATCCTGGGCCGGATCGCGCGGACAAGGATGCGGCGAGTGTAGACCGATCGACTCGGTCTGGCGGCCACACCCGACGCCCACGATCACATGATCGGGGGAACAGTTGGGCCCCGTGCGCGCGTACATGGGTACAGGACCGCATCGATCGGATACACTCGGGTTCCGAAGGCGCACAGGTCCGGACCCGGGTCCTGGCGGCGGGAGCGCGAGCGAGGTGAGCCCGAGCGCATGCGAGCGGCATCCGATCAGCGACTGGCCTCGGCGACCGATGCCACGCTCGTGCGCGTGGGCACGTTCGGCGGCGTGTCCGCATTCCCGCTCGCCATCGCGGAGCGTCTCGGCCTCGCCGCGGCGCACGGCCTCGACCTGGTCGTCACCCGGACGACCGACTCGACATCCCTCCGTGACGACCTTCTGGCCGGCCGCATCGACGTCGCCCACGCGGCGCCCGACAATGCCATCGCGTGGGCCGACGAGCAGGCCGCCGGGGGCAGTGCCGTGCCGACCGGCGTGGCGGTCTGGCTGGCCGGCTCGAACGGTCCCATCGCGTTGGTGGCCCGTGACGCGACGGGCATCGCAGCCCTGCGTGGCGCGCGCATCGGCGTGGATGCCCCGACGGCTGGCTTCGCGCCCATCCTGATCCGCCTGCTGGCTACGGCCGGTCTCGCCACGCATGACGTGGAGCTGGTGGCGCTCGGGGCGACCCGGGCACGCCATGCCGCCCTGCTCGAGGGCCGCATCGAGGCATCGATGCTGACGCTGCCATGGTCCGCCGTCGCGGTCGCGGCCGGGTGTCGCCAGCTCGCGACCCATGACGCGGTGACGCCCGGGCTGCTCACATCGGCCGCGATCGTGCGCCGCGACTGGTTGCTGGCGGACGCGGCGGTGACGGCCCGCTATCGGTCCATGCTGGCCGAGGCGCTCGCGTGGCTGCGCGAGCCCGCGTCCCGCACCAGCGCGGTGGCGTGGCTCGCAGCGGACCTGGGCATCGACGACCCCATCGCGCGCGCGGTCGTCACAGCGATGGGCGACCCGGCCATGGGCTGGCCGGCCTCCCCCGACCCGGGGGCGCGCGCGCTCGAGCAGGTGGTCGGGCTCCGGGCCTCGATGGGCAGGCCGGCGCTGCGCGACGCCCCGGCGTACCTGGCGCTCCCATGAACGAGCAGGCGCCCGACCGGGGGCCCTGGACCGACGATCCGTTCCCGCGTCCCACCGGCACGGAGATGGCGCGTCGCTGGCATGCCGTGCGCGCGCTCGCACGGGAGGCGGGCGCCCGGGCCGTGGTGGTCGCCGGCCATGCGGGCGGCACCGCGGAGGTCCAGTACCTGTGCAACGTCGCGGTCCGCTGGGAGTCGCTGCTGGTCGCATCGGTCGAGGAAGGCGACCCACCGTGGCTGCTGCTGCGACTCGACAACCACGCGGCGGGCGCGGAGCCATGGTCGAGCGTCCCCATCACGGTCACGGGCCCAGGGCTCGCGACCGTCGCGGCGGCATGGCTCGCCGAGCGACTGGGGCGCCAGGACGCCGTGGCGCTCCTGGGTCCAATCAGCGCGGGCTCCGCGCACGCGCTCCGTGGCGCCCTCGACGGCCATGCGCTGGTGGACCTCGGTCCGGCGTTCCAGCGTCATCGGTTGGTCAAGGGGGACGAGGAGCTGGCCTGGGTGTCCTGGGCGGCCGGCGCGTGCGATCGTGCCATCGCCGGGTTCCGTGCTGAGGCACGCGCGGGTCTGCGCGAGGACGAGCTCGCGGCGCTCCTGACCTCCCACGTCGTGGCGACGGGCGCGCAGCCGGGCATCTGCTTCGTGGCGACGGCACCATCGGCCGGCGGCGAGGCTGTCGTGCCGCGTCAGGTCGCAGGCAGGCGTCGGACCGCCCCGGGTGACTTGTTGCTGTTCGAGCTGTCCGCGGGGATGGGTGGCCTGACGACCCAGGTGCTGCGGACCCTGACGCTGGACGGCGACCCATCGCCGGACGCGAGTCGCGCGCACGCCGTCGCCGATGCGTGCCTCACGACACTCCTCGAGGCGATCCGGCCCGGGGCCACGCCACGTGAACTGGAGGCCCTCGGCACCGCGGTCATCGAGGGCGCGGGCATGACCATCGTGGACGACCTCGTCCATGGCTACGGCGGCGGCTATCTGCCCCCGGTCCTGCGGACACAGGGCACCCGACGGTCCGAGCCGCCCGACCTCCCGCTGCGACCGGGCATGCTCTTGGTGCTGCAGCCCAACGTCGTGTCCGCGGATCACCGGGTCGGCGTCCAGACCGGGGAGCTCGTCGCGGTCACCGACTCGGGTGCCCGCACGTTCCACACGACGCCCCGTGGCCTGCTGGCCGCTCCCATCCCTCGAACCGGAGGACACTGATGCCCCTCACGACACCCGGACCCGACGGCTGGGACGCCGACATCCACCCCTTCCCGGCTGGCTGGCCGGCGCCCACCCGGCGCATGTCCGCGCAACGCTGGCTGGTGGATGCCGTCATCCGACAGGTGGGCCCCGACTGGGACCAGGGCCGCACGCGCTACATCGGCAACGCGGGTGGCACGGCCGCCGAGATCGACTTCGGCCAGGCACGCGAGCGGATCACCAAGCTGGCCGACATGGAGCGTGTGTTCGCGACGCTGGGGATGCGTCGGGAGCGACTCGCCGAGGCGGCCATCGCCGCGGGCCACGACGTCACGGCGCGAGCCCACGCGTTCATCGCGGCGCTCCTGTGGGGCTCCGCAGAGTGGACCTTCTTCGTGTCGCCGGAGCAGGTGCGTCGCGCGGAGCTGGCGAACCAGCACAAGCTGCGCTGCTACGACCTGTGGATGGGGCGGGCGCCCCACCCGGTGCGCCGACTCCGGGTGCCCTACGGGCGCGGGTCCCTGTCAGGCATCCTGCACCTGCCGGCCGGTGCCACCGGACCTGTGCCCTGCGTGCTCCACGTGGGCGGCATGGACAGCTTCAAGGAGCATGCCGTCCTGATGTCCGGCGACCGCTACCTGGACCGCGGCATCGCCCGCTTCCTGGTGGACCTGCCAGGGCAGGGCGAGGCGGTGCTAGACGGCGCGTTCATCGGCCGCACCAACATGGTGGAGGCGGGTCTCGCGTCGCTCGAGGTGCTCCGGGCGCAGCCCGACATCGACGCCACGCGCCTAGGGCTGACAGGCGTCAGCTTCGGCTCCTGGTGGGCCACCCAGATCGCGGCCCATGCACCGGACCTGGCGGGCACGGCCGTCTGGGCGGTGGTCCACGAGGCCGGTCTCCAGAGCATCTTCGAGGAGGTCTCGCCCACGTTCAAGGCACGCTTCATGGCCATGGCAGGCTATGTGGACGAGGACGCCTTCGACGCCTTCGCGCGTCGTTGGAGCCTGGCCGATGAGGCACCGGGCGTGACGCATCCCTATCTCGTGCTCGCGGGCGAGGACGATGAGCTGAGCCCCATCCGCAACACGTATCGGCTGGTGGACCAGGTGGCCGGTGCCCGGGAGTTGGTGGTGTACCGCGGCGAGCGGCACAGCATCGGGGGCGGGCCTGCCGCGCGCCTGGGGCCCAACGCCATGGACCTCGCCGCCGACTGGTTCGCCGACCGGTTCGCCGGGCGACCCACCGAGGAGCGCGTCACGGTCGTGGACGTGACCGGGCAGACGGCCAGCGAGCCGCTCCGGCCCTGGCTCGCGGACGCCCTCGCGCGCGCCGCGACGCCGCTGGAGGACCTGCGGGCGACATCACAGGCCGGGAGCGCGGGGTGGCCCCATGGCTGAGGCCTGGAACATCCGACGGGTCGGCTGGTCCGACCTGGGTGGCCCCGGCGATGGGATGCACATCCAGCTCCATGCCGGTCACGCCTTCGTGGGCCACATGGGCGAGTGGGGCACCAGCATCCTGGACGTCCGGGAGCCCAGCGCCCCGCGCTTCGTGACCCGCATCCCCGCCGCGCCGGACACCCACGCGCACAAGACCCAGGTCCAGGGTGACATCCTGCTCACCAACCGGGAGGTCATCCCGCGTCGGGCCGGGCCGCACGAGGCTGGCCTGGTGATCCACGACATCAGCGACCCCACACGACCCCGCGAGGTCGCGCGCTGGGAGGTGGCTGGCAAGGGCGTCCATCGGATGACCTGGTGGGACGGGCCCCTCGCGTACGTCACCGCGAGCGATGCGGGGTACCTCGACCAGCTCCTCGTGATCCTCGACCTGTCGGACCCATCCCGACCGCGCGAGGTGGGTCGATGGTGGCACCCGGGCCAACGCGACGGCGAGCCGCGTGACTTCGACGAGACCTGGCGCGTGCGACTCCATCACGCGATCGTGCGTGACGGCCTGGCCTACTGCGGGTGGTGGGACAAGGGGGCCGTCATCCTGGACGTCCGCGACCCAGCGAGCCCCGCCATGGTCGGCCGCCTGGACCTGGGTCACGACACGGCGCGCGCCACCCACACCCTGTGCCCCCTCCCCGGTCGCGCCATCGCCGTGACCACCGAGGAGCGCATCGCGGATGGCTGCGTGGGCGTCACGCCCAACGCGCGGCTCGTCGACATCGGCGACGCCACGCGTCCGTCGGTCATCAGCGAGCTGCCCGTGCCCGAGGGTGACTTCTGTGCGCGTGGCGGGAGGTTCGGGCCGCACAACGTCCACGAGCCCAAGCCCGGCTCGCTCATCGACGGCGACACCCTCTACCTGACCTATTTCAGTGGCGGGCTGCGGGTCTATGACGTCTCGGACGCGACGGCACCGGTCGAGATCGCGTGGTACGTGCCGGACCCGCCGCCCGGACAGCCGTCCTGTCAGCTGAATGACGTGACGGTGGGCGAGGACGGCCTCATCTGGGTCACCGACCGGCTGGGCGGGGGCCTCCATGTCCTGGAGCTGACCGCGGGTGCCGCGACCGCGCGTCGTGCGGGCCGCGCCCGCGGCGATGCGACTGCCCGATGATGGTGCGTGCATGAAACCGCCGCCGTTCCGCTACCTTCGCCCCGCCACGCTCGACGAGGCGCTGCTCGCCCTCACGGCCCTCGGCGACGAGGCCAAGCCCCTGGCGGGCGGCCAGAGCCTGCTGCCCATGCTCAACTTCCGGCTCGCGCGACCCGGGGTGCTGGTGGACCTCGAGCGCATCCCGGGACTGACCGGCGTCGAGTGGGCGGCCGACACGCTGCGCATCGGCGCCATGACCCGTCAGCGGGTCCTGGAGCTGGACCAGGACCTCGCGACCCGGCTGCCGGTGCTGCGGGCCGCGCTGCGGCACGTGGGTCATGTCCAGATCCGGACCCGGGGCACGATGGGTGGCTCGCTCGCGCATGCGGACGCGGCGGCGGAGCTGCCGGCCCTCGCGCTCGCGCTCGACGCCCTCGTGGACGTGGCGAGCGTCAGCGGCACGCGGGTGGTGCCCGCCTCGGACCTGTTCCTGGGCCCGTGGACCACGTGTCTCGCCACCGGCGAGCTGCTGACCGCGGTGCGCATCCCGCTCGCATGGACGCAGGGCACGGTCCGCGAACTGGCCCGACGTCACGGCGACTTCGCGCTCGCCGGCGTGGTGGGGGCGCGGCGCGCTCCCACGGACGACGACCCGGGCGTCCGACTGGTGGGCTTCGGGGTCGGCTGGACCCCGGTCCGACTCACGGGCGCGGAGGCGGCCCTCGCTGGGGGTGCGCCGGCACAGGAGGTGGCGACCATCGCCGCCGAGGAGGTGGAACCGATGGATGACATCCATGCCGACGCCGCCTGGCGCCGGGACGGGCTGCGGGCGCTGGTGGCACAGGCGGTGTCGGACCTGGGCGGTGGTGACGCCCCGGCGTCGAGGTCGGCGGCGTGAGCGGCCCGGCCAGCGTCGCCCTGCCGGAGCCCGTGGAGCACCTGGACATCGAGCTGCGCGTGAACGGCACGGCGGTCCGGCGCCGGGTGCCCGTCCGACGGCTGCTCTCGGACCTGTTGCGGGACGACCTCTCGCTCACCGGGACGCACGTGGGCTGCGAGCACGGGGTGTGCGGCGCCTGCACGGTGCTCCTGGACGGCCAGCCGGTGCGCTCCTGCCTCACGCTCGCGGTGAGCGCGGACGGCCATGACGTGACGACCGTGGAGGGCATCTCACCGGCTGACGGCAGTCTCTCCCCCCTCCAGGCGGCGTTCCGGGACGCCCACGCGCTCCAGTGCGGCTTCTGCACGCCCGGGTTCCTCATGACGCTCACCGCGGCCGACCCCGCGGAGCACCCCACCGACGAGGACATCCGGGAGCTGCTGTCGGGCAACCTGTGCCGCTGCACGGGGTACCAGAACATCTGCGCCGCGGTGCGGGCCGCTTGGGGTCGCGAGGCGGCCTCGTGACCGCGCGGCCGATGCCTGGCCCCGACCTGGTCAGCGACCCGCGACCGCGCCGGGAGGACGCCCGCCTGCTCACGGGCCAGGGGTCGTTCGTCGCCGACGTGCGCCTGCCGGGCATGGTCGAGGCGGCGTTCGTGCGCAGCCCGCTCGCCCATGCCCGCATCCGCGGCGTGGGCGTGGACGCCGCGCGCACCGCACCGGGGGTGGTCGCGGTCATGACCGGCGCGGACCTCGCCGAGGTGCACCCGTTCCCCGACCTGCGCGAGCGGACGCGGCCGGTGCACCAGCGTGCGCTGTGCGTCGAGCGGGTGCGCTATGTGGGCGCCCCGATCGCGGTCGTGGTCGCCGACGACCGCTATCTGGCCGAGGATGCCGCGGAGCTCGTGGAGCCGGACCTCGAGGAGTTGCCTGTCGTGGCGGACATGGATGCCGCCCTGGCACCGGACGCCCCGCTGCTCTACGACGACTGGCCCGACGACCGAGTGGTGGCCACGGCCCCGTCCGACCCGGCGCTGGACGAGGTGTTCGCGAGCCACCGGGTCATCTCGGGCACGTACGCGATGCAGCGCCACACCGCGATGCCCATGGAGACGCGGGGCGTGGTGGCGACCGTGGAGCGCGGCCGGCTTCTGGTGTGGACCTCCACCCAGGTGCCGCACGTGGTGCGGACGGTCCTGGCACGCACCCTGGGGCTGCCCGAGCATCGCATCCG
Source organism: Chloroflexota bacterium (assembly GCA_034436475.1). Classification (GTDB taxonomy): domain Bacteria; phylum Chloroflexota; class Limnocylindria; order Limnocylindrales; family CSP1-4; genus JAFMJV01. The sequence continues at coordinate 24,187 of DAOTUX010000215.1, read as the reverse complement.
GGTCGTGGCGGGCGACGTGGGCGGCGGCTTCGGCGGCAAGCTCCACGTGTATCCCGAGGAGGTCGTCGTGCCGGCGCTCGCCTGGCGCCTGCGACGACCCGTCCGCTGGATCGAGGACCGCCGGGAGCATCTCCTCGCGGCCAGCCACGCCCGGGAGCAGCGGCATCTCATGGAGGCCGCCGTGGACGACCGGGGCGACATCGTGGCGGTCCGCTGCGACCTGGTGTGCGACGTGGGCTCGGGTGAGATCCTGCCCCCCGGGGTGGCGCCCGCGTTCGTGTCCGCGGGGAGCGTCACGGGGCCCTACCGCTTCCCGCGCTCGCAGGCACGCCTCACGTGCGTGGTCACCAACAAGACGCCCTCCGGGGCGTACCGGGGGTTCGGCACGCCCGAGATGGTGTTCGCGCTCGAGCGCCTCCTGGAGCGGGTGGCGCGCGAGACCGGGCAGGACCCCGTGGAGCTGCGTCGTCGCCACCTCATCCGCCCCGAGGACCTGCCCTACGAGACACCCAATGGCCGCAGGATCGACTCCGGGAGCCACCTCGCCGCGTTCGACCGGGCGGTGGCCTGGGCGACCGAGACGCGGGCGCGCCTGGCCCCCTCTGTGCGCGGCTCCATCGGCGTCGGGTACGCCAGCTACGTGGAGGGGGTCGCACCCAACTACCGCGCCACCAGCGGCCTGTGGGCGCAGCAGGAGACCAGCACCCTGCGGGTCGAGCCGGATGGCAGCGTGGTCGTGACGAGCGGCCTCGGGCCCATGGGCCAGGGCACCGAGACCATGCTCGCCACCCTCGCGTCACAGCTGCTGGGCGTGCCCCGCGAGCAGGTGGAGGTGCGCCTGGGTGACACCGACCTGACGCCCTATGGCCTGGGCTCGTTCGGGAGCCGCTCCACGGTGGTGGCCGCGGGAGCCGTGCGTCTCGCGGCGGGCCGCCTGCTGGACAAGGTGCGGGCCATCGCGGGTCATCTCCTGGAGGCCAGCCCGACGGACATCGAGCTGCTCGAGGGGCAGGCATCGGTGGTCGGCAGCCCGGAGCGCGCCGTCAGCCTCGCCGACATCGCCCACGTGGCCTACTTCCGGACCTTCGACCTGCCCCCCGACCTCGAGCCGGGCCTGGAGGCCATGGGCTCGTACGACCCGCCGGGCGTGGACCATCGACCCGATGCCCGCGGCAAGCTCAACATCTGTCTCACGTACGCCAACTCCAGCCATGCCTGCGTGGTGGACGTGGACCGTGACACGGGGGTGGTGCGCCTCCTCGCGTATCTCGCCGTCCATGACGCGGGACCGCTGCTCAACCCGCAGGTCGTGGATGGCCAGATCATGGGTGGCGTGGCACAGGGCATCGGCGGCGCCCTGTACGAGCAGCTGCTCCACGACCCCGACGGGCAGCCCCTGGTCACGAGCCTCATGGACTACCTCGTGCCCGGGGCCCCCGAGGTCCCCGAGCTGTCCATCGACCACCTCTCGACGCCCTCCACGACCACGCCCTTCGGGCTCAAGGGCGCCGGCGAGGCGGGCGCGACCGGTGTCGCGGCGGCCATCGCGAACGCCGTGTGCGACGCGCTGGCGGACACGGGCATCGACATCACCCGCACGCCCATCACCCCATCATCGGTACGCGCGGCCCTGCGCGCTGCCGACCCCACGCGTCACGAAGGGAGCTGAGATGGCACGCCTCGAGCTCGGTGTGTTCCTGGACCTCGCCACCGAGACCACCACCCTGGCCCAGCACCTGGCCACATGGCGACCGCTGCTCGAGCGTGCCGAGGCCGCCGGGTTCACCTCCGTGTGGGCAGGCGAGAGCTACCCCCGGGGAGGCGGCGGGTTCCAGCACGCCCCGGACCCGCTGCTGGTCCTGGCCGCGCTGTCCCAGGTCACCTCCATGCGCCTGGGCACCGGGGTCCTGCTGTTGCCGGTGTGGGACACCCTCAAGCTGGCCTACGACACGATCGTGCTCGACCAGATCTCCGACGGCCGCCTGGAGCTGGGCGTGGGCCTCGGCGCGGCGCCCACGTGGAAGCAGTTCGGCATCGACCCGAGCCACGTCGCCGCGCGCGTGGACGAGCAGCTGGTGGCGCTCCGCGCCCTGTGGGCCGGCGAAGCCTCGTTCAGCGGCGACCACGTCCGCTTCGAGGGCGCCATCGGGCCGCGACCCATCCAGGCCGGTGGCCCTCCCATCTGGGTCGGCGGCAAGATCGGTCGCTCGGCGGTCCGGGCCGCTGACCTGGGCGACGGGTACATGGCCGGCACCCACTTCGGCATCGGGCTCGTGCGCACGCAGGTCGAGCGCTACCGGACGGCGCTCGTCGCGAACGGTCGTGGGCCGGGCCGCGTGTCCGTGAACCGGATCGTGGTGCTCGCCCAGGACCCCGAGCAGGCCTGGGCCGAGGGCGGGCAGGCCATCGAGCGCCTCCTCCGCAAGTACGCCGCGCTCCGGATGTTCAAGGGCGCGGACGACCTGGCCGCGGCGCCCGCGGGCGACATGGGGGCGGTGCGTCGGGCAGCCACGGGGATGTGCCTCGTGGGCACGCCCGAGATGGTGGCGTCGGAGCTGGCGGCGTACACCGACCTGGGCATCGACCAGGTCCAGCTGCGGCCGGCGCCCGGGGGCATGCCCGCGGCGGTGGCCGCGCGGACCATCGAGCTGGTCGGCGAGCGGCTCCGGCCCCTGCTCGGAGCCTGACGGGCGCTCGCGCTACACGGTGCAGCGCAGCAGCGTCAGCCCCGCGTTCTTGTCGGTCAGGTAGATCACGCCTCGCGCGTCCACCAGGACCACCTCCGATTGGGTGACCAGCCGACTCGTCGGCAGCGGGCCGTACCGCCGTGTGGGGTCGGCCGGCACGAAGCTGGCCACCTCCCGCGGCTCGCGAGGGTCGGCGATGTCATAGACCCGGAGACCCGCGTTGAACCACGTGAGGTACACCCGGTCGTCGCGGTCCTCCAGCCAGGGGCTGCCCTGGGGGAGGTGGGAGTCGTGGGGGCCGAACCGGCCGCCCTTGTCGCAGTACGTGCGATAGGACAGGCCAGGTGACGGCACGGGTCTCGGGAACTGCGCCACCAAGCGCGGTTGGCGCGCGTCGCTGATGTCCACCAGGCCCGCGAAGTCGGGCGGGCCGGCGCACCCCTCGGGACCCGCCTCCCCGTGGACCACCGCAAGGCCGCGGGACGGCAGGGGCCGGGCGGTGTGCACCCCGGCTCCGAACAGGCCACCGCGGAACGGGGGCGACACGGACCAGCGGGACAGACTGGCGGGATGCCGGGGGTCTGACAGGTCGAGGGTGACCATCCCCGCGCCACCATAGGCCAGGTACGCGCGGTCGCCCACGACATAGGCCGGGCCGTGGAGCGAGACGCCCGCCTCTGGGCCCGGGTCCGGCTCGTCCTCGCGCTGACCCCGCAGCCACCAGCGGGTCACCTCCCGGGGGTGCTCCGGGTCGGTCAGGTCCACCCCCACCAGGATGTAGTTCCGAAAGCCGGACGCATTCGCGGCCAGCCAAGCGGTGGAGCCACCCGACCACCAGCTGCGGTGGGCGCCCGTGCCGCCCAGCCGGATCCGGGACAGCTCCCGGGGGTCGGTCGGGTCACGGACGTCGAACACGACCGCGCACTCCTCGAACAGCGCGTCCGGTCGGCCACCGAACCGCTCCGGGACGCGCGACAGGCCCGCCAGCAGCAGGCCATCGGCCACCTGGACCTGCGCGGTCCACGTGTCCGGCGGGCCCGGGACGAAGCGCACCAGGCGTGGCTCAGCTGGGTCAGTGACGTCGATGACCGACCATCCCCGGTGCCACAGGTGGCCCGCCACTAGGTACCAGCGATCGCCCACCACCTGGAGCGCGAGCTTGAAGGGCGGTCGACCGTCGCAGTCGAGGTAGCCCACCTGCTCGATGCCATGGGCCTCAACGGGCGGGGCCAGCGCCTCACGAGCGGTCATCGCGTCCCCCGAGCGAGGCACGTCACGTGGCGCGCGCCATCCCCACCACCAGGCTGGCGGCGAGGAGGGCCAGGACGACGGTCGTGGCCACGACCGCGCCTCGGTCGCCGATGCCCCGGAACTCGAGCGCGGTGGTGACGAGCGCCAGGACCGGTGTGACGATGACCACCCATACCCCCAGGGCGCACCAAGCCCACGGGTCGAGCCGCAGGACGCCCGACATGATGGCCGGGAGGTCGAGCAGGGACCCCGTGACGCTCGGACGCCCAGCGACCTCCAGCGCCAGCCCCAGCGCGAGGCACACACCACCCACGAGCGTGCCCCCATGGAGCACGCGCTGCGTGAGGTGCCTCGGGGCACGGGCGCGCGTCACGCGAGGCGCAGGTACATCTGACCCGCGAACAGCAGCGCGACGACCACGAACATCATGCGCAGGGCATGCACCGGCGCCGCCAGCGAGGCGTGCGCGCCCAGGCGTGACCCGATGAGCACGCCCAGCACGACCGGCGCAGCGAGCAGCGGGTCCAGCCGCCCGCCCGTGAGGTTCACCAGGGCGCTGCTCACGGCCGTCGCACCCACCATGAGGGTGCTGGTCGCGGTCGCCACCCGGAGCGGGATGCCCATGAGGGTGGTCAGGGTGGGCACGTTGATGATGCCGCCCCCCACGCCCAGGAGGCCCGAGATGTTGCCCGCCACGAACGAGGTGCCAAGCGCCGGGCCAAGACGCCGCACCCGATAGTGGGTGACCTCACCGGTCCGTGGCTCCCGATAGTGCGTGTCGAACGAGGAACCGGACCGTCGGCCGGCCGTCGCGGCGACATCGGGAGCCGGCGCCGCGTCCGTACCCTGGCCCGACGGTCGTCGGAGCTCCAGGCCCATGTGGATGGTGACGAGCAGCAGGAGCGTCGCGAACAGGAAGGCCAGGGCCCGCTCGTCGAGGTGGCTCGCGGTCAGGCCGCCGGTGAGGCCACCCGCGACCGTCGCGATGAGCAGCGTGACCGCGACCCGCCGATCGATGACCCCGGCGGCGAGGAAGCGGGGGGATGCCCCGATGGAGCCTGCGATGATGCCGATGAGGCTGGCGGCGATGGTCGCCTTGATGTCATAGCCCAGGACCTGGGACAGCACCGGGATGATGATGATGCCGCCCCCCAGACCCACCATCGACCCGAACGCCCCCGCGCCGACACACGCGACGAATGCCAGCAGGAGCGTCATCAGCCGCCCCGGAGCCCTCGCTTGAGTCGCTCGGTCATGGCGCCCATGAGCAGCGAGCCGGCGCCCACGTCCGCGGCCCGGATGGCCGCCGCCTCCTCGGGTGTGGCCGCCGCGAGACGCGCCTCGAGGCATCGCGCGAACTCGCCCAGCAGTCGTCGGGAGACCTCCTCGATCAGGCCGGTCCGCCCGAACTGCGCGGCCGGCCCCGCGAGCGCCAGGTCGGCATCGAGCGTCACGCGGGTGATCGGGTGCGCCGGGGCAGTCACCCCCGGGTCCGCATCCTGCCGCGCATCCGCCACCGCCAGAGCGTACCGGACCCGCACCGACCCCCGGCTGCCACCCTTGCGATCGGTGCCCTTGCCGTCGATCACGCCGGTCCGCGTCGTCGCGTCGGCGGTCACGCTCGCCTCGCCCTCGAACGAGAAGGACATCGGGCCGAGCCTGACCGTGACCCGTCCGCGATAGCGGTCATCGCCCAGGGCCTCCGTGAGCTGCGCCCCGGGCAGGCAGGGCGCAACACCTGGGACGTCCAGGAACGCGGCCCACACGCGGTCGATGGGCGCCGCCACCTCGAAGGACTGCTGGATGAGCATCGCGCTGCCTCCCCTGCGGCTGGCGCCACCGCGTCACCCGGCGGCCATGGGTGATGGGAAACATCCCTCCCGGAGTTGGATACACTCCCGCGAGGACAGGATACATCGCGGCCCCTGGCCGCCCAGGAGGATGCCATGCCCGGCCAGGTGCGCTTTGCGGTCCGACTCCCCCACTCATGGTGCATCGCCACGCGTGATGCCCTGCTCGCGGTCGCCGACCTCGCCGACGAGCTGGACATGGACATCTCGGTGCAGGACCACCTGCTCTCCGACTCCACGGTCAGCCCGTGCGGCCACGCCCACTCGGTCATGGGCGACGACCGGACCGTGTTCGAGGCACACACCACGCTGGCGTTCCTGGCTGCCCGCACCGAGCGCGCACGCCTCATCGCGGGTGTGTACGTGCTGCCGTTCCGTCAGCCCGTGTGGCTGGCCAAGGAGACGTCGTCCCTCGATGTGCTCTCCGACGGGAGGCTGGTCGTGGGCGTGGGCGTGGGCGCCCTGCGAGGGCGCCAGGAGGACAAGGGCCAGAACCTGGGGGCGCATGGCTCCATCGCCGTCCGGGAGTTCGACACCTTCTCCATCCATGGCAACCGGGGCCGGATGATGGACGAGTACATCCGCGTGCTCGACGCGCTGTGGACCCAGGAGTCCGCATCCTTCGAGGGCGAGTTCGTGCGCTTCGAAGCGATCGACATCTACCCCAAGCCGGTGTCCTCACCTCGCCCGCCCATCTGGATCGGCGGGCGCTCGGAGGCCGCCATCAGTCGTGCCGCGCGTCTCGCCGAGGCGTGGTACCCGAGCCAGGCGTCGGTCGAGGTGATCGAGGCCGGCGCGCCCACCCTCGCTCGGATCGCCGCCGAGTCCGGTCGACCCGTGCCCACCATGGCGGTCAACCTGTTCGCCTCGGTCGATGGGGACGGCGAGACGGCGCGCGCGGCGATGCGCGACGCCCTGGGCCATCGGTTCCAAGGGGATGCGCCGCTGTTCGCGGCGACCATCGCGGGCTCACCCGAGGAGGTGCGTGCCCACGTCCAGCGGTACGTGGACGCGGGGGTGACCACGCTCGACCTCAAGTTCCTGCCCCTCACCCTCCCGGACACCCTGGCCCAGATGCGGCTCATCGCCACCGAGGTCGCGCCCGCGATCGTGCCACGCGCTTGACGCCCCTCCGGGCGCTGGTCGCGCCCCGAGCTCAGCCGGCTGCCGCGCGTGCGCCCGCCCGCGTGCGTCGGAGGGCGATGGCGCCCGCGCCCATGACACAGCCGAGCCCAGCGGACGCCAGCAGCATCGCCCCGGTGACCCCGAGCACGCTCGCGGACACGCCGGCGAGCAACGCCCCGAGCGGGCTGAACCCCTGGAACACGGTGTTGTAGAGGCCCATCACCCGACCGCGCATCGCATCCGGGGCCGCCTGCTGCACCGAGATGAGCGCGTTCTGGACCAACGCGATCTGGGCCACCCCCAGGAGCATCGCCAACAGGAACGCGAGGGGCACCGCCTGGGTCACCGCCATCGCAGCGAGCGCGATGGCCATGCCCGTCCCGCCCGCCACGAGCCATGGCCGGCGGTCACCATGCGCGTACCACGCGATGGCGTATGCGGCGACCACGGCGCCCAGACCCCACAGGGCGATGAGCGCGCCGTATCCGCCCGCGCCGAGGTCGAGCTGCTCGGCCGCATACAGGGGCGCGAGCGTCTGGAAGGTCTGGATGCCCAGGATGCCACCGGTGGTCACGAACACGAATGCCCACCGGATGAGCTGATCGTGGGCGGCGAACCGCGCCCCCTCGCGGAGCGCCTCCAGGACGCGCGAGCTCACTGCGGCGCGTGGGCGCCTATGCCATGGCCGGCGCTCGATGAGGACGAAGGTCCACGCCCCGAGCACCGCCACGACGGCCGCGACCCCGAAGGTCACCGCGATGCCCACGGTCGCGATGAGCAGGCCGGAGAGACCGGGCCCCAGGAAGCGCGCCGTGTTCCAGGCCGTCGAATGGAGCGCGACAGCGTTGGTGGCCAGACCCAGGGGCACCAGCTCGGTGACATACGCCTGGCGGACGGGCAGCTCGAGGGCAGTGATGACGCCCAGGGCGAGCGCACCGAGCATGAGCGTCGGGACCGTCACCAGGTCGGTGGTGGTCGCGAGGGCCAGCCCGCCGGCCACGCACGCCGACAGCAGCTGGCAGGCGACCAGCACCCGCGGACGGTCCAACCTGTCGGCCACCACGCCCCCCAGCGGCGCGATGAACAGCGTCGGCAGCAGCTGGAGCGCCGACACGATGCCCAGCTCCACGGGTCCCGCGCCCAACTGGAGGGCGAACCAGGGGATGGCGACGAACAGGAGCCACACCACGGCGCCCCGACTGAGCATCCCGACGAAGTACCAGCGGAAGCCCCGATGCCGGAGGGCCGGGAAGCCGCGACCCGAGTGCTCGGCCTCCAGCGCCGATGGCTCTCCGGGACTCACGCCATCGGGTGGCGCGGTCGGTACTGGTCCCCCTGGCGTGTGTTCGATATCCATGTGGACCGGTATTGTCTCCGTTGGCGGGGCCGCGTGGGCGCCCCGGACAACCGTTCAGAGGAGCGTGTCATGTCCTTCGATGTCCTTGACTACGACCCACCGCGTCGCTGGGCCGCCGCGTCGGTCGCCGGCGGGTTCGTGTTCCTGGCCGGCGAGACCGGGACCGACCCGGTCACCCTCGAGACCGCGCCGGGCGGCATCGAGGCGCAGACGGAGCAGGCGATGCGCAACATCGAGGCGACCCTCGCCCGCCTCGGCCTGGGCACGGATGCCATCGTGCGCCTGACCATGTACCTCACGGACATCGCGGACCTGCCCAGGGCCAGCGCCACGCGCGCGCGGTTCGTGCCACGCGCCCTTCCCTCCACCACCGTCCAGGTGGCCGCGCTGGCGCGCGAGGACCTGCTCGTGGAGATCGACGCGGTCGCTCTCGCGGGCCCTGACACGGTCGTGCCTCGCTGACCCCGGGACGCCCCAGGCTCGGGGCGTACCGCATGCTGCCGGACGCGGACCCACTCCAACGGTGGGCCGCGGGTTCGGGGACGTTCACGTGTCATCGCTCCCGTATCGTGACCTCCCGGGTCGCGACCTTGGCGGCCTGGCTGGCGATCAGGGAGGTGTCAGATGTCCGTCGAGGTCCTCGACTTCGAGCCGCCCCGTGGGTGGGCGGCCGCGTCGGTGGTGGGTGGGCTGGTCTTCCTCGCGGGCGAGGGGGGCACCGACCAGACGACCATGGAGCTGGTGCCCGGTGGCGCAGAGGCCCAGACCGAGCAGGCCTTCGACAACATCACGGCCACGCTCGGCCGGCTGGGCCTGGGCCTGGACGCCCTGGTCCGGCTCACCGTGTACGTGACCGACATGGCCCTCCTGCCACGCGTGGCGAGCGTCATCGAGCGACGCCTGCCGCGACCGCTGCCATCCACCGCTGTCGGGGTCGTGGCGCTCGCCCACCCCGGTCTGGTGGTGGAGATCGACGCGATCGCCAGCCTGACCGCCGTCGGGGCGAGGGCGTGAGCGCCGGTCCGCCCTACTCCGCGGGATGCAAGGTCGATGTTCCCGATCGGTGCGCTCTCGGATACACTCACGGAGTTCGTGTGGACGATCCTGCCGTCACGGGCGGGTCGTGGGTCCATGCGAGGAGCAGGAGGATGAGCATGCGTTCCCTCAATCCACGCCGGGCGGCGGCGCCCCTGGCCATCGCGGGCGCGCTGGCCCTGACCGTCGCGCCCGCGTCCGCCCAGGACGCCAGTGCCCCGGCCGACCCGTTCGGCCCCGCCGAGAAGGCGGCCCTGACCATCGCCATCCCGTTCCCGGACATCGTGATGTACGGGCGCTACTACATCGCCGACGCGGAGGGCTACTTCGAGGACGAGGGCATCACGGTCGATGTCGTGACCGCGGATGACACGGTCGCGGCGGTCCTCTCGGGCAGCGCCGACATCGGCGTCCAGAGCGCCGGGGCCGCGATCCTCGCCGCGAACCAGGGGCTGCCCGCGAAGGTCATCGGCAGCCACTCCTGCCGCCAGTCCTTCAACTTCGCGGTCCAGCCGGACATCACGTCCGCCGCGGACCTCGCGGGCAAGGACATCGTGCTCGCGGGGACCGCGGGCGACCCCGCCGAGTTCGAGCGCCGGAAGGTCCTCGCCGAGGCCGGCTGGGACGTCGCCGACGTGGGCGCCAACGTGGTCTACCCGGGTCCCGACTCCAGCACCTGGGAGCAGTTCTTCCTCGCCGGCAGCGTCGCGCTCATGCCGTTCTACGAGGACAACCGAATCGGTCTCGAGGCGTACGGCGCGAGCTTCCCGGTCTCGGAGCTCAAGCCGTGGCCGAACGACTCCTATGTCGCGTCGGTCGACTGGCTGGCCCAGAACCCCAACTCCGCGGGCCGCTTCCTGCGCGCCGTCATGCGGGCCACCCAGTTCCTCCAGGCACCGGGTCTCGGCGAGCTGCCAGCCAACAAGGACCGCGTCCTGGAGATCTACCAGGCCAACGACGTCGACACGGCGTCCCAGGAGGCGAGCTCGGGCGTGTACTCCCTCCAGGCGTACAACTACTGCCCCAACCTGTACTACGGCCAGGAGGCCTTCGACACCACCATCGCGAACCAACAGCTCCCCGTGGACGTGACGTTCGATGACGTCGCGGACCTGGGTCCCCTGCTCGCGGCCCAGGGCGCCCTGGGCCTGACCAACGACCCGCCCGCCGACATCGCCTGGCCCGACCCCGCGGCCTAGCGACCGGTCCTGCGGGACCGCCATCCGAGCACGAGGGTCACCGGATGACGGATGACCCTCGCTCCTCCTCCGCCCCAGGAGACCCATGTCCTCGTCGATCCACATCCAGGACGTGACCGTCGCCTATCCCCAGGCTCGGTCCGATCGTCGGCTCATCGCGCTCTGGAAGGTCAGCCTGGACATCCGGGAGGGCGAGTTCATCACGGTGGTCGGGCCGTCCGGCTGCGGCAAGACCACGCTCCTCAACTGCATCGCCGGCCTCGTCAGCCCCGTGGAGGGCGGTGTCACGGTGGACGGCGAGCCCGTCACGGGCCCCGGGCCCGACCGCGCCGTGGTGTTCCAGGACCACGCCCTGCTCCCCTGGCGGACCGTCTGGGACAACGTGCGCTTCGCGCTCGAGGGCCCCGCGGGCAAGCGGGTCAGCGACCGCGACAAGCGCATCGGGGACGCCATCCGGCTGGTCGGTCTGGCCGGCTTCGAGAAGGCCTACCCCCGCGAGCTGTCGGGCGGCATGCGTCAGCGTGTCGGTCTGGCCCGGGCGCTGGTCGCGGACCCCCGGGTGCTGCTCATGGACGAGCCGTTCGCGGCGGTGGACGCCATGACCCGGGAGGTCATGCAGGGCGAGCTGGAGCGGATCGTGGCCGACAGCGGCAAGACCTGCCTGCTCATCACCCACAGCATCGACGAGGCCGTCCTGCTGGGCGACCGGGTGATCGTCGCGACCACCCGGCCGGGACGCATCAAGGCCATCCTGCCCATCGACCTGCGACGGCCCCGCTGGCAGTACGACGTCAAGGCGGAGCCTGTCTACATCGAGGCGCGCGAGCGCATCTGGGAGCTGCTCCAGGGCGAGGCGGCGGAGCACGCGCGCGGGCAGTCGGCATGACCCACGACCTCCATGCGCCGTCGAGCCTCCGTGACGAGACGCACCCGCCCGCGGAGCCTCCGTCGGAGCGCCCGACCCCGCTGCCGGCCCGCGAGGAGCTGCTCATCCGGGGCGCCTACCTCCTGACCATGGACCCGGACCTCGGCGAGATCGCGCGCGGCGACGTGCACATCCGGGACGGCGTGATCGTGGCCGTCGGTGGATCGCTGCCCGATGTCGGGTGCGCCGTGCTCGAGGCGGCGGGGCACATCCTCCTGCCGGGCTTCGTGGACAGTCACTGGCATCTCTGGAACAGCGTCCTGCGGGGGCTCATCGACTACACGCCCGAGCGCGGCTACTTCCCCGTCAAGCACGCCCTGGGCCCCCTGTTCCGGCCCGGCGACACCTACCGGTCCACGCGCATGGCGCTCGCGGAGGCGCTCGCGGGGGGCATCACCACGGTCCATGACTGGGACCACAACGTGCGCTCGCCCGAGGACGCCGCGGCCAGTCTGCGCGGGCACGTGGACTCCGGGCTGCGGGTCCGCTTCGGCTACGGCAACCCGGACGGGCTCGCCGCGGATGTGCTCATGGACCTCGACGACGTGGCCCGCGTGCAGGCGGCGCTGCCGGCCATCGCGGACCAGCGGCTCACCCTGGGGGTCGTGCTGCGTGGGCCCGCCCGTACCACCGAGACCGTCTACCGCGCGGAGTGGGCGGCCGCCCGCCAGATGGGCCTGCCCATCTCGATGCACATGGGCGGGGACCGCAACGACGCGTCTCGCTATGCCCCCATGGAGACGCTCCGGGACCACGGCCTGCTGGGGCCGGACGTGCAGCTGGTCCATGCGGTGCAGGCCACGGACGAGGAGCTGGCGCTGCTGGCCTCGACCGGCACCAGCCTGAGCGTGAGTCCCATCACGTCCCTGCGGTCGATGGGCTTCCCCCGCATCACCGCGGCGCTCGCCGCGGGCGTGGGCCTCAGCCTGTCCACCGACACCCTGGCCGGCCCGACGAGCGCGGACATGTTCGCCCAGATGAAGGTCGCCTACAGCGTCGCCCGGAGCCTGGGCGACAAGGAGCTCGACCAGCGACGCGTGCTGCGCCTCGTCACCATCGACGGCGCGCGTGGCCTTGGCCTCGCCGACCTCACCGGCTCGGTCACGCCGGGGAAGCGTGCGGACCTCCAGCTCATCCGCGCGACCGACGCGAACCTGGCACCCTGCGCGGACCCTGCCGCGGTGCTCGTGAACGCAGGCTCGCCCGCCAACGTGGCCACCGTGATCGTGGACGGCCGGGTCCTCAAGCGCGACGGGCGCCTCGTGGCTGACGACGCGCGGGAGATCGCCCGCGAGGCGACCGCGACCCTGCGCTCGCTGTGCCTCCGAGCCGGCTGGGCGCCGCCCTGGGACCCCTTCGCCGTCTGACCGGAGGACGGCACCCACGGACGGGCATCAGCCAGGTCCCGATTCGATGTTCCCATCGACCCACGTGACGGATACACTGATGGTCTGCGTGTGGACGATCTGCCCACGAGTGGATGAGCAGGCGGACCAGGCGAGGTATCCGGAGGAGGTCCGATGCGTTCCCTCACCCAAAGCCGGGCGGTCGTGCCGCTGGCCATCGCGGGTGCGCTGGCCCTGACCGTCGCGCCCGCGGCGGCCCAGGACGCGAGCACCCCGGCCGACCCGTTCGGCCCCGCCGAGAAGGCGGCGCTGGTCGTCGCCATCCCGTTCCCGGACGTCGGCATGTACAGCCGCTACAACATCGCCCGTGACCTGGGCTATCTCGATGAGGAGGGCATCTCCATCGAGGTGGTGACCGCCGATGATCCCGTCGCGGCCGTGGTTTCGGGCAGCGCCGACATCGGCGTCCAGAGCGCCGGTGCCGCGATCCTCGCGGTGAACCAGGGCATCGCCGCGGACGTCATCGGCAGTCATTCCTGCCGCCAGTCGTTCAACTTCGCGGTCCAGCCGGACATCACGTCCGCGGCGGACCTCGCGGGCAAGGACATCGTGCTCGCGGGGACCGCGGGCGACCCCGCCGAGTTCGAGCGCCGGAAGGTCCTCGCCGAGGCCGGCTGGGACGTCGCCGACGTGGGCGCCAACGTGGTCTACCCGGGGCCCGACTCCGCCACGTGGCGCCAGTTCTTCCTGGCCGGCAGCGTCGCGCTGATGCCGTTCTACGAGGACGACCGACCCGACCTCGTCAAGTACGGCGCGAGCTTCCCCATCTCCGAGCTCAAGCCGTGGGCCAACGACGTGTTCGTGACGCGTGACGGCTGGGCCAAGGAGAACCCCAACTCCGCGGGCCGCTTCCTGCGCGCCGTCATGCGGGCCACCGAGTTCATGCAGGCACCGGCGCTCGGCCAGCAGCCCGTCAACAAGGACCGGATCCTGGAGATCTATCGCGCCAACGGGTTCGAGAAGGACGCGGACGACCGTGGCGCGAACCCCGGGGTCTACGCCCTGGGCTCGTACAACTACTGCCCCAACGCCTACTACGACGAGGCCAGCTTCCAGGGCACCATCGATGGCCAGCAGCTCCCGGTGGAGGTGACGTTCGCTGACGTCGCGGACCTGGGCCCCCTGCTCGCGGCACAGGGCGCGCTGGGCCTGACCAACGACCCGCCCGTCGAGATCCCCTGGCCGGACCCCGAGGCGTAGTCCGACCCACCGGCCCCTGACACGCAGGGGCCACAGCGCAGTGAGGAGGGTCGCCGGTCAGCCGGCGGCCCTCCTCGATTCCCGATGACCCGCCCGCCGGGTTGGTCCTCAGCGCGCCCAGGGGGCGAAGCGCTTCTGGATGAGGTCGGTCAACAGGAGCCCGATGTTCGCCACCAGGATCATGACCACCACCAGGGCGAGCGCATCGTCCATCAGGAACTGCTGCGTCGCGCGCTTGAGCAGGTACCCGATGCCCGTGTTGCCACCGATGAACTCGCCGAGCATCGACCCGATGAAGCCGAGCGCGACGGCGCGCCGGATGCCCACCAGGATGTAGGGCAGGGTCGCCGGGAACACGATCGTGCGCAGGAGCCGGATGCGGGTCGTGCCGAACACGCGCGCCGCGCGGATGAGCGACGGGTCGACCGTGCGCACGCCCTCGATCGTGTTGAGACAGATCGGGAAGACGCCGAGCAGGAACACCAGGAACACCTTGGAGGGGGGCCCAAGACCCAGGGCGAGGATGACCAAGGGCGCGAACGCGACCTTCGGGACCGAGTAGATCGCCCAGATGACAGGCGAGCCCACCAGGTCCAGGAAGCGCGACCAGCCGACCGCGAGACCGACCGCGACACCCACCACGGTCGCCAGCAGCACGCCCACGATGAGGTTGCCGACGCTGTACATGATGTGGTTCGGGAAGGCGGCCTTGCTGAGGTACTCGCCGAGCGACGCGAGGATGCCGGAGGGGGGCGGCATGAACACCGGCCGCACCACCTGGAAGACACTGATGGCCACCTCCCAGACGATCAGGATGGCCACGACCTCGACAGCCACGATGACCCGCCAGCGCCGCCGCTGGTCGGTCGCCGCCGCGGGATGACGCGCATGGAACGCCTCGATCTCCGAGGCGTCCACGGGCCCGACCTGGCCGAGCCCCCCGGCGAGACCGCTCATGCCTGCCGCGCGTCCGTCTGCCAGGGGGCGACCCGACGCCCGATGATCTTGAGCACCTGGCCGACGGTCACCGTCCAGGCCACCGCGATGATGACCATCGCGAACGCCTGTCCCGTCTCATAGCGGCTGGTGAGGATGCCCAACGACGCCCCCACGCCCACCGATGAGCCGAGCATCTCCGCCACGATGAGGCTGATGGTCGCCATGACCGCCGACTGGCGCATGCCCACGATGACGAACGGCAGCGCCGAGGGGAGCAGGATGCTCCGGTACACCCGCAGGCGGGAGATGCCGTACACCCGACTGGCCTGGAGCAGCGAGGGGTCCACCGACCGGACGCCCGCAGCCGTGTTGAGCAGGCACGGGAACACCGACGCGATGAACACCAGGAAGATGATGGGCGGCAGCCCGAACCCGAACCAGACCACCGACACCGGACGATAGGCGAGCCATGGGGTGGCGTAGATCGTCCAGAGCACAGGCGCGCTGAGCCGATCGACCGGCAGCGACGCACCCGTCACCACACCCAGCGTCACCCCCACGATGACCGCCAGACCGAAGGCCACGCACCACACCCACAGGCTGGTGCCCAGGTGCGTGAACAGGTCGTCACGCGCCGCGAGCGTGCCGAAGCCCTCCAGGATCTCGAGCGGGGGAGGCAGGAACACGGGGTTCACCACCCGGAGGGTGCCCACCGACACCTGCCACACCAGCAGGATGAGCAGCGTCTCGACCACCAGGACGATGGCCGTGGTGCGCCGGTCGAGGCGCTCCCACCAGCGACCCCGCGGGCCGCCGGCCATGGTGGTCGGCGGGTCATCCACGAGCACACCCGGGCCGCCCGCCCGGGTCTCGGCCGCCTCGAGGGCGGTCATGCCGCCAGCCTGCGGCGGTGGGCCATGGCCGAATCGCCCGTCCCGTGGCGATCCTGCGGAGACGTGTCGTCCATCGATGGCAGCATACCCACCGTCAAGGGGTTGGCAAGGGTCCTGCGGCCGTCGCAGTGCGGCTCAGTGCCGTGACCGGATGTGTACGATACCCTTTGGAGTAGCATACCGTCCACTCATGTTTGGATACGATCGATTCGGATACGATCGATCCGGCCCGAGGGGCCGGCGACCAGGTGGCCGGGCCGGTCGACATCGGCCCCCAGGGAGACAGCGTCCATGACCACCATCGGCTATGCCGCGATGCTCGAGCAGTTCCACCCCACCGAGCTGCTGAACTGGTGCGCCCAGGCCGAGGGCGCCGGCTTCTCGGCAGGGTTCATGGTCAGCGAGCACTTCCACCCGTGGACCCCCCAGCAGGGGCAGTCCGCGTTCGCCTGGTCCTTCATGGGTGCACTGGGGACGGCCACCAGCCTCCGGTTCGGGACCGCGGTGACCTGCCCGGGCTTCCGGTACCACCCCGCGGTCATCGCCCATGCCGCGGCCACCCTGGGGGCCATGTTCCCCGATCGCTTCTGGCTGGGCCTGGGCGCCGGCGAGGCGCTCAACGAGCATGTCATCGGGGGCCCCTGGCCGGAGATCGGCATCCGCTCGTCCATGATGTTCGAGGCCATCGAGGTCATCAACAAGCTGTTCACGGGCAGCGTGGTGCGTCACAAGGGGGAGCACTTCCTGCTCGAGAGCGCCAAGCTCTACACGCGCCCCGAGAGGCCCGTCCCGGTCCTCGTGGCCACCGCGGGGCCGGTCAACGCCAAGCGCACCGGCAAGTTCGCGGACGGCATGATCACCGTGGGCGCCGCGGACGAGAAGATCGGGATGCTGTGGGGCAAGTTCGAGGAGGGCGCGCGCGAGGCCGGGAAGGACCCCGCCGGCGCACCCAAGCTGCTCCAGATCCACATCTCGTGGGCGCCCACGGACGAGGAGGCGGTGGACCAGGCGGTGCGGGAGTGGCCCAACGGGGGCATGCCCTTCCCCAAGCAGGACATCAAGAACCCCGAGGACTTCGCGGCCATGGCCAGGCAGGTGCGGCCCGAGCATTTCGTCAATCGGGTGCTCATGACCAGCGACCTGGCCGCGCACACGGCCCACATCCAGCACTACGTGGACATGGGCTTCGATGAGGTCCATCTCCACAACGTGGGGCGCAACCAGAAGGAGTTCATCGAGGTCTTTGGCAAGGAGGTCCTGCCGGCCCTCAGGCTGGGCTGAAGGAGGTCACGGGATGGCTGAGACGACCGCATCGTCGCTGCTCCATGCGCTGCGCTCCCGGAGGCTGGTGGACCTGAGCCCGCCCCTTGTCATGGGCATGCCCGGCATGCCCCGCGCCCTGCCCTACGAGCGCACCGTCACCGCGACGCTCGCCGAGCGTGGCGTCAACACGGGTCGCATCGCGCTCAGTGAGCACTGCGGGGCGCATCTGGACGCCCCGGTCCACTTCATCGACGGCGCGCGGGCCGTCCACCAGATCGGCGCGACCGAGCTGCTCGCGGAGGCCGTGGTCATCGACTGCTCCCCGAGCGTGGCGACCGACCCGGAGCACCGCCTCACGGTCGCGGAGGTGGAGGCCTGGGAGCGGGA
The DNA here is from genome assembly GCA_034436475.1 of Chloroflexota bacterium. Taxonomy (GTDB): domain Bacteria; phylum Chloroflexota; class Limnocylindria; order Limnocylindrales; family CSP1-4; genus JAFMJV01. Next base: position 6,670 of record DAOTUX010000215.1, on the reverse strand, counting down.
GCACGGGGTGACCCCGGAGGGGGCGTGGGTCCTGGTCCGGACCGGCTGGCTCGCCGAACGATGGCCCGACCCGGCTCGCTACGCCAACGCGGACCCGGAGGGCGTGCTGCGTCATCCCGCGGTCCACCCGGACGCGGCTCGCCTGCTCGTCGAGCGGGGCGTGGCCGGTGTGGGCATCGACACCCTGAGCCCGGACAACGCGGCGCCATCGGATGTCCGCTCCCCCACCCACAAGGTGCTCCACGGCGCAGACCGCTACATCATGGAGAACCTCGCGAACCTGGGGCTGCTGCCCGCTCGCGACGTCCTGCTGGTGATCGGCGCGCTGCCCGTGGTCGATGGGACAGCCGGGCCCGCGCGGGTCCTCGCGTTCGCGCCAACCGTATGAGCCCGGAGGTCGGCATGACGACGAGCCCCGCCCGCAGGCCACTCCGCTACGGGGTGATGCTGCCCCAGTCCGGACCCCTGGCGTCCCCCGCCGCGGTCGTGGATGCCGCCCAGGCCGCCGAGGCGTGCGGCTTCGATGCCGTCGCCGTCCACGACCACATCATCTTCGACGGCACGTTCTTCTCCGTGGGCATGCGCGATGCGGCGCCGGGCAGCGGCGACCCTCGGACCATGTTCGAGGCCCTCGAGACGCTGACCTGGGCCGCGGCGAGCACCCAGCGCATCCGCCTGGGCACCTCGGTGCTCATCCTGCCCAACCGCCATCCGCTGCAGCTGGCCAAGCAGGTCGCGACCCTGGACGTGCTGTCGGGTGGGCGACTCAACCTGGGTCTCGGGATCGGGCCGAACCGGCGGGAGACCACCGAGGACACGACGCTCCTGAGCACCCATCGCGGGAGTCTCAGCCGGGAGTACGACTCGTTCGGTGCGTTCGGCCCCCGGGGGCCACGCATGGACGAGTACCTGGCCGCGATGCGCCTGCTGTGGACCGAGGACGCGCCGTCGTTCGATGGCCGGTTCGTCCATTTCCAGGACGCCATGATGTTCCCCAAGCCCATCCAGCGGCCGCATCCCCCGATCGTCGTCGGTGGGCGGTCGAGCACGGCCCTGGAGCGCGCGGCGCGCTGGGACGCGGGCTGGATGCCCAGCCAGGTGACCAGCAACGAGATCGCCGAGGGGACCGCACGCCTGCGAGAGCTGCGTGGCGCCGCGGGACACGAGAGCCCCATGCCCTCCATCGGCATCAACGTCCACTCCGTCCTCGCCGGGTCCGTCGATGAGGCGGTCAGGGTCGGGGCGCCGACCCTGGCTGATCGGTTCCGCGACAGGGACGAGTGCCTCGCGCGGACGCTCACGGGCGACCCGGCCACGGTCGCCGCCCGCATCGCCGCGTACCGCGCCGCTGGCGCCGACTACATCGAGCTCAAGCCGGTCGTGCCCAGCGTCCCCGCGCTCATCGCACACATGCGCACGTTCAGCGAACAGGTCGTGCCCCTGGTCGCCGCCCTCCAGGAGGTCCCCGCATGACCATCGACCGCCGGACCATCGAGGTCCCGTCCATCTATCCCATGACCTGGCAGTACAGCCCCGCCATATCGGTCAAGGGCGGCCGGACGCTGTACATCAGCGGCATCATCGGGGCGCGCGCGGACGGGTCGATCCCGGTGGGTGACATCGCGGCCCAGGCCGAGCTCGCCTTCGCCAACCTCGAGCAGGTCGTGCGGGCGGGCGGCGGCACCATGCGGGACATCGTCAAGGTCAACGTGTACGTGGGCGAGGAGTACGCCTCTCGGGCCGCGGAGCTGCGCCAGATCCGCCAGCGCTACTTCCCCTCCGAGTTCCCCACCAGCACCCTGGTGCGGGTGGCCGGCTTCGCCAACCCGGACTACCTGTTCGAGATCGAGGCGATCGCGGTGGTCCCGGACGGGCCCGCGACCCCGGGTGACCCCGGCGACGCGGCGGCCGCCGGCGGCCTCGTCGTCGTGGCGCCGGCCGACCGGATCATCAACAGCGCCGAGCAGACACGCGGCATGGTCCGTGAGTCCGGGGTCACGCCGGAGACCGCGGGTGCCCAGCGATTGTGGACCGGCTATGTGACCACGCCACCCGGCATGGTCAGCGGCGCACACCACCATGGCGACGCGGAGTCATCGATCTACATCCTCTCGGGCCATGCCCGCTTCACCTGGGGCGATCGCCTGGAGCACAGCCGGGACACCGGCCCGGGTGACTTCATCTATGTCCCGCCGCGCGTCATCCATGCCGAGGAGAACCTGTCGCAGACGGACCCGTTCGTGTTCATCGTCTCGCGCAACAGCGGCACCATGACCACGGTCAACGTGGAGGTCGGGGCCCCGTCCTGCGACTGATCGCCCATGCGGATCGCCGCGAGGCGATCCGCGCCATCGCAACGGGAGTGACACCATGGGAGACGCCGGCCTCGGCCCGCTCATCACCGCTCGGCAGCTCGCCGAGCGGCTCCATGACGATGGCCTGCGAGTCTGCGACGTCCGCTGGTACCTGACCGACCCCGAGCGCGGTCATGCCGAGTACCTCGCAGGTCACATCCCCGGGGCGCGCTTCGTGGACCTGGACGTCGACCTCGCGGCACACGGTCGTCCGGGCGAGCACGGTCGCCACCCCCTGCCGGACCCAGCGACCTTCGTGGCGCGCATGGGGGCGCTCGGCATCGGGGTCGACCACGACGTCGTGGTCTATGACACGGCGGGGGGCATGGTGGCAGCCCGCCTGTGGTGGATGCTGGATGCCCTGGGCTACGCGGTTCGGGTGCTTGATGGGGGCCTGCGGGCGTGGGAGGCGACCGGTCAGCCGATCGAGGCCGGCTCGGGACCGGTGCCGACGCCGGCGCGCCCTCCGCTGGTCCATGGCTGGCCACGGACGATCGACCGTGACACCCTGCGCGGGCGACTGGGGCAAGTGACGCTGCTCGATGCCCGTGCCGGGGAGCGGTACCGGGGCGAGGTCGAGCCGGTCGACCCGGTCGCCGGTCACATCCCCACAGCGCGCTCGGCCCCCATCACCGACAACCTCGACGCCGAGCAGGCGATGCTCCCGTCAGGACAGCTCGCCGAGCGGTTCGCATCCCTGGGCGCGGCGGATGGCGAGGTGGTCGTGTCGTGTGGCAGCGGCGTCTCCGCGTGCCATCTGGCCCTCGCGATGCGCGTGGCCGGGCTGCCGGACCCGACCCTCTATCCGGGCTCGTACAGTGACTGGGTGGTCGCCGGGGAGCCTGCGACCACGGGTCCCGAACCGGGCGCCTACCCGACCGCCTGACCTCGACGGGCGGCCGCCCTCGTATGGCCGCCGGTCAGCGTGCCTCCGTGGCGGCTCAGCGCGTGCCGCGGGTCACTGGGGGCCCATGTGGGGCAGCAGCCGCTCGGACATCAGGCGCATCTGCTCGACGAGATGCTTCGCGGTCGGCGGGACCAGGCGCAGCACGAGGGTGTTGAGACCGGCCTTCCGATACTCGGCGAGGCGGTCGACCATGGTCTCGGGGGAGCCGACGAGCGTGCCGCTCCACAGTGCCTCCTCGGAGGTGAAGCGGCGACCGATGGCCTGGATGGCGGCGGCCCTGGCGGCCTCGTCCGTGTCGGCGACCGAGCCCCACACGCTGATGCCGAGCACCGGGGGCAGGGGACGCCCATGCTCCCGCGCAATCTCACCCACGCGCTCGACGCCCTTGGTGAACACCTCGATGGAGCACTGGCTGGGCAGCCATCCGTCGCTCAGGGCGCCCCGCCGCATCGCGGGCTCCGCTCGCCCGCCCCACACGATGGGGGGTCGGGGCCGCTGATAGGGCTTGGGGAAGACCTCCAGGTCGTTGTAGGAGATCGTCTCGCCGTGGAACGTGGACACGTCCTCGGTCCACATGTTCTCCATGACCGCCACGTACTCGTCGGTCAGCTTCCCGCGATGACCTCGCACGCCATAGGCCTCGTACTCCTGGCGCGCGATGTTGCCGAGGCCCTTGAGGTCGAAGCCCACGTCGCTGGCGCGCTTGGGCAGGGCGCCCGAGCCGAGGCCCACGATGACCCGTCCGCGCGAGAGCTGGTCGAGCGTCGCGATCTGCTTGGCGAACAGCACGGGATTGCGGTTGGGCACCACGATGACGCCCGTGAGGAGCTTGATGCGCTTGGTCAGCGCGGCGACGTACGAGAGCACCTGGAGCGGCTCGTGGAACACCCGGTCGTCACCGTCGTGGTACCCGGCGCATGTCGCCACGGTCTCGTCGCTGACCAGGTGGTCGGCGACGGCGATGCCAGCGAACCCGAGCTCCTCCGCGGCCACCGCGACCTCGGACATGGTGTCCACGTTGGACGTGCAGCGTGCGTCCGGCAGCTCCACGAACACGCGCACCGCGTCGGCGGCTGAGACCTCAGGCATGGGACCCCTCCAAGAACTGCGCCACTGGGGCGACCCGGGAGGCCCTCGGATCCTTTGGCGGACGGAAGCAACCCCCCTCGTGACTGGATCGTACACGCGTTCAACGAGCTTGTAAACATGAGGTGTCATCCTGTGTCCCTTCGGACCCGGGCTGTGAGACCCTCGTCCGCGAGCGTCCGGCGAGGCTTCGCGACCCACGCGTGGCATGACCCGCTGCCATACTCGACCGGCATCAGGAGGCGACCATGGACATCGAGATGTTCCTCACCCCGGGACTCGGGGACGCGACGTGGCTCGTCGGCTCGGATGGGGAGGCCGCGCTGGTCGACCCGCAACGGGACGCGGCACGCTTCCTGGAGGCCGCCGATCGACGAGGCTGGCGCATCACGCACGTCCTGGAGACGCACGTCCACAACGACTACGTGTCGGGCGCGCTCGAGGTGCGTGCGGCCACGGGCGCCGAGATCGTGGCCCCCGCCCGCGGCGGCTATCGCTTCCCGTTCCGCGCCGCGGACGAGGGCGCCGCCGTCGCGGTGGGCGGCATCTCGCTGGTGGCCATGGCCACTCCGGGCCACACCCCGGAGCACCTCGCGTGGCAGGTCCTGGACGACACGGGCGGCACGCCCAAGGCGATCCTGACCGGTGGCAGCCTGCTGGTCGGCACCGCCGGGCGCACCGACCTGCTGGGCTCGGAGCGCACGCCGGGTCTCACCGATGACCAGTTCCGCTCGCTTCGACGCCTCGCGCGTCTCCCTGACGACGTGCGCATCCTGCCGACCCATGGCGCCGGGTCCTTCTGCAGCGCGGGGCCCGCGGGGGGCGACCGATCGACCACCGTCGGCCAGGAGCGGGCTACCAACGAGCTGCTCCAGACCGCCAACAAGGGGCGCTTCCAGCGGCTGCTGCTGGGTGGCCTCGGTCGATGGCCCGCCTACTACGGCCACATGGCCGAGATCAACCGCACCGGGGCACCTTTGGTGAGGGGCGTCCGGGCACCTGCCGCGCTATCCCCCGCCCTGGTCGCGGACCTGCTGGCGCGCGGCGTGTGGCTCGTGGACGGGCGCGACCGACGGGCGTTCGCTGCGGGCCACATCCCGGGCTCCATCCACGTCGAGGCCAACGAGTCGTTCGTGAGCTGGGTGGGGTCGGTGGTGCCCTTCGGGGCGCCCATCGTGCTCGTGCTCGCGGCCGACCGGGCGGATGCCGCCACGGACCTCGTGATCGAGCTGTCGCGCATCGGCTATGACGCGGTCGTGGGGATCCTGGACGGTGGCGTCGAGGCGTGGGAGGCGACCCATCGGCCGCTGGAGCGGACGACCCTCACGCCCCTCGCGGAGGTTGCGAATCGCCTCGAGGGTGACGCACGGGTGCGGGTCCTGGACGTCCGTCAGCCCACCGAGTGGCGCGAGGGCGTCATCCCTGGCTCGACCACCATCTTCCTGGGGGACCTGCCAGGCAAGGTGACCGAGCTCGACCGCGACGCCACCTGGCTGGTGATGTGCCGCTCAGGGGCGCGCGCCGCGATCGGCGGCAGCATCCTCCAGGCGATGGGCCTCCGGACCGAGGTCGTGGGCAGGGGTGGCGTGCCGGACTTCCTGGCCGCGCAGGGCGCCGGGGAGCGCGCGAGGGCCACGACGCGGGGCTGACCACGGACGTCGCGAGTCGGGGAGCGCGACAACGCACAGCGGGGCTGCCCAAAGCCCCCAACGGTGGGCCCGTCCGGCGTAGGCTGCACGCGGGTGTCGCCGAATCCGGCGTCGGGGGCGGTTCCACACGACGGCGACCGGGAGGGTCATCGTCCGCGCAGTCAGGGCGGGTGGTGCCCACTGGCGGTGGACCGGCGCGCGGTGGACGTGCGCGGGGATGCCCGCACCCACGCCCCACGCCGGGCGGCCCGGCCAGTTCCATGACGATCCGGCGTCCCCGGCGTACTGGCCGCCATTCCAGGCGCGATACCTGGACACACGGGCGGCCGGCGGGTGATCGTCATCCTCCCGCCCGTCCGCCCGAGCGTGGCGGCGGGGTCCGGTGCCCGCGGGCGCCGCGGGGCGGGCGGCGTGCACGCCCCAGGAGTCGGATCGTCAGGGTATCGGCGCGGCGCGGCAGGGCGGCGGACGGGCGGTGCGCGGCGGCAGGGAGCACTGGATCGTCAGGGTATCGGCGCGGCGCGGCAGGGCAGCCGGCGGGCGGACCCCACACGACCCTGCCCGCCTGGCCGAGCAATCCCCGAGTCGGAACCGGCTGCGGCCTTGTGGGCCCACCCGTCAGGCCGCGGGCACCGTGATGTTGCAGGGCGTGGCCACGCGACGCATCGCGGCAA
>DAOTUX010000214.1:0-2032 GCA_034436475.1 Chloroflexota bacterium | reverse complement strand
GTCCGCGAGCGTCTACGACCTAGTCTACGAAGCGGCGCGGCCGGAGCTGTTCCTCAAGGCACCCGGCTGGCGCGTCCAGGGACCCGGCGAGCCAATAGGGATCAGGGCCGACTCGGCCTGGAACGTGCCGGAGCCCGAGCTGGCGCTGGTCGTCTCGGCCGCTGGCGACATCGTGGGCTACTCCATCGGTGACGACGTGAGCTCCAGGAGCATCGAGGGCGAGAACCCGCTCTACCTGCCGCAGGCCAAGGTGTACGACCGGGCGTGCGCCATCGGACCGGCCATCGTGCCTGTCGGGTCAGTGCCCTGGCCGCTGCGCATCTCGCTGGTCGTGGAGCGGGACGGGGCGCCAGTCGTGGACGAGGCGACCGACACTTCGATGCTGCGTCGGACGCCCGCCGAGCTGGTCGCGTACGCGACGCGGGCGCTGAGCTTCCCGACCGGGTTCTTCCTGCTCACCGGCACGGGCATCGTCCCGCGCCCCGAGTTCACCCTCGCGCCCGGCGATTGGGTGCGGATCGGCATCGAGGGACTGGGCGAGCTCGCGAACGAGGTGGTGGTCGTGGGTCGGCACGACGAGCGGCCCGCGAGGGCCCGATCATGAGTCGCCGGTGCTCGACGCCGGCGGTCACCGCTCGAGGTCAGTCGGCCTGGTAGAGGACGCGTCCCGTACGGGTGGTCGCTGGGTCTTCATCGTCGAGGAAGGTCAGGTCCACCGGCACGCCCAGGTCCCTGATCGCCTCGTGGGCCTGGCGAGGGGAGTCGCGCCCCGGTGACCAGTCGCCCAGCACCACCGTCAGGCGCAGGTCGCCGGTCGCCGGACCGGTTCCGTGCGGTCCGGGGGCGACGATGCGCGCGGGACGCAGCCGTCCCACCAGACGGTCCACCACGCGTTGGGCCTTCGAGTCATCGATGGGGACCACGGGTGCAGGGGCCTCGTCCTCCACGCGGGGTGAGGGTGGCGCGCCGAGGTCGGCGCCGGGGGACTCGACCGACAGACCGACCATCCGGGCGGCCTCGGCACGCTGCGGGTCATAGGTCAGGAACGCGTCGAGCGAGTCTGCGAGGAGCATCGCCGAGGCGACGTGGATGGCGTCGATGGCTCCCAGCGCGAGGGGCCGCAGCGTCGCCGCCTGCGCCACCACCGCGCGGTCGAGCTCGATGAGCGAGAGGCGTGCCAGGATCTCCGCCGCCCGGGCGGCGGCCGCCGTGTCGTGGCGTGCCGCCGTCCGCTGGGCCTCGGCTCGCGAGATGACGCTCGTGACCCGACCGCTCGTGCCCCGGAGCGCGCCCGTCAGTTCCACCGCACCAGGCTCATCGAGCACGAGGCGCATGATCGCCGTCGGGTCAAGGTAGACCGTCCGTCCGCTCATCGACCGACCTCCTCCTGCATCCGGTGGAGGATCTCGGTCATGGTCGGCTCGGGCCCGGCATCGGGCGCCGCCGCGGCTGCACCGGCCGTGCCGCGAGGGGCCGCCTCGGGCGCTGACCGGGTTGGTGGATGGGCTCGCAGGTATGCGAGCAGGTCGCCGGAGCCGGGCGTGACCCTGCCCTCCGCGATGAGGCGCTCGAGCGTCGTCAGGGACGCTCGGGGGAGGGGCGTCAGGAGCGCGACCGAGTGACCGTGCTCGGTGACCTCGAGCGTCTCGCCCTCCTTGACCCGGTCGAGATAGACCGACAGGTTCTGGCGCAGCTCGCGCACGCCCACCCGCTCGGGCCCGGTGGTGTCATCGCTCATGTAGCACACGGTAGCACGCTCGCGGAGGCCCGGGGCAGCAGGCAGAGCGATCCGGCCGGGCGCCCTCCGTGGACTCGCCCCTCGCCTACTGGGTCGCGGGCAGCGACCGGGCCTGCTCCAGGAACCACAGCAGGGCGTCGCGGTTCCCGGCCGTGATGGGCTCGATGCGTGACGCGCGGGGATAGAAGCCCCCGCCGCCACGTGTCCGTGGGGCGACCTCCAGGGTCAAGGACGGGATGCCATGGACGCCCACCGCCCAGTCCATGAACGATCCGCTCGTGAGGTACAGCGAGC
>DAOTUX010000213.1:0-3460 GCA_034436475.1 Chloroflexota bacterium | reverse complement strand
CCGAGGCCTCGCGATCCCCGCATCCGACCTCGCGATCCCCGCATCCGACCTCGCGATCCCCGCATCCGACCTCGCGATCCCCGCATCGGACCGCCGAGGCCTCCCGATCCCCGCATCGGACCTCGCGATCCCCGCATCGGACCGCCGAGGCCTCGCGATCCCCGCATCGGACGGCCGAGACCGCCCGATCGCCGCATCCGACGACCCGATCCCCGCATCCCACGGCCGAGGCCTCGCGATCCCCGCATCCGACGACCCGATCGCCGCATCCCACGGCCGAGGCCTCGTGATCCCCGCATCCGACGACCCGATCGCCGCATCCCACGGCCGAGGCCTCGTGATCCCCGCATCCGACCTCGCGATCCCCGCATCGGACCGCCGAGGCCTCCCGATCCCCGCATCGGACCTCGCGATCCCCGCATCGGACCGCCGAGGCCTCGCGATCCCCGCATCGGACCGCCGAGGCCCCGCGATCCCCGCAATCCGATCTGCGACCATCACGCTGCCCGGCTCGGCACCCGCCCGAGTGTGTCGCGCTGTTGCTCCCGTATACTCGACCGTCCATGTCGAAGCAGCCATCCCACCCGACCCTCAAGGTCACGTCCACACCCAGCGAGCACAGCACCGTCGTCCTCGAGGTCGAGGTCGGTGCGGAGCAGGTGCAGCGTTCCATCGACGAGGCCGTGCGCCACCAGGCACGCGGGCTCCGTGTCCCCGGCTTCCGACCCGGTCGTGTCCCACGACCGATGCTGGAGCGGGCCTTGGGCATCGACCGGGCCGACCCGGAGGCCGCCGACCCCATCTATGACGATGCACGCGACCACCTGTATCGCCGCTCGGTCGTGGATGCCGCGAGGCAGGGCGAGCTGGTGCCCGTGGAGCTCCCCTCCGCCCCCGAGTGGCAGCGGTTCGTGGAGGGCGAGGGTGCGGCATACACCGTCACCATCCCCGTGCGCCCGGTGCCCGTGCTGGGTGACTACGCTGGCTTCCCCTTCAGCCCCCAGGTGGACGAACCGGATGACGCGCGCGTGGATGCGGTCATCGAGCAGCTCCGCGACCAGCAGGCGAGCCTGGTGCCGGTCGAGGACAGGGGTGCCGAGAAGGGTGACTTCGCGGTCGTCGGCTTCGAGGGTCGACTTGACGGCGAGGTCATCGAGGGCGCCGTGGCGGAGCGGCTGCCGCTGGTGATCGGCAGCGAGCGCATGGTCCCCGGGTTCGAGGATCAGCTGCTGGGCATGCGCGAGGACGAGGAGCGCACCTTCACCGTGACCTTCCCGGAGGACTACCGCGAGGAGTCCCTGGCAGGCAAGCCAGTGGAGTTCACGGCCAAGCTGCGCGAGCTGCGCGAGCGGCGCCTCCCGCCTCTGGACGACGCGTTCGCCCAGGGCGCCGGTACCTTCGCCGACCTCGCGGAGCTGCGCGCGGACATCGCGCGGCGACTGCATCGTAACGCCCTCGACCGAGCTCGCCACGCGTTCGCAGACCGCATCATCGAGTACGCCGTGGCCAACGCCACGGTGGACATCCCGACGGTCATGGTCGATCGCGAGGTCGAGGTGATGCTCGACGAGCTGAAGGTGCGACTCGCTCAGCAGGGCATCGAGTACGAGGAGTACCTCAAGGTGACCGAGCGTGACGAGGCGAAGCTGCGCGAGGAGTCGCGCGAGGCCGCGTCGCACCGGGTCAAGGTCCTCCTCGTCCTCAACGCGGTCGCCGACCAAGAGGCCGTGGTCATCGATGACAAGACCGTGCGCGCCGAGATCGACCGGACACGGAAGCAGAGCCCGAACGATCGGCGGCTCGCGGAGTTCCTCTCCACGCCGCGTGGTCGCGACTACGTCCGGAACACCCTCCGTCGTTCGCGAGTGGTCGAGGGCATCATCGATCGCTGGATCGAGGCGCATCCCGCCTTCGCGGAGGTCCGCCACATCGAGGACCAGCTGGAGCAGTCGAGCGACCACCTGGACGCTGCGGCCGACGCCGTCGAGCCCATCGACGTCGACCCCGAGGAGGAGCGGCTCGAGGCCGAGCTGACCGCCGCCGGGGTAGCAGGCGCTGGCGCCGAGGAGGCCGCCCGATGACGACCCACCGGACCCCTGCGGCCCACGAGGCCCTCACGGCGGCCCGTCGGTCGTCCGCCGCCCTCGAGACCGCGCTCGATGCCCGGGCCATGCTCGTGCCCATGGTCATCGAGAGCTCCAGCCGCGGTGAGCGAGCCTATGACATCTACAGCCGTCTGCTGCGCGAACGGATCATCTTCCTGGGCGACGCGATCGAGGATCACCTGGCGAACCTCATCATCGCGCAGCTCCTGTTCCTGGATGCGGAGGACCCCGAGCGGGACATCAGCCTGTACATCAACTCGCCCGGCGGTGTGGTCACGTCCGGCCTCGCCATCTATGACACGATGCAGTACCTGCGCGCGCCGGTGAGCACCATCTGCATCGGCATGGCGGCGTCCATGGCCTCGGTGCTGCTCGCGGCAGGCGCCAGGGGCAAGCGCTACGCGCTCCCCAACTCCCGGATCATGATCCACCAGGGTTCCGCCGGCTTCCGTGGCAACACCCCGGACGTGTTCATCCAGGTCAAGGAGCTGGAGGAGCTCAACAAGCGCCTCAACCGGATCCTCGCCGAGCACACTGGCCAGACCGAGGACAAGGTCGCCAAGGACACCGACCGGGACTTCTTCATGTCCGCCGAGCAGGCCCGCGCCTATGGCATCATCGACGAGGTCTATGCCGAGCGGGACAAGCCACCCCTGGCGAGCCCCACGCCGGCGAAGGAGCGTTCGGGTGGGCGCAGCGAGAAGCGCGCCGAGCCGGATGAGCCGGAGAAGAGCACCCGCTGACCGGCCAGGGTCGGCGGTGACGGGATAGCGAGCAGGAAGGGCGCGATGTCCACGACCTCCGGCAAGGGGACCAAGGTCCCGTATCGATGCAGCTTCTGCGGCAAGAGCCAGGAGCAGGTCCGCAAGCTCATCGCGGGCCAGGGCGTCTACATCTGCGACGAGTGCATCAACCTCTGCCAGGAGATCATCGAGGAGGAGATGCAGGACCCGCCGCGGCCACGGCCGCATGCGGCGAAGCTCCCCAACCCTCGCCAGATCAAGGACGCCCTCGACTCGTACGTCATCAGCCAGGAGCGCGCCAAGCGTGTCCTGTCGGTCGCCGTGTACAACCACTACAAGCGGGTCAACGCCGGCAACCAGATCGACGAGGTGGAGCTCCAGAAGTCGAATGTGCTGCTGGTCGGCCCCACCGGGTCAGGCAAGACGCTCCTCGCGCAGACCCTGGCCAAGGTCCTCGATGTGCCCTTCTGCATCGCGGACGCGACCTCGCTCACCGAGGCCGGGTACGTGGGCGAGGATGTCGAGAACATCCTGCTACGGCTCATCCAGGCCGCCGACTTCGACGTGGCGCGCGCCCAGCGGGGCATCATCTACATCGACGAGATCGACAAG
>DAOTUX010000212.1:0-23587 GCA_034436475.1 Chloroflexota bacterium | reverse complement strand
GGCCGCGCGGCGGCTTCGCCGGGCGCAGGCTGGTGTCGGCGCGCATCCGCCCGCGCCCGGAGCTGTTGCCCTGGGCGCGCAGCAGCCGGTCGGCGTCGCGGTGGAGGCGCTGCACGTCCCCGATCGAGCCGCTCGGCGCGAAGTCATCGACCACGAGCACGGCGTCCTTGGCGGCGAACGCGATCGCCTCCAGCAGGTTGCCCGTCGAACTCCACGAGCCCGGCAGGCCGCGGCTGTCCATGGCCGCCCCATAGTGCTGCTGGACGAGCGCAGCGAGCTCCGTCTTGAGCACCCCGGTCGGACCCGCCAGGTGGAGGCTGTGGTCGGTGGCGCCCAGGACCGCTCGGTAGGTCGCAGCCAGCAGCGGCACGCTCACCCGATCGGGTGCCACCTCCAGCAGCCGCAGGCTCGCCCGGATGGAATCGCGCAGTGCGTGTCCATCCGGTGGCTCGGGCAGGATGTAGCGGGCGAGGGCGCCCTCGAGCCGGGTCTCGACGCCCGCGACCGGACCGTCGGCCCCGATCGCCCCGCCGCCGTGGAGGTAGACCCAGGAGCCGCCGACCTCGCGCCAGCCGGTGTGGGCGTAGACGGTCCGCTCGGGCACCTCGCCCGAGAGCATCTGGATGGCGACCCGGGCGTGGTCGCGGATGCCCATGCCGGGATACGTCACGGCGGTCGCGCCGAGATGCTCCGTCGGCCAGTTCATCGTCCCGAAGGCGGCCGCCGGGAGCGCGAAGCGCGGCGTCCGGGCACCGAGCGCGCCCTCGATCTCGAACAGCCGGCGCTGCTCCGCGCCATCGTCCTCGACGAGCTGGGCGGTGATGCGCGCCCGGTAGTTGGTGAGCGGCACCGCCACGGGACCGTTGACCGTCGGTCGCTCCCAGACCAGGCCGCTCGGCGTCTCGCGGTACGGTGGACCTGCGGGCGCATCCGCTCCGGGTGCGGCGCGCAGGTCGGGCGTGGCCAGCGCGAGCAGCTCGTCGCGGGTGTGGCCGGCAGCCAGGAAGTCGTCGAGGCCGACCTTCGCGCCGCCCTCGCCCGACGGCAGGTAGACCAGGAGGACCGATGCGCCGCGGCCCTCGAGGAACGCCTTGAGGCGGGCCAGTGCCCCGTGGACGGCGGCCTTGGTCATCACGTCCGAGTCGAAGACGATGTGCACGACGCGCTCCCGCAGCGCGATCGACTCCCAGTCGGCGAGGGCGGTCGAGCCGCCGGTCTCGTTCGTGCCCCGGAAGTTCCAGACCCCCAGCAGCGCGACGCAGCACAGGCCGGCCGAGGCTGCCGCATCCGCCTTGCGCACCCCCTCGGTCACGAACAGCGGGATCCGCGGGTCGGCCAGGCCCGCCCGGCAGGCGGGTGGCACATCGAGCGCCATCCGGGCGCCCACCGGGGTCTCGTACTTGACGGCCTTGCCGTCGCGGATCCGCGGCGCGTCCGGGCGCAGCTGGTACAGGACGATGTCCCCGTGGACGCCGAAGATCGGGCTGAGCAGCGCCGGCACGCGCGCCTGGGCCTGTGAGAAGCCGAGCTCGGTCAGACGGGCCTTCTGCTCGACGCTTCGGTATCCCCGCGCCTCGGCCACCCCGTCGCTGATGGCCGAACCGCGTAGGAGGGCCTCGTGCTGGGGCAGCAGGTCGCTCATCGTCGCGACGCCAGCCGTTCGAGGATCTCGAGGTAGCGTTCTGCCACTGACGCCCGTGGCGCGCGCTCGCCCGACTCGTACCGGCTGACCGAGGCCCGGTCGACCCCGAGCAGGTCGGCGACCTCGCCCTGCGAGAGACCGTGGTGCTCCCGGAGCGCGCGGCGGATGGGCGGGGCCGGCAGCCTGCGGAGGTGGGCCTGGCGGGCGAGGAGCACGTCGAGCGGGTCGGGCATGGCGGTATTGTCGATAGTGTGCCGCGGTATTGACAAGCACGTGCCGCGTTCCCGCTTCGATAGTCGCCACGCTATCGCATCCCCGGCACGCGGACGGTACACTCGCGCCCATGGACACCGAGGCACAGCGGCTCGTCGAGAACGACCGCAGCGACGTCGAGGGCTACTGGGCGGCGCAGCTGATCGGCGACGACTGGCTCGCCCTGTACCGCTTCGTGTGGCGAGCGGCCGGGCCCGTGCTCGCCGAGGTCCATGTCGTGCCGCGCGTCGAGCCGATCGACTGGCGGCCACGGTCTGCGCGTTGGCGCGAGACCCGGCCGGGCACCTGGCTCGATCTCCTGAACGGCGCGTCGGGGCACCTCGACAAGGTGCCCCGCGGAGGGCTCACGAGCCGAGAGCTGCGCGGGCTCCAGCCCTCGGCGGCGCTCACCGACGCGCTCATGGACGCGAGCGAGGTGTTCCGGCTCGGCATGCTCCACCCGCACCCCGGCTGGCAGCTCTTCTCGGACGCCGCCATGCGGGCGCACCAGGAGGTGCGCGGGCTCGTCCCCCCGTCGAAGGGCCGCCCGATGACCCGACAGCAGCGCCTCGCGCTCGTGGCGGCCCGGTACGCCGAGAGCGGTGCGGCCGGGAGCCGCCGACGGAACGCCGAGATCGCCGAGGCTCTGGGGCGCAGCGCCACACAGATCCGCGACGACGTCTACGCCGCGCGACGCGAGGGCCTGCTGAGCGAGGGTCCCGGACGCGGTCGCGCCGGGGGCAGCCTCACGGCGAAGGGGCGGGCGATCATACGGGAGCTAGAGGAGGACTGCTAGCCCAACGGCTGGCGCGCGAGCGCGTCACGCCGCGGACCACACGGGCGCGACGTTCCTGCTGGCGCAGGGCACGATGACGTCAAGAACCTCATCGGACACGGCTCGATCACGCTGACGTTGAACGCCTACGGGCAGGTGCTCGAGCAGCGCCAGCGGCATGTGGCCCGAGCGATGGCTACGTTCGCGCGGTAGCCCGCGTGCCACCCCGGGCGGCCAGATCGTCCATCAGCGCCCGCAGCTCGCGCGGCACGTCCACGTACCGGTCGCCGAGCATCGCGAACCCGATCCGGTCGCCCTCGATGCGCGCCCAGATGCGGCGGCGCGGGAAGTAGAACGTCAGCGACAGGCCGGCGATGAGGCACGCGAACGCCGCCCAGATGACCAGCTCACCGGGGTCCTTCTTGATCACCAGGCCGGTCCATGCGCTGGCCCGCAGCCACGTGATGGAGTAGCCCGCCGTGGCGTCCGGATCGGTCGTGCCGCCGATGCCCACGGCCACGGGCGGAAAGACGGTGGTGGCCTGGCCGGTCTCATCCGGCGGGCCCACGCCCTGGAGCACGAGCATGCCGGCGCTGTCGTCGAATCGGTTGAGCAGCATCACCAGGCCCACGTCGGATCCCGGGATGGTCATGAAGCCCTGCGGGAACGTGTCCGCGAAGAAGCCATTCATGACGACGGAGCCGGTCCACACCAGCTGGTCGCGCGCGTCGCGGATCTCGATGTCCGCGCCCGGCCCGAACGTGTTCTGGTGGAACCGGTAGCCGTCCACGGTCAGCGGGTCATTCACGTGGATGACCTTGCGCGCCACCTCCTCGCCGTTCTGGTAGACGACGAGGTCGGTCCAGAAGTCCGCGAAGCCGCCCTGCGCGTTGCGGGGCGCCTCGAAGTCGTTGTTCTTGACCAGCAGGTTGTCGCGCGTGCCCACGGCTCGGACCGGCGCCGTCTGTCCCTCACCCACGAAGAGGATCGTCTCGAAGCCCACCGCCACGGTCAGCGCACCGCCGCCCAGGAACAGGATCAGGCCGAGATGCGTGAGCAGCGTGGCCATCTTGAAATACTGGTTGCGGTCGCCGTAGACCCACCTGACCGCTCCGTCCTCGCTGACCGCCTGCCGGACCTTGAAGCGGCGCCGCCGGAAGACGTGTGCCAGGTCCTCCGAGCCGAGCGTCGCGTGCTCCATCACCGCCCGGTCGGACAGCCGTGCATCGAAGAACGACGCGGGCTGTTCGACGGTGACGGCGCGGACGCCGCGCCACAGCCGGGGCGTGCGGTCGAGGGTGCAACAGATGATGGCGATGACCAGGATCGTGATCAGCAGCAGGAACCACGGCGCGGAGAAGACCCGGAAGAAGCCCAGCGTCTCGAACACCTCCACCATCGCGGGCCCGATGGGCAGCCCCAAGATCGCGATCGCGTCCCACCGGCGATGCATCTCGGCGACCTGCTGGGCGTACATCGCCGGGTCGTGGAGGGCGGCCGCGGGGAACTGGCGGATGACCGTGCCGATGAGCCCCGAGATCGCGAGCAGGATGATGAGCAGGACCGCGAACGGGACGCTGGTCAGGGTGCCCCAGACAGCGCGACCCTGGCGCGCCAAGGGCGAGCCCATGGCGGGGGTGCGGCGGGTGCTGGCGGTCGCAGTGGCGATCGTGCTGGCTCCGGGGTGGTCAGGATGGACGGTCGACCGCCGAGGATGGTGGGCCGATGGCCCTGGCCTTGCACAGGTGGCGCGAGCGATCGACGCGGTGTTGGGCGGCTAAGCGCCAGCTCATCGACGCTTGGGCCTTGACCCGTTCCTAGCTCGGTCCTGGCCAGGTGACCCCGGCGTCGTCCGAGCGGTAGTACACAGTCTCGTCGGTGACCGCGGCGAGGACCGTGCCGTCCTCGGAGATGGCCGCCGCGAGGACCGTGCGGCTCGCGAGCACCTGGCGCCACGTCGTGCCGCCGTCGTCCGAACGGTAGAGCCCCCGCGGCCCGCCGAGCACCAGCACGCTCCCGTCGGGCGTCGCCGCGAGGCTCGTGACCGGTGACGCCGGCGGTTTGCTCACGGCCGTCCATACGCTTCCACCGTCGGTGCTGCGGGCGAGGCCCGCGAAGGGGTCGATCCCGAGGAGGACGTCCCCTCCGTCCTGGCTCACGGCGACAAGGCCGACGATGTCGCCGGCGAAGACCTCGGTCCAGGTCACACCGCCGTCCTCGGAGCGATGCACCCCACCGCCGGCGAGATAGGCCCACATGCGATCCGGAGCCAGCGAGCTCTGGGCGAAGGCGTGGATGTCCATGCTCGGCAGATCCGCCGGGATATCGGCCCAGGTCGCCCCGCCGTCCCGGCTCTCCTGGAACACGAGATGGCCCGCGATGACCAGGCGGTCACCCCCCGGCGTGGACAGGCTCATCGCGTCCGCCCGCGCTGACCCCGGGGCCCACGTTCGCCCTCCATCCGACGTCGCAAGCAGGCCGCCGTGATGTCCGAACAGGAGTCGGTCGGTGGTGCCCGGCACGAAACGCAGCGCGTGGACGTCCTGTGTGCCGAGCCGGGCCCATGGCGTGGCGGCTGCGGCGCCACCTGACTGGCGGATCACGACGATCGCCACGAGGGCCACTCCGACGAGGGCGACCGCCCCCACCACGGGCCATCGGGCGCGCGAGGACGGTGCGGTGCGTGTGCTCCTGGGCATGGGCCGTCCCTTCCTATGTGTCGTCACGTTCCCTCGATCAGGGTGAGGCGCTGCTGCATCTGGTCCAGCGACATCGGTCCGAACCAGCGGTCCTTGATGCGGCCGTCGCGGCCGATGAAGTAGTGCGTCGGGAGCCCGAACACGCTCCAGGCCCGGAAGGCACCCGCGGTCGGGTCCAGCGCGATGCGATACGTCAGACCGTAGGTCGCGGCGTACTCGTTGGCGACGTCCGCCGACTCCTGGACGTTCACCGCGATCAGGGCCAGGCCCGTGTCTCCGTTGGCTTCCCAGGCGCGCTGCAGGTCCGGGGTCTCCTGCTGACATGGTGGGCACCATGTCGCCCAGAACACCACCCACACCGGCCGTCCCTCCAGGCCGGCGAGATCGACGACCACGCCATCGAGGTCCACGATGGCAGGGCCGTCGCCGGCGAGCGGCGGCGGTCGGTCGCCGATGGCGAGCCCGGTGCCCGCCTCTCCGACTCGATAGAAGCTGGCCCCGGGCACCGGGGCGCCCGCGTCGCTGGGTGGGCCGAGCGGGCTCGTGAGGGCGATGAGCAGCCCGGCGGTGACCAGCAGGCTCACGCTCAACGCGAGGACGTGGGCGACGGTGAAGGGCCCGACGAGCTTCCTTGCTGCACGACCGGGCGTCTGGACGGGGGACGGTGCCGGATCCATCAGACCTGCGGCCACCAGGCCCGGAACGTGCCCGCGACGATGCGCAGCCAGTCGAACAGGAGCGCGAACCCCATGAGGACCACCAGCCCGCCCCCGACGACCTCGATGGCGCGACCGTGCCGGAGGATCGGCCGGATGAAGCGCGGCGCCCGGTCCACGGCGAGGGACAGGGCGATGAAGGGGATACCCAGGCCCACGCTGTAGGCCAGCAGCAGGGCGGTCGCCTGGCCCGGCGCCAGGGCCGCCATGGTCAGGATCGCGCCCAGGGTCGGCCCGATGCAGGGGGTCCAACCGACCGCGAAGACACTGCCCAGCACGAGGCCGCCCAACACGCCGCGGCGGCGGGGGCGGGTGCTGAAGGTGATGTAGCGGTCGAGCGGCCGCCACGACCGGGCCAGCGTGCGCAGGTGCAGGATGCCCATGAGGTTGAGGCCCATGACGATGAGCAGCACGCCGCCGGCCTGGCGGAGCAGGGGCAGGTTGTCACGCAGCGGACTCACCGCCGCGGTGACGGCGATGCCCACGACGGTGAACACGCCGCCGAACCCGACCACGAACGCGATGGCGGCGGGAAGGGTCCCGAACGTCCAGGCGCCAGGACGGCTGCCACCTGCCACCCCGCCGGAGGGCGATGGCATCGTGAGCGTGGACCCGGGTGGTCCTGCGCTGGCCAGTGATCGCGTCGCACCGAGCTGCCCGAGGTAGGCCGGCACGACCGGCAGCACGCACGGCGACAGGAACGAGATCAGTCCGGCCAGCAGGGCGAGGCCCAACGTCAGTT
This sequence comes from Chloroflexota bacterium, assembly GCA_034436475.1. Classification (GTDB taxonomy): domain Bacteria; phylum Chloroflexota; class Limnocylindria; order Limnocylindrales; family CSP1-4; genus JAFMJV01. Next base: position 16,761 of record DAOTUX010000212.1, on the reverse strand, counting down.
CCATCGTGCGACCCGACCCGCTGTCGTGCCGGCCGCCTTGGGAAGGCGCGCGGCCCGGACCCCGTTCGCGATGACGATGACCTCGGCCACCTCGTGCATCACCACCACCGCGGCCAGGCCGAGCACGCCCGCGGCCGCAAGCGGCACCAGGATCGCGATGATCGCGCCCGACATCACGAGGTTCTGGAGCATGATGCGCCTCGCCCGGCGAGCGTGACCGATGAGCGCCGGGAGGTGTCGCAGGTCGTCGCCCATGAGCGCCACGTCCGCGGTCTCGATCGCCACGTCGCTGCCCATCGCCCCCATTGCGATGCCGACGTCCGCACTGGCAAGCGCCGGCGCATCGTTGATCCCGTCGCCCACCATCGCGGTGACCCCGGTGGCCCGCGAGGACGCGATGAACGCGGCCTTCTGTTCCGGAGCGAGCCCGCCGTGGACCGTTGCAATGCCGGCGAGCGCCCCGATCGCCGCAGCGGTCCGGGCATTGTCGCCGCTGAGCACGGCCAGTTCGAGGCCCAGGGCGCTCAATCGAGCGACGGCCTCTGGGGCCTCCGGTCGGAGCTCGTCGCGGACGCCGATCGCCCCGAGCAGCTCGCCTGCGTGTTCCACGAGGACGACGCTGACGCCGGCCGCCTCCATCCGCTCGACCTCGGACAGAAGGGGGCCTGCGTCCACGAAGCCCGGGCGCCCGAGTCGGGCGTGGGCCCCGTCCACCGTGCCCACCACTCCAGCGCCGGGGACGGCGGCCACATCTGTCGCCGAGGCCGCGTGGGGCGCTGCGGCCGTGATCGCGGCTGCCAGGGGATGCTCGCTCCGGAGTTCCAGCGAGCTCGCCACCTCGAGCAGACGGAGCTCGGTGACGCCCGAGGCCGGCCGGATATCCACCACGCGCGGCAGGTTGCGTGTCAGCGTCCCGGTCTTGTCCAGGGCGACGAAGCGCACCAGGGCGAGTCCCTCCAGGGCCGCCCCTCCCTTGACCACGGCGCCCATCCGACTGGCGGCTCCGATGGCGGACACCGCGGTGACGGGCACGGAGAGCGCGAACGCGCACGGGGCGGCCGCGACCAACACGACCAGGGCACGCGACACCCACACTTCGGGATCGCCGAGGAGGCTGCCGAGGACCGCGATGGCGACGGCGAGCACGAGGACGCCGGGAACCAGCGGACGGGCGATGCGGTCCGCAAGCCGCTGGCTCCGCCCCTTGCGTTCCTGGGCCTGCTCCACGATCCGGACCACCCGGGCGAGGGAGCTGTCGGAGGTGCGGGCCGTGACCTCGATCTCGAGCGCGCCGGGACCGTTGATGGCCCCCGCCAGGACCGCTCCACCCGGCCCGACCTCGACGCTGATCGACTCGCCGGTGATCGCCGACAGGTCAAGCGCGCTCGTGCCATGACGGATCACGCCGTCGGTCGCGAGGCGTTCGCCGGGTCGGAGCAACAGCCGGTCCCCGAGGGCAAGATCGCCTGGCTCGACGATCGACTCGACACCGGCGCGCAGCACGGAGACGCGGGCTGGGACAAGCGCCAGCAGGGCGCGCAGTCCGCGCTGCGCGCGCCGCATCGAGTAACCCTCCAGCCATTCGGAGATCGAGAACAGGAACGCGAGCGACGCAGCCTCGGCGACCTCGCCAAGCAGCAGCGCGCCGATCATCGCGACGGTCATCAGCACGCCGATGCTCAACCGACGTCCGGCCAGCGTGGCGATGGCATCGGGGACGAAGGTCAGACCGCCGAGCACCAGTGCCCCTCCGAACAGGGGCACCTGGAGCGCCACCGGCCCGTCGGACCACTCGACGAGGAGCCCGCCCAGGAGCAACAGGCCGGACGCGGGCGTGAGCCAGGTCGGCAGACTCACCTCCGGCTCGGGGGCCGCTTCCGGGTCGATTTGCGACTCCATCGGTCGCGTCTCGTCGTCATCCACCGGTCGCTCGCCTCTGCAGCAGTCGGGCCAGCACGGCCGTCACCGCGGCGGTGACAGCGCCCAGGAGCACGACGCCGACGAGGACCTCCACGGGCCCTCCCACCATCGTGGCGGCGCCCGAGGTGCGCGGGTCGACGGTCCCGATCATCTCGGGCGTCGGCGACTGCGCGGCGGCGGCCTTCGGCAACAGGAGCATCGCCGAAGTGACGACAGTCGCGATGATCGCTGAAGGCGTCAACCGTCCCGACCGGCCGACCGGCGAATCGCGCCCGCCCGAGTCCCGGCTTCGGGGAACCACTGTCAAGTCGCGGCCTCCGTGACGGCATCCATGATCAGGGTGCGGAGCCGCGCGTCGGCGAGTCGGTAGTACATCAGCCGTCCGTCGCGCCTCCGCTCGCACAGGCCGCGCTCGCGCAGGAACCGGAGCTGGTGCGAGAGGGCGGAGACGCTGAGTCCAAGGACCAGGGCGATGTCGCAGACGCACAGCTCGCATGGGCTGAGCGCAAGCAGATGGACGATCCGCGTGCGCGTCGGGTCGGCGAGCACGCTGAAGACATCCGCGACCCGACGCGCCCCGTCCGGGCCGAGCGTCCGACCCAGCAGCGGAGCGATGGCGTCCGGGTGGAGACACTCGACAGAGCAGGCATCCTGGTCGATCGCGGAGGCGAATAGTTGAGCCATCGCTCAAGTATGCACCCAGCGCCATCAGAGCTGCACCCGGTCAGCCCGGCCTTCCCAGAGCACGTGCTCCGGTGTCTCCAGCTGGAATGTCGAATGGTCGATGTCGAAGTCCCCCGACAGGCAGTCGCTCAGGTGGTCGAGCAGCCCGCCGGGGTTGCCGTCCGGGCCCATCACGACGTGCGCCGAGAGGACGTTCATGCCGCTCGTGATGGTCCAGGCGTGGAGGTCGTGGACGGCCACGACCCCTGGCGCCTCCATGATGTGGCGGCGGACCTCGTCGAGGTCCACTCCCTTCGGCGTGGCCTCGAGCAGGATGTCGACCGCGTCGCGCAGCAGGTGCCACGTGCGCGGCAGGATCATCAGTCCGATCAGGGCCGATGCGATGGCATCGGCCTGGGTGAAGCCGGTGACCGCGATGACCAGGGCGGCAACGACGACCGCGACCGAGCCGAGCAGGTCGCCAAGGACCTCCAGGTAGGCGCCGCGCATGTTCAGGCTGCGGGCCTGGGGCCCGCGCAGGATGACCAGCGAGACGAGGTTGACGACGCCGCCCACGAGCGCGACCGCGAGCATCAGCCCGCTCTCGATGTCAGGCGGCTCGGACAGCCGCCGCCACGCCTCGTAGAGCACGAACGCGGCGACGCCGAACAGGATCACCGCGTTGATGGCCGCCGCCAGGATCTCCGCGCGATACCAGCCGAAGGTGCGCGCGTCACTGGCCGGCCGTCCCGCGAGCCAGATGGCTCCGAGTGCGAGCAGCAGGCCGGCGACATCGGTGAACACGTGGCCGGCGTCCGCGAGCAGCGCGAGGCTGTTCGCCGCGATGCCTCCGATCACCTCGACCACCAGGATCGAGAGGCTCATGACCAGGACGATGACGAGCGATCGCCGATCCCTTCCGGCGGCACTGTGGACGTGGTCGCCGCTCACCGGACGACCTCGGGGATGCTGCGTCCGCCCAACCGGCCCACCGCCAGCAGCACCAGAGACGTCGCCCCGATCCCCACCAGCCAGCCGCCGACGACATCGGACGGGTAGTGCGCGCCGACGATCATCCGGGCGATCCCCACGGCCAGCGCGGGGATGACCACGATCGCACCGATGGTGGCCCATCGTCCCCGCGGCACCCACCAGGCCAGGACGAGGACCAGGAGAGCAGTGACCCGAGCGGTATGCCCACTGGGAAAGCCGGGGTCGAGCAGGCCCTGGAGCACGGCACCCGGTGGACGTGCCCGATCCACGACCTGCTTGAGCACGAGCGACGTCGCCTCCGCGAGCGCGACGCAGCCGAGCACCACGAGCGTCGCCCGGCGGCCACGCTCCATCGCGAGCAGAGCGACCGCGAGGGTCACGATCACCCAGACCTGGAACGAGCCGAGTGTGTCCAGGAACTCCGATAGGCCACCGATCGGCCCGTCCGCGAGGCCCTGGGCCAGCGCGAGGACCTGCTCGTCGCCGGGCAGAAGACCACCGATGGCAAGGAGGGTCAGGATCGCGAGCACCCCGAACGCGACCGCCGGCAGGAGCCAGCCGGCGCGCGCCTCCCCGGGGATGGCGCGGCCGCTCACTGTCCGACCCACGGGGCATCCGTCAGGCGAAGGACCACCAGCGCGTCCCCGTCGGTGCGGTACGCGACGGCGACGCCGGACCCGGTCGCCATGTGCTCGCGGAGGTGGTCCGCGGGAAAGCCGCCCGACGACAGGTCGGGGCCATCCCGGACCGTGAACCGCAGGGACGCACCGTCGTCGGTCCGGAGCGTGAACGCCTGGACGCGGCCAAGCCCGAGGGTGTCGATGTCCGTGACGAGGCCAGCGGCACTCCCGTCCGGTGAGCCGCACGACGCGATGGCTCCCACCGTGAATGCGACCAGCATGGCGGTCCTCACAGCGCCTCGATCGCCGCGCTCAGCTCCTCGGCCGCGAGGGCGCCCTCGAACTTGGCCCACACCGAGCCGGTCCCGTCCACCACCGCCACGTACGGCTCGGTGAGCAGGTTCCAGGCCGTGGTCCACGCGGCCGGCTGCAGCTCGCGGGTCGCGTCCAGGATCGGCTGCAGCGAGCCGTCGCGCATCTCCATCAGGTAGGGCTCGACGTTGATGAACGTCAGGTCCGGGTGGTCGGCAGCCACGGCCTTGACCGTCTCCAGGATCGGACCGCACATCGCGGTCTCGCAGAAGGCCGGCGTCGCGAACACGACCACGAACGGCTCCTTGGCGGCGAGGGCATCGGCGATCGAGGTCTCATAGAACCGCGGTTCCGGGTCCCTGTCCGAGGACAGCTTGGCCAGGTCTCCGCCGACGTCGTCCGCCGTCGGGGTGTCGACCGATGGCGCCGGCGCACCGATCGCGGGGGTGATGGGCTCGGCCAGCACGTCGTAGTCGGCGCGCACCGTCTGCGTCGACCCATCGGGGAAGGTCGCATTGAACCGGGTGCCCCATCGACCATCGGAAGGGAACGTGATGTCCGCGGCGTACAGCCCACGGACGTCCTCGAGGGCCCAGAGGAACCGGGACTCGGCCTCGAATACGACCTCGTCCTTCGACTGATCCACGTCATAGAACAGCAGGTCGACGGTGACGTCGGGCGCCGCGAGCAGGTTGTTGGCTCGGTCCGCGATGGAGAACAGGAGCCGGTTGGGCCCCGTCGCGAGCTCGGAGCTGACGAGGATGGGGATCATCGCCGGGCCGCCATCGCTGGGGGCGGGAACGATCACCCGTTCAGGCGTGGGAGCAGGGGTCGTCGATGCCCCGCAAGCGGCGATGAGCAGTGCGATGGGGACGAGGGCGAGGGCTCGGTGCATCTGTCGGGACTCCCTGGATGGGTGGTTGGGTCGTGGTGGTCGATCGGATGGCCGGCGCATTGATGCGCCGTGGTGGCTGCTATGGGTCCGGCTGCGCGCGCGGACGCGCGCGCACCGCGAGCCGCTGGTCGATCCTGTGCCCCTCGGCCTCCTCCGCGTGCAGCCAGACGCGGACCGCGAGGACCATCCCCACGATGAAGACCAGGTCTCCCACCGCCCACATCAGGCCACCTGCCAGCGCCTGGTCCTCGAGCGCCGAGATCCCCCACGAGCGCTGGACGCTGGCGTAGTGCGGATAGAGGACGGAGCTGGCGGAGAAGATGGCCAGGCCTAGGAACGAGCTCCACGGCATGCCGAGGGCGAGATACCCGACCCGCGTGACCGGTGACAGGCGCCGGGGGGTCGGGTCCAGGGCGACGACCGGCCACCAGAAGAGCAGCCCGCTGACCAGGAACACCATGTGCTCGAGGTAGTGGAGCAGCGGGTCATCGAGCGCGGCGTCGAACAGGGGGCTGAAGTGTGCGACGTAGCCGAACGCCCCGAACAGGATCCACGCGACGAGCGGGGACGCGAGCAGCAGCAGCGCCCGTGAGTGCAGCACGGGCAGGAGGAGTCGACGCCGCGCGTCGGCAGGGGCGGCGCGCATCGTCTGGGTGACCGGGGCGCCGAGCAACAACAGGGGCGGCACGACTAGCGTCAGCAGCAGATGCTGCACCATGTGCACGCTGAACAGCGTCGTGTCATAGCGGTCGATGGGTGATTGCAGCGCGACGATCAGCATCGCCAGGCCGGCGAACCACGCGACCGTCCGGCGGCGAGGGACGGGGTTGGCCGGGTGCGCCCGGTCGATGGACCGGACGGCTCGCAGGTAGAGCCATCCGGCCACGATCACGGGCAGCCACACCTCCACGTCGAACGACCATCCGGTCCACAGCGTGGAGATCTCCGGTGCCCCCGGAGCCGTCCCATGCGCGCGCACCACCGACGGCACGCCGACCGTGGCCACGACCGACAGCCCCACCATCGTCGGGATGGCCCGTACCAGGACGCCGGGCCGGCGTGCCATCACGCCGTGGGCTCCAGCGACGCTCGGTCCGTCCGTTCCGGCATGGCGCCCGCGGGCATCACTGTGACGGCGATGCGCGCCGGCGGCTCGGCGACCAGGCGACCGCCCCGGACCGTCGCGCCGATGACCATCGCCGCACCGATCAACACGACGTTCTTGATGATGTACTGCCCCTCCAGCGTCGGCACGAACGGAAACCGGCTGAAGGTCTGGTCAGGGAAGAGCAGCAGGGGCGTCATCGTGCCGACCATCTGCACGGCCAGGACCAGCAGCGTCGCCCGCAGGAACCGGCCGGTGAGCAGACCCAGGCCGATGAAGCATTCCACCGCCGCGAGCAGCGGGAGCGAGAGCCCGGGGGAGACGAATCCGAGCGAGATGAGCTCGATGGTCCGCGTCGCCAGCCCCTCGGCCGGGCTCAGACCGGGAACGACCTTGAGAGCCCCGAACCAGAGGAAGACGACACCGAGGCCGATCCGGAGGACGGGGATCCCGACCCGTGCGAGGGCCCCGGTGACGGCGCGGTCGAGTCCGGCAACCCGCGTGGGAAGCGAGGCCGGATCGAGTCTGGCCATCATCCGGCACCGGCTTCCAGCGGGGACCGCCCCTCGGCGAGCGCGCCGGAGATCACATCGAGCTGGGCGGGCTCCAGCACCCCGGACGCTCGCCCGACCACGCGACCCTCGGCGTCCACCATCACCCAGAACGGGAAGGCGCTCAGGCCGAACCGCTCGGCGATCTCGCCGCTCGCGTCAACGATGACCGGAGCCGTCCATCCCTCCCGTTCGAGCCAGGCATCGGGCGGGAAGTTGGGCCGGGTGGCGTCGATGGCGGTGGCGACGGAGACGAGGTCGACCCCGTCCGGGAGGTTGCCGGCATCCATCCACTCCTGGACGATGGGGACCTCGCGCTGGCAGTGCGGGCACCAATGGGCCAGGAAGATGACCAGCTTGGCTCGTCCATCCGCCTGCACCTCGATGGGAGATCCATCGAAGTCCACGCCCGCCAGCAGCGGCATGACGGCGCCGAGCGCCGGATCGGCGGCGGCCGGGTCGAAGCGCGCGAGTGCCGCAGGCATCTCGGGGGCTGATACCGATGCCGATGCCGGCGCCGAGGGCGACGCAGCGACCGCGACCTCATCGGCCGCGGTGCCCGGAGTGCCGCGGGTCGTCACGATCGCGATCACCGCGACCAGCAGGATGACCGCCGCACCCAGGGCGAGCGGCAACCAGGCAGGACGTGACCTCCGCTCTGGGGCATCGTGGGTGCGGTCGGTGGAGCGATGGTCAGACACGGGGACCTCCCAGGGGAACGGGGCGAAGGCCGCCAGGGCGGCCGCGGGCAGCGATCCAGAGGAACGCGAGGATCAGCAGGAACGCGGACAGCGCGAGATACGGCAGGCTCACGAAGCCGAACTCGCGGAACCAGACCAGCGTGCACGGCGGCCCGACGCCGCACGCCCCGGACTCCAGCTGCGGGAACCACTCCAGGACGTAGTGATAGGTCGAGATGACCGCGCCGATGACCGCGAGCGGCGCGGCATACCACCGGACGCCGGGGTCCCGTCGGGCCGCCGCGACGAGCAGGATGACGGCGAGCGGGTACATGGCGATGCGCTGGTACCAGCACAGCCGGCAGGGCTCGAAGCGCACCACCTCCGAGAAGTAGAGGCTGCCCAGCGTGGCGAGGAGCGCCACCGCCCACGCGGCCGTGAGTGCGGACCCGGCCAGGTTCCGCTGTACCCGGACGACCGCGTCGCGCGCCGTCGCCGACACCCGCGACGCGAGGACGAGGATGGCCAACCACACGACGAACGCGTTGGCCAACAGTGCGAGCAGCGCCAAGAACAGGATCACGGTCGGGGTGCTCATCGCCCGGGCCTGGCGCCGAGGCCCGTGAGGACCGGGACAGACGTGGTCGCCGTGGCCTCGGGCCGGAACACGGTCTGTCCAAGGCTCCAAAGGGTCACCGTGGTGAGGAGCACCATCAGGATGGCGAGCGGCAGCTGGGCACGACGAGGATGTTTCGGCGAGTCGGGCGCCCCCACGCGCTGGTGTCCCGCCCATGCCCCGACCACGTGGCCTCCGACGACCGCGCCGAACATGATCGTCCACACGAGGGAAGCCGGGAGCCACGCCATCGAGGGCTCGTAGAAGGCGCCGCCGAACAGGTCCCACCCGAGCTGGAAGGGGTCGGAGATCGCGATCACGATCCGCTGGCCATCACCCAGCAGGTACGTCAGGTAGTGGGCGATGAGGTAGCCGACGGAGATCGGCAGCAGGCCCGCTCCCATGGCGACCATGCCCACGCGCCGGCCGACCACGAGCGCGAGCCCGACGACGATCGCGAGGAAGCTCGCCAGCAGGACCGTCGATGTCCCGAGGCTGGGGATGGAGAACAGGTCGAAGTACAGCTGCGTCTGCGACAGCCCGTCGTACAGGATCGCCCCCGTCGCGATGGCCACCATGGTCACGAGCGATGGGTCCCAGCGACCGGCGAGGAGCCCGTCCGGGAACCGTTGCCGGCGGACCCGGTCCGACCCCGGTGGCCCGAAGCGCGCGTAGCGGGCGAGTCGGTTGAGGAGGCCGAACCAGACCGAGAACACCTCACCATTGGCCCGCCACGCGTCCCGACCGAACTGGGCCATGCCGGCGACGGTGATGAGCGTGTAGGCCAGGACGACAAGGCCCATATCGGCGCCTCCGACGGCGAGCTCGAGCCACACGAACACGGCGAAGCCGACGACCGCCGGCCACGAAGCGAGCCTCGCTGGATACGGCGCCGGGCTCCAGCCCCGGACGTGCAGACGCCGCAGGACCCAGGCGCCGAGGTCATGAAGGGTCGCGGACGGGTCGAGCCACTCCCAGACCGGGAACAGCAGCGCGCAGATGATGGCGAGGCCGACCCAGCCGTAGACCCAGGTGAACAGCGTGCCTACCTCGGCGCTCGACGACCCACCGACGAGGAACTGGGCGACGATCCAGCCCCAGCCGATCAGGCCCAGCGCACGCAGGACGAGGACCACGGGACGCGGCACGGTCCGGATGCGCGTCGCCGTCCCGGGCTGCCACCGCCCGTCGTAGGCGAACGCGATCACGAACGACAGCGCCACCGCGAGCGCGGCGCCGGCGAGGTAGGCGACCAGTGGCAGGGGCGAGTCGAGCCGGCCGACGAGACCGTGTGCGGAGACAGGAGCCGGGATGCAGAGGCCCGCCGCGAGGAGGGGCAGCAACAGGCCGGCCCGAGGCCGGCGGGTCACGGGACCGGGCTCACCGACGGCGACGATGTCGGCGCGCTCGACGGCACCACACCGAGGTCGGGCCTCGCGCACGGGCTGCCGGGGATCGGGTCCCCGCTCGCTGCGGGGACCGGGCTGGAGGTGGGCGTCAGCGTGGCGACTGGGTACGGGCTGACCGATGGGCTCGCGCCCGGAAGGAGTGACGGCGCCTGGCTTGCGCCCGGCGTCATGGTCGGGCAGGGGGCCGGCGTCAGCGGCACGGGCGACGGGGTCGCGGGCGCCTCGACGACGGTGAAGCGGTACTTCCCGCGAGCCAGCTCGCCATCCTCGGCGGAGAAGCTGACCCAACGAACCTCGTACTGACCAGGTGCCAGGCTCGGCAGCGCCATGCGTTGGACACGCGGACGATCGGGGTCCTTGCCGCCCGTGGCGACGGTCTGGCCCGCCGGATCCCGGAGCTCCAAGGATGTCCGGTCGGGCTTGAGATCCTGGCTGAACCGGGCGACCAGCTCAGGAGGAGAGCCTGCGACCGAGTCGCCTGGACCGGGTGAAGCCGTCGCGAGCTCGGCGTGGCCGAGCGCGGTGGCGAGGGGAAGCAGGAGCAGCAGGCTCGCGCCGAGGACGGCGCGCGCGAACGGGATGCGCATCAGGTGCGGGAACCTCGAGGAACGGGGAGGACGGCCGGCACCATGGCCGACCAGAGACAGCGAGGCTGTCTACGCCAGGGCGCGCACCAACGGCGGCGCCCGGCTACCCCATCCGCGCCGGAGGATGGCGGATGCGAACCGGATGTCCAGGGTGGGGCGACGGGTCCGCGACGGCCGGCGCGACGCACGCGGCCCCCTCGCCCGGATCCGGGCGAGCAGCGCCCGGCATCGCCAGCCGACCAGTGCCACCACTGTCGCCACGATCAGTGTGGTCGCAAGCACCACGAGGATCGGCAGCAGCCCGTGGGCGCCCAGCGCGTCGAGCCCCGACGGGGTCAGGCCCGCGAGTACCAGTTCGGCGTTCTCCTGCACCGCGTACACGATCGCCGTGAGGAGCGCGAGCCGGAGCCACAGGCCCCCCGTCCGCCAGGCGAAGGCCCGCCGGTCGAACGCGTGGTGGTGGCCGGCCGGGGTCGCGGCGGCATGGACCGATAGGCGTCGCAGCTCGCGGACCGCGACAGCACCCAGTCCCAGCGCGGCCGCAAGCACGGCGACGACCAAGGGGGCCCAGTAGCCATCGTGACCGCTGTCCGACATGGCGCGCGACAGGTCCGGACCCCACGAGATGAGATACGTGGCCTGGTGCGTCCCCAGTGCCGCGAGCGCCACCAGGACGGCCAGCGTGAAGCGCGTGAGCGCGACGCCACCTGTCAGCCTGGATGCGAGCTCGGACATCGTCGGATTGTGGCACACCACGCCAGCCGCTCCCTCAATGGCTCTCGGTCGTGCGGATGGGATCCGACTTCACTGGCTCGAACACGCCGGGCTCGGCCTCACCACCGACGACGAGTTCACCGGCGGCACCCTTGTGGGTCCGGAAGATGGCATGGTCCACGAGCAGGTACGTGCCGGGGACCTCGACCCGGAACTCGACGCCTGCCGCTCCGCCGCACGGGATCACCGTCGACTGGACGTTGTGGTTCACCAGGTCGAAGGACCCCTCGACGTAGACGGAGTCGAAGATCTCACCGATGACGTGGAAGCTCGAGATGAGGTTCGGCCCGATGTTGCCGACGAACAGCCGGACGGTCTCGCCGGTGTTCACCGGCTCCCCCATCTTGCCGATCGCCCGCTCGCCGGTGATCGCCCCCGGCCGCCCGTTGAACATCACGAAGGTCGGGCGCTCCTCGTTGCCGTAGGCGTCCGAGTACGGGAGATGCCCCGCGTCCGCCAGAGCAGCCGCGGGCAGGCTGCCGCCCCGGTCCGTGTAGAACTCGTGCTGCATCACGTAGAACTCGTGATCCACGGCCGGCAGACCGCCCTCGGGCTCCACCACGATGAGCCCGTACATCCCATGGGCGATGTGCATGGGCACGTCCGGGAAGGCGCAGTGGTAGATGTAGATCCCCGGGTTCAGGAGCTTGAAGCGGAGCTCGCTCTCGCTGCCGGGCAGGGTGTCCAGGCGCATCGCCCCACCGCCGGGCCCGTTGACGGCGTGGAAGTCGACGTTGTGGGGCATCGAGCTCGTCGCGTCGTTCTTGAGGAAGAAGTCGACGGTGTCACCGACGCGGACGCGGATCATCGGGCCGGGGATCCGCCCGTCGAAGGTCCACAGATCCATCGTGGTGCCAGGCATGACCTCGGCGACGACCTGCGAGGAGGTGACCCGCACCTCGTGGGTCATCGGGCCGGTCCGCTCGATCTGGTCGAGGTACTCGCCATCCACGTAGCGGGCGTAGTCCGCGGACCGCGGCATGCCGGCGGGATGAAGGGAGATCTCTGGCGCGGTGATGGGCTTGGCCGGCATCACCGTCGGCTCCGTCGCCTGGAGGGTCCGGTCAGGACCGCGAGCGGGCACGATGCGCGACGCGGCCTGCACGGCCGGGGACCACGCGGCCACCGCGGCCGCGCTCACGCCGCCTGCGGCGATGATCGAGCGACGCAGGAGCGAGCGGCGCGTCAGGCCGCTCTCCGCGGGAGAGGGATCGGGTCGGATGGCCATGGGTCGCATCTCCTGTGCAGCGCTGGTGAAATGGTGACCATTTCACTCATGGTTTATGGCACCGCGCGCGGGGAGTCGGGGCATGTGCCATTCAGACCGTCTGGATGTGCCATCGGTCCATGCCACGGGCGCGCTCCCGCTCGGCGCGCGCGAGCGAGTCAGCCGGGTGCTGACGCGGAGTCGCTGCGCTCGAGATTGAGCGCGAGAAGCCCTTGCAGGAGGTCGTCATCCGGCAGGTCGGCTGACCATGAGTAGGCGGCGAGGACCGAACGGTCGACGTGGTCATGCGCATCGCGCAGCCAGGACGGCTGCTCGTTGTACAGGCGGGTGAGCGTGCGGAGCTTCAGCTCCTCATCGTCCGCATGTGGCGGGCTCAGCCAGCCGCGCCGCAGCTCGTCCAGCCGTGCCGCCGCGAGCGCGATCGCCTGCCGCTGCTCATCGGTTGGCCGCGGGAACGGGAAGGTCTCGAACGTCGTGGTCGGCGTGTAGCGCGGCCGGGTCTCCAGCTGCGTGCCCATGCGCAGCGCCCAGAGCTCATGGACCCGTGAGTGGAGGATGCCGAACGTGTAGTCGTCGTCGCGCGCGATCACGATCAGCTGGTGATCGGGCAGCGTGGGCGGCTCAAGCCAGACGAAGAGCCGGTGCTTCGTGAGGTTCGGCGTCGCGATGTATCGCCGCAGTCCCGCCAGGGCGGCGCGCATCCCTGAGCGGGGCTCGACGTGGAGCCACCAGCGCTCCGCATAGGCGGCGCGCTTGTTGCCAACCCGCGCGGGCTGCACATGCTCCCTGACGTGCTCGAAGGGCGCCTGGTAGAGGGCGGCCTCCTCGCGGACCATGGAGGTCCCGAAGTCCACGATGTGCATGCCCCGGGGTCGACGCGTGATGTCGAGGCCGTTGACCCACGGCCGGACCACGTCCCGGTTGGACCGACCATCGGGATTGTGGGCATCCAGCATCGGGTAGGCGACGTCGGCCGGGATGTCGAAGGGCCCGCCCTTGGTGTCACCCATGAAGGCGATCCCCAGGTTCTCGGGGAGGGGGCGGGCGAGCGTCAGGTCCAGGCCCGCGGTCAGGTTCGCGTTGATGGACGGCACGGACCGGCCATCCAGCACCCGCTCGATCTGGCGCCCGTCGTCGTAGCCCAGGAAGCTGATGTGGACCGCGGCCCCGTCGAGCACCCAGGCCTCGTCGGACCAGGCGAGGAACAGGTCGCCGCTCGCCTTGATGCGCTCGATGACGCGCCGGTTGGCGCCGCCACGGATGCCCTGCGTCGCGAGCAAGCCCACCCGCCTCGTGCGGCCTGCCTCCACCATCGCCCGGGCCTTCTCGTGCCAGTAGGTCACGAGGTCCGCCTCGCGCGGGACCCGGCCCTCGTAGACCCGGAACAGGGTGTCGACGTAGGCGTCGCCGAGGTTGGCGCGCAGCAGCTTGCCACCCAGGAACGGCGGGTTGCCGATGATCACCTCGGCATCCGGCCAGCCGGCCTCCACGGGCTGTGCCGGGTCGCTCGCGTCGATGAGGGCGTCCTTGGTCTCGATGTTGGCGAGCGGCCGCAGGATCGGGTCGCGGGCGTAGGCGAAGCCATTGCGCAGCATCCACTGGATCTCGCCGATCCAGATGGTCACCCGGGCGAGTTCCGCGGCGTAGGGGTTGAGCTCGATGCCCCGCAGCTGGTGCGGCCCGACCTGCGGGTACTGGGCGCTGAAGCGCATCGTGAGCGACCCCCAGTGGATCGCCTCGCGCTCCAGGTCCTTGAGCGACTGGAGCGCCATGTACAGGAAGTTGCCCGAGCCGCACGCAGGGTCGAGCACGGTGACCGTGCGCAGGCGGTCCAGGAAGGACTCGAACACCCGGCGGGGGTCGTTCTCGGGCTTCAGTGCTCGCTTCCAGCCGCCGATGCCATAGCCCTGGCCGATGAGCTCCTGCACTCGCGCCTGCATCGCCCCGTACTCGGCACGGAGTGGCGCCATCAGGACGGGCTCCACCAGGCGCTCGATCGAGGCGCGATCGGTGTAGTGGGCACCCAGCTGGGTCCGGCGCCCGGGGTCCAGGCCGCGCTCGAAGAGGGTCCCGAAGATGGCCGGCTCGATCTCCGCCCAGTCGAGCTTAGCGACGCGCCGGATGATGTCCACCTCGGACGCCGCGAGCGGGATCGCCGGCGAGCCGTCGAACAGGCTGCCGTTGAACCACTCGATGCGCTCGGAGCCGAAGTAGCCACCGGTGCGCGACGCCATCCGGGCGAACAGCACGCCGAGCTGCTCGGTGAAGCCGTCCGGGTCCGCCCTCGTCGCCTCCGTGAGGCGCTCGATGATGCCGCGCGGCAACAGGCCCGCGTCCTCGGCGAACATGCAGAACAGCAGCTGGTCGAGGAAGTGGGCGACGGCCTGGGGCGCATGCCCACGGCCACGGAGCGCGATGGCGAGCGCCGCGAACTCGCGCGCCGCCTCCTCGGTCAGCTCCTGGCGGGTGACGGTGGGACGCAGCGCCTCGGGATTGCCGAAGAGGGCGCGCAGGATGCGGAGCGGCTCCGCCGGCGCCGTGGCCAGGTCATCGAGCGTGAAGGCGTGGACCTTCTTCGCGGTGCCCGTGAAGTTGGTGTGGACCTCGAAGCGCTCGAGGTCGCACACGACCAGCAGGGGAGGGTTGCCCAGGTCCTCGCGGTAGTCGTTGAGCTGCCGGTAGGCGTCGCGGAGGTTGGCGCGCTTGCCCTTGTACTCCCAGGCGAAGCGGTCCTTCATCCACACGTCGGCGAAGCCATCGCCACCGCCGAGCTTCTCGGCGCCCTTCTCGAACGCGAACCATTCGCCCGTCGGGTCGAGGTCGGACGGGGTGCGCCAACCGAGCATGTGGCAGAGGTCGCTGAAGTGCGACTGAGCGGCGGCGCGCTCGGTGAGCGTGCTGCCCTTCCACTTGGCGGCGAACTCGGAGGGGTCCATCGCGCTCGATGGTACCGAGGCCAGCGCCGCGCGATCGTCCCATAAGCGTCGAGCGGCACCCGATTGGTGGTCGGCGTGGGTGGTCGGTAGTAGATCGGTGTCATCGCGCCCACACCCTTGCATCTCGGCGCGACCGGAGTGAGTCATGGACGCATGCACACCCGCATCGCCACCACGAACGGAGCCATCCCGATGACGACCCGACCCCGCGACACGCGCACCGCGCTCGACGCCTACATGGCGCACCACGCCGCCACGCTCGCCCTCCTGGCGCGCATCACCGACGCGATCGCCAACCACGACGACGCCCCGGTCGAGGACCCCGACACCGACATCAACTGGGGCCACGTGGGCGACATCGCCGAGACCCGGAAGGTGCTCCAGGAGCTCTCCGACCGCCTGTTCTCCGAGGGCGAGCACGCCGAGGTCGCCTGCCTCCGGTGCCCCGCGACGTTCGCGACGAGCGCCGAGCTCGACCGCCACTACCGCACCGCGCACTGACCCGCCATCCGCGACAAGGGAACCGGACCATGGAACCGACCATCCAGACCGACCGCGGGGAGTGGCTCCGCTGGGACCTCGCGCGATCGCTCGCCGACGACGTCACCGCCATCCGCGAGGAGCTCGCGGAGCTCCAGGAGCGCTTCGAGCGCGTGATGCGGGATGTCCGCCACCTGCCCGGTGGCGAGATGACCTGGCAGCGCATCGACGCCTACCCCGGCACGAGGCTCGACCGCGACATGGGCGCGGGTGTCGGCGCCGATGGCTGGCTGGCCGAGGTGGCGGAGTTCCTCGAGGGGCTCACGGACGCCACCGGCTGCGACGGGTTCGTGGGCGGCAACGCCTGGGGCGCCTGCGCGGAGTGCGGACGCCGCCTCGAGGACCACACCGCCTGACGCCGAAACCGGGCGATCGCCCGGTCCGCCGGAGACCCCACCCGGCGCTGACGAGGCAGGGGACCCACCAGGAGCACCACGATGGCCAAGAAGAACGACGCCACCGCGACCGCGGCCGGGATGCGACGCTGCATCGGCAGCGCGAAGTTCGGCATCGAGGCGCACAAGGCGCCGGTCGATGACTTCCCGGTCCAGGCCAGTCAGAAGGATGGTCTCGGGCGGATGTGCAAGCCGCACTGGACCGAGTACACCCGGGAGCTCCGCAAGGCCTCGGTCGCGCGCAAGGCCGAGGTCGATGCCGCACCGGAGCCCGTCGCCGACCCCGAGCCGCCGAGCCCGCCCAAGGGGCGCCGCGCCAAGGCCGCGCCCGGGCCGGAGGCCGACGCCGCGTAGCACGCCATCGCGCGGCACCAGGGCCCCCGGGCGCGAGTCCGGGGGCCTTCTCCGTCCGGTGGTATCGGTGGCCCAGCGGCGGGGCGCGGCTCCACACGGGCGCCCTGTCGCGCCCACGGCGCGAACGGGCGCCGGCCAGGCATCGACCGCGGCGTGGAGAGGATGGTTGACGGCCGTTGACAG
>DAOTUX010000211.1:0-4889 GCA_034436475.1 Chloroflexota bacterium | reverse complement strand
CGGCCCGCTCGCGAACGTGCGTGGCGAGCGCCCCGAGCACACGTCCTACACGGGGGTCGCGGAACCGCTCACCACGGTCTGGATCGCGGTCCGCGCCGCGCCCCGCGAGGTGCTGGAGGCCACCACCTTGGCCGACCTCGTGCGCCAGGAGCTGCCGGCGCGCGTCAGGATGCTCGCTGATGACCCGGAGGCCTGGCGATCCCTGGGCAGCCGGGGCCCTGGTCGGGCAGCCCTCGCGGCCGCTGCCGGGGCCCCGGCGCTCCCCGACGCGCGGGCCTGACCAGACCCAGCGCCAGCTCGCCCACGCACCGGGCGGTGTTGGGTAGGCTGCCACGCATGGGATCGGGGGGGCTGTCGCTGGTCTACCTCACCACGCCCGAGAACTTCACCTTGGCGCTCGGCCTCAACCTGTTCCAGGGGCTGTTCGTGTCGCGCATCGACTACATCATGGCCATCTCGACGCTGATGGTGCTGCCGATGATCGTGCTGTTCGTCCTCGCCCAGCGCTACATCGTGCAGGGGTTCGTGTCGAGCGGCCTCAAGGGGTAGCGCGCGTCAGATCGCGAGTGCGGGCGACCCGTCCGTGCGCAGCAGGCTGGTCGTGGGCATGTACGCCGGCGGTGCCTTCCCGATGAGCTCCTCGTCGAGCTCCACGCCGATGCCGGGCGCCTCGGGGGCCGGGATGTAGCCACCCACTCGCTTGCAGGCCGTGCGATAGACCGCATCCGCGGGACGCGGTGACTCGTCGAGCTGGAGGTACTCCTGGGTCACGAAGTTCGGGATGCTGACATCCACGTGAACGGCTGCCGCCGTGATGAGGGGACCCTGGAAGTTGTGCGTGACCAGTGCCGAGTGATACGACTCGGCGATCGCCGCGATCTTCTTGACCATCGTGATGCCACCCGCGACGCCCAGGTCCGGGCGCACGTACTGGGGGCCGCCCGACGCGAGCAGATCACGGACCTCCCAGATGGTGTTGATCCGCTCGCCGTTGGCGAGGGGGAACGTGAAGCGCTTCGCGAGCTCCCCCTGGAGCATGATGGAGTCGATCTGGATGGGGTCCTCGATGAACAGCGGCCGGAACTCGGCCAGGCCGTCGGCGAGCGCGACCCCGTGCATCGGCGACAGCTTGCGATGCAGCTCGAAGATGAGGTCCACGTCAAGGCCCACGGTCTCGCGAGCCGCAGCGGCCATGTCACGGGCGCCCTCGATGAGACGCGCCAGGGACTGGTCCTGGTAGCCGCTCTGCAGCGGGTCGAACTTGAGCGCCGTGAAGCCCTCCTCGGCCGCGATGGCAGCGTTGGTCCTGATCTCGTCGGGGTTCGAGCCGTTGAGCAGCAGGTGGAGGCGGACCTTGTCGCGGACCTTCCCGCCCAGCAGGTCCCACACGGGTGCGCCGTAGTGCTTGCCCTTGATGTCCCAGAGCGCGATGTCGATGGCCGAGAGCGCCCCGGACACGACGTTGCCGCGGAACGGGCGCATCCGATACAGGTACTGCTGGATGTGCTCGATGCGCATCGGGTCCTGTCCCACGAGATAGTCGGTGTACTGCTCCACGACCTTCTGCGTCGCGTCCGGGAACCCCCACGCGCCGGACTGGCCGACACCCGTGACACCCGAGTCGGTGGTGATGCGCACGACGTAGTTGGCACCCAGCAGGTCGCTGCCGATGAGCAGACCCTCGACCTTCTCGATCCTCATCGCCTCGAACGTCTCCCCCGACCCGCGACCGGTCTGGTGGGCCACCGGACCTGACCGAACGATCATCATAGTCGGCACGCGATCGCCTCATGTCCCGGCTCGGGCGCCCGCGACGGACCTCGGGTGACGACGCGCAGGGACGCAGCATCGGCATCGACCCGGTGGCAGTATGTCGACGTCGACGTGCGCGCCTTCGGGGCCACGGGACACGGGACCCACAGGTGGAGGGAGGCGCGCCCGATGCGCATCACGGACGGGCTCGCCATCGGGCTCCGAGGGGACCCCGAGGCAGTGGGCCGGTACGCGACCGAGGGCATCCCGCGGTCCCTCGGCACCCTCCTGCCAGCCGTGGGGTCACTGTGATGCTGGATGTGCTCATCCAAGGCGGACTGGTCGTCGACGGGACAGGCAACCCGGCGCGCCATGCCGATGTCGCCATCGTGGGTGACCGGATCGTCGAGGTGGGGCGCATCCCTGGCGGATCGGCGGAGCGGGTGATCGATGCCACCGGGCTGCACGTCATGCCGGGGTTCATCGATGCCCACAGCCACTCCGACTGGACCCTTCTGTCGAACCCGACCGCCGAGAGCGCGGTGCGCCAAGGCGTCACCACCGAGATCGTCGGGAACTGCGGCGTCAGCCTGGCACCGGTGTCGTCCGACTCGCTCGACGCGGCGGAGAACCTGCTGCGCTCGTATGCGTACCACGGCGAGGTCGGCTGGCGCTCGTATGGCGAGTACCTCGAGACGGTGCGGTCGACCGGCATGTCCATCAACTACGCGTTCCTGGTGGGTCATACGGCGATCCGCACCGCCGCCGGAGCGGGTGGGGCCCAGGTCGACGAGTCGCAGCTGCGCACGATGGAGGCTTCCCTCGCGGAGGCCCTGGAGGCGGGCGCCCTCGGCATGTCCACGGGTCTCGAGCTCGAGGGCAAGCACGCGCGCGAGACTGAGGTCAGCCGGCTGGCGCGTGTCCTGCGCCGGTACGACGCGATGTACGTCAGCCACATCCGGAACCGCGACGCACATCTCCAGGCTGCCATGGACGAGTTCATGCGCTATGCCATCGAGGCGGGCGGGCGGGCACAGGTCTCGCACCTCAACGTGCGCGCCAACACCGGGGCGTCCGACGGCGCCTGGGAGGAGGCGGTCGAGACCATCGAGCGGGCACGCCGGGACGGACTGGACGTTCTGACGGACACCATCTCCATGACCCGCGGCATTGGCTTGATGACCGGCATCCTGCCGCCCGACCTCCTGGCCGATGGGCCGGCGGAGGCCGCCACCCGCCTCCGTGATGCCGCGACGCGTCGTCGTCTGCGCACCGAGTGCGACCGATACTGGCGCTTCATCCATCGGGGCGAGTGGCATCGGGTCCGGCTCCTCGCTAGCCCACAGTCCCCGGACCTGAACGGCTTGTCGTTCCCCGAGATCGCGGCGCTGCGGGGACGCGACGAGTGGGAGTGCTACTTCGACATCCTCGCGGACGCGGGGGAGGACATGCCCAAGCTCATCATGTATGGCGAGCTGTACTCCGAGGAGCACCTCGCCGCCATGGTCAGCCATCCCCTGTTCATCCTCGCGGTCGACGCCATGAACTCCACCATCGACCCGCCGCTGGCGGACATGACCGGCCAGCCGCTGGTGTATGCCGGGCAGATCAGCTACCTGACCCACCACGTGCTCGAGACGGGACTCCTGCGGCTGGAGGAGGCGGTGCGCAAGATGACCTCGATGCCCGCGGGGCACTTCGGGGTGCGCGGTCGTGGGCTGCTGCAGGCCGGGTGCGCTGCCGACGTCGTGGTCCTCGACCTCGGGGGGCTCCGCGCCCCCTCCACGATCATGGCACCTGCCGCCTACGCTGAGGGCGTCAGGACCGTCCTGGTCAACGGCGTCCCGGTCCTCGACGAGAGCGAGCACACTGGATCACGCCCCGGCCGGACCCTGACGCGGTGATCGGGCAGAGCCAAGGAGGAATCCCAGACCACGATGCGAGACACACGACGAGGCACCATGGCACACCATCCGGGTGACACGCGATGACGGGCCCCATCATCATCAAGAAGCGCTTCGTGCCCAAGGTCGGCGAAGGCCGCAGCCTGGTCGTCGCCATCAAGCGGATGTCGGAGGCGCTCGTGGCCTCCGGCTTCCCGCCGATGGAGGTCTGGTCGCCGATGCACGGCGAGCACGGCGTCGTGGTGACCATCGAGCGGTACCCGGACCTCGACGCATGGATGACCTACAACGCCACGGCCACCTCGTACCCTGCGCTCGTGTCGGGTGTCTTCGACGGCATCTATCCAGCGACCATCGCCCCCTATGACACCGAGATCCTGGGCGTGATCGACACCACCAAGGTCGGCTGAGCCATGACCGACACCGACAAGCAGCCAACCCCCCAGACGAGCTGGGTATGGCCCGCGCCGCCCCGCAGCAACCGCTATGGCGCGACGGTCACCGAGGTCCTCGACACCGCCAGCGACGACCGGCGGGTCGCGGTCATCGAGGGGCCGGTGTGGCCACCGGTGGGCAGCCGCATCAGCGTGTTCGAGGACGCGGCACACATCCGCAGCGGTGTCGTGTCACGGGTGGAGCTCATCCTCGGATCGAGTGGTCCGGCACGCATCGTCGTGTGGGCCGACCTCACCCGCGACCCCGACTGAGCCATCGACGGGGCGCGGGCGGCGCGCGGGCGGCGCGCGGGCGGGGCGCGGGCGCGAGCGGGGCGCGGGCGCGAGTGGGGCGCGGGCGCGACGCGGGCGGGGCGCGGGCGGGGCGCGGGCCGGCCGTGATGCGCACAGCGGATGATCGGGCCGATCGGGCCCTGGGTGCCCAGCCTCGACGGCGTCCCAATGCGCACCACGCGTCAGGGAGCCGGTGATCGGCCAAGCAATGCGGTTGCCGACTGGATCGGCCGACACGGCCGCGAACCTGCCCGCTCGTCGGCCCGATCACTCGCCAGGCGACTCACGACGGTCCAGCATGGCGCGTGGGCGCGCGCGGGGCGTGATGCGCACAGCGGATGATCGGGCCGATCGGGCCCTGGGTGCCCAGCCTCGACGGCGTCCCAATGCGCACCACGCGTCAGGGAGCCGGTGATCGGCCAAGCAATGCGGTTGCCGACTGGATCGGCCGACACGGCCGCGAACCTGCCCGCTCGTCGGCCCGATCACTCGCCAGGCGACTCAC
>DAOTUX010000210.1:0-15915 GCA_034436475.1 Chloroflexota bacterium | reverse complement strand
GGCGATCGCTCCGACCCCATCCCGACGGTGGGGGACCCCGCCGCCCGACCGGCCACCGACGACTGGCCCTTCCTGTACCTGCGCACGGGCTTCGTGGCCCCGTACTACCTGGTGGCCCTGGGGATCCTGCTGCTGGGCGCGCTCATCGCGGTGGCCGTGGCG
This sequence comes from Chloroflexota bacterium, assembly GCA_034436475.1. Taxonomy (GTDB): domain Bacteria; phylum Chloroflexota; class Limnocylindria; order Limnocylindrales; family CSP1-4; genus JAFMJV01. The sequence continues at coordinate 15,753 of DAOTUX010000210.1, read as the reverse complement.
GCCGGTGTCACGGGCACCAGCTTCCGGCGCTTCAGCCCCCACTTCTTCGTGCTGGGAATCGCCTTCCTGCTGCTGGAGACCCGTAGCCTGGTGAGCTTCAGCCTGCTGTTCGGGACCACGTGGCTGGTCAACGCGCTCGCCTTCTTCGGGGTCCTGCTATCGGTGCTCGTCGCGATCTTCATCAACTGGCGCTTCCCGATCCGGCGACCCAGCCTGCTGTACGCGCTGCTCTTCGTGTCCATCGCCATCGCCTGGCTCCTGCCACCCGAGGACCTGCTCATCGACCCCCCCTGGCTGCGATACCTGCTGGGCGTGGTGCTCGCATTCGCACCCGTCTTCTTCGCGAACCTCGTGTTCACCCACTCGTTCCGGGACACGCGCACCGCGGACATGGCGTTCGCCAGCAACCTCCTGGGCGCCATGGTGGGTGGAGCGCTCGAGTACCTCGCCCTGGTGACGGGCTACCAGGCGCTGCTCCTCCTGGTGGCAGGCCTGTACGCGCTCGCCTGGCTGTTCGCGAGCCGTCTGCGGCTCCTCGCCGACCGCGACCTCGAGCCCGAGCGTCTCGCGACCGACATGGGAGGGACGGCGCAGGCGGCCGCGTCCTGATGGGGGCTCACCCGGCGGCCATGCGCCGGGCATGCCAGGGGCCCTGATGCACGGCGGCGGCATGCGGCGGGGAGGAACGGGCGGCGGCGGTCGCCACATGGGCATGGGGACCGACCCAGCGGACCTGCCACCCATGACCCGCGCCCAGCGCGCCAGGACGTTCCGGCGCATCACCGGGTTCTTCCGCCCGTACCAGATCCAGGTGAGCCTGGTGATGGCATCGATCGTCATCACCGCCCTGCTCGGGGTCATCAACCCCTACCTCCTCAAGCTGCTCCTCGACGAGGCGATCCCGAACCGGGACATGCAGCAGCTCAACACCCTCGTCGCGCTCATGATCGGGCTGCCCATCATGTCCGGCCTCATCGGCGTGGGGCAGACCTGGCTCAACAACGTGGTCGGCCAGCACGTGATGCAGGACCTCCGCAACGCGCTCTACGCGCACCTCCAACGGATGCCCCTGCGCTTCTTCACGGAGACCCGCACCGGCGAGATCCAGAGCCGGCTCGCGAACGACGTGGGCGGCGTCCAGAGCGTGGTCACCGACACCGCCAGCTCGGTGTTCAGCAACCTCATCGTGACCGTCATCACGCTCCTCGCGATGCTCTGGCTGAGCTGGCAGCTCACGCTCATGTCCCTGCTGGTGCTGCCGTTCTTCCTGTGGCTCACCTGGCGCGTGGGCAAGGTCCGGCGCGAGATCTCGGGCCAGACCCAGCGGCGGCTCGCGGACGTGACCGCCATCACCGAGGAGACGCTCAGCGTCAGCGGCATCCTGCTGTCCAAGACGTTCGGGCAGCAGGACGCGGCCGTGGCCCGCTATCGGAAGGCGAACGCCAGCCTCGCGCGCCTCGCCATCCGCCAGAGCATGGTCGGGCGCTGGTTCTTCATGATCGTGGGCACCGTGTTCTCCATCCTGCCCGCCTTCGTGTACTGGCTGGCGGGGTGGCTGGCCGTCCAGGGCGACCCGACGGCACCGACCGCGGGCGACATCGTCGCCTTCACGACCCTTCAGGCACGGCTGTTCTTCCCGCTCGGCCAGCTCCTCAACATCCAGGTCGAGATCCACGGGGCGCTCGCCCTGTTCGACCGGATCTTCGAATACCTCGACCTGACGCCGAGCATCGTGGACCGCCCGGACGCGGTGACGCTCGACCCCGCCACGGTCCGCGGGCGAGTCCGCTTCCGACACGTGGGCTTCCGATATCCTGAGGCATCGCGCCCGCCCGCCGCGCCCGCCCCCGACGCCCAAGGTGCCACGACCGACCGTCCGGCCGATGGCGGGGCGGCCGCCCCGATCGCCCCACGGGCACCGTTCGCGATCGAGGACATCGACTTCAGCGTGGAGCCCGGCCAGCTCGTGGCCCTCGTGGGTCACTCGGGATCAGGCAAGACCACCACGACCTATCTGGTGCCGCGGCTCTACGACGTGGACGAGGGCGCGGTCGAGATCGACGGGCTGGACGTCCGCGCGATCCGCCTCGCGAGCCTGGGCGAGATCGTGGGGTTCGTGACCCAGGAGACGTACCTGTTCCACAGCACCGTCCGGGAGAACCTTGCCTACGCCCGGCCCGGCGCGACCGACGCGGAGCTGGAGGCCGCGGCCCGCACCGCCGCCATCCACGACCGGATCATGGAGCTGCCCGACGGCTACGACACGATGGTGGGCGAGCGGGGCTACCGTCTCTCCGGTGGCGAGAAGCAGCGCATCGCGCTGGCGCGGGTGCTGCTCAAGGACCCGCGCATCCTCATCCTGGACGAGGCGACCAGCGCCCTCGACACGCGCAGCGAGCGCCTCATCCAGGAGGCGGTCGAGCGGACCATGCGCGGGCGCACCACGCTCGCCATCGCCCATCGGCTGTCCACGATCCTGCGCGCGGACCTCATCCTGGTCTACGAGCGCGGTCGCATCGTGGAGCGCGGCACGCACGCGGACCTGCTGGCCAAGGGCGGCACCTACGCGCTGCTGTACCGGGAGCAGTTCGCTGACGGCCGCCTCGCGGATGACCGGGAAGCCGCGCTGGAGGCCGCCATCGCCCCGAGCTGAACGCCCCGTGACACTGAAGCTGGCACGGCGGGCCGTATCATCGCCTTGTGGCTGCCGAACCGCTTCCCACGAGTGATCCCGCGGAGGAGTCGCTCCGCCGGCTCCGCGCCGAGGCATCCGTCCGCACGAGCCTCGGGGCCATGGTCGTGCGTGATTGCCTCGCGGTGTTGCGAGAGGTCCCGGACGACACCTTCGACCTGGTCATCACCTCCCCGCCGTACGATCGCCAGCCGCGCTACGGCAACGGTGAGGACTATGCCCGGGAATGGTATGAGGGCTTCTTCCTCGAGGTCACGCAGGAGATCCTGCGAACCCTCAAGCCGTCAGGCAGCTTCGTGCTCAACTACCGCTCCAAGCGCCACGGCGACGAGCGTGGGACGCTCCAGTACGAGTTGGTCTTCTGGTTGCGGAATCAGGGGTTCAAGTTCGCCGAGGACTTCGTGTGGGGCAAGCCATCGCCGCCGCCCGGCAGGTTCGACCGCTTCCTCAAGGATGCGGTCGAGTACTGCTTCCATTTCGCCAAGTCCTCCCGGTGGCAGTTCCATCCGGAGCAGGTGTTGTCACCCGCCCGCTGGGATGCGCGCGATCGGGAGCGACGGAAGCGTCTGCCGCAGAACTACCTTCGCGTGGACGAGCCATCGGGGCAGGGTCGGAAGCGGGTGCAGGCCGGGCCTGATCATGTCCGACCGTCGACCTTGCTCCACTTCGAGGCCGAGTTCGGTCCCAACCCGACGCTCCACCCAGCGAGGTTCCCGCTCCGGCTGCCGGACTTCTTCATCCGGCTGATGACTCGGCCCGGGCAACTGGTCTTCGACCCGTTCGCGGGCACGGGCACCACGGCGGTCGCGGCCGAAGGGCTGGGCCGCCAGTGGCTGTGCACCGAGATCGACGGCGCCTACACCAGCGCGCTCCCCGATCGTCTGCGGACGGGCCGCTGATCGGTGACCCCGGACGAGTTGGTCCGAGCGGTCGCGCAGGCGCCCTCCTGGAACGCACGGGTGACCTTGATCCGCCGCATCCCCGAGGCGTTCGGCACGTCCCAGCATCAGACCGTCTACGCTCGGGTCGCGGAGGAGGTCTACGTCCAAGACCTCAAGCCGGACTTCGGCTACGTCCACTGGCGGCCGGAGTACGAGCTTCAGGCCGTCCTCGACGCGTATGCCGACGCAGAGGCCGCCACGTCAGCGTTCAGGGATGTCGGGGCGGACGACATCGCCCGTGCGATCCTTGCGCGGCCGCGATCGCTGCGAGCCTTCCGGCTGATGCTGGGCCTGACGAGCCAGGAGTTCGCCGCGTCCACGACGCTCCTGCCTCCTGGATATCCGGCGACGCGAACCAGCAAGGGGCGCATCGACGCGATCGAGTCCGGCCGACACGCGACGGCCACCGAGGCCTCAACGCTCGCGGCAGTCATCGACCTCGGGATGCGCCGGTCGTTGTTCCCAAGCGGAGACGACGTTGCACTGAGGTCGAAACAAGCGAAGCCGGACACGGCCCGGGGCTGGGACTCCATCCGCGTGTTCGCTCGCGACGGCGTGCCGCTCGGTGTGTTCCTCCACCAGCGCGCGTACGGTGGCGCCTTCCGACAGCTGCTGGACGCCACGAGCACCCTTCGGGGTGACCGGCTCGAGGAACCCGTCGCAGCGATGTTCGGACATGCCGGGATCCCGTTCATCCGCACCGGCTCGCGCGACCAGGGCGAGATCGAGCGCCGGTTCGGCCTCACGGTCCGGCCTGCACCGGACTTCGTGGTGTTCGACAACCGCACCGACACGCTGCGCGCGATGGTCGAGATGAAGGGTGCCAACGACGGTGGGACCGCACGCGACAAGGCCGCCCGCTTCAGAAGCCTGCGAGCTGAGGCCCAGCGCTTGGGCGGCGTGCCCCTGTTCGCCGTGCTTGGCGGGCTCGGATGGCGTCGCACCCACGACGCCCTCGGCCCGGTCATTCGCGACACCGATGGTCGCGTCTTCACCGCGGCGACCATCGACGCGTTGCTCCAGGTGGAGCCGTTCCCAGCACTGACGGGACTGGTCGACTTGCTCACATGGCCCGAGGCCAGCGAGGGCTGAGACGCGTCAGCCGGCCCCGGCGGTCGCCAGGTGGCGCTCCGGCTCGCCGATGTAGCGCACGTCGGGGCGGATGATCTTGTCCACGGCCGCCTGCTCCAGGACGTGCGCGGTCCAGCCCGCATGGCGCGCCAGCGCGAAGGTCGCCGGGAACAGGTCCGGTGGCAGGGCAACGCCCTGGAGCACGGCCGCGGTGTAGTACTCGACGTTGGTCTTGAGCGCGCGATCGGGATAGCGCTCCGCGAGCTTGCGCAGCGCGATGTCCTCGACCGCGACCGCGAGACGCAGCCAGTCGGCCATGTTGGCCTGCTTCTCCGCGACCTTGCGCAGCGCCGCGGCGCGCGGGTCATAGGCCCGGTACACGCGGTGCCCGAAGCCCATGAGCTTCTCCTTGCGGTCGAGCGCAGCGTCGATCCACGCCTCGGCGTGCTCCACGGAACCGATCTCGTGGAGCTGGCTCACCACCTCAGTGGGGGCGCCGCCGTGGAGCGGCCCCTTGAGCGCGCCGATCGCGCCCACGATGGCGCTCGCGATGTCCGAGCGGGTGGCCACGATGACGCGGGCGGTGAACGTGGAGGCGTTGAAGCCGTGCTCCGCGCCGACCACGAAGTAGGCGTCGAGGGCGCGCGTGGCGGATGCGTCGGGCGCCGCGCCGGTGAGCAGGTACAGGAAGCCGTCGGCGGTGCCCAGGGAGGGGTCCGGGTCCAGGGGCACCTTGCCTTGCCGGAGGCGCGCGAACGCCGCCAGCGCGGTGGGGGCGAGTGCCGTCAGCTCGCGCGCCTGTTCTACCGTGGGCGGCCATGCCGGCTGGACCTCCGCGCCCCAGACCGAGACCGCGGTCCGCAGCGCGTCCATGGGATGCGTGGTGGCGGGGAGGTCACGCAGCGCCCGCAGGACCCGCTCGGAGAGCGGTCGGCAGGGCAGGTGGGCGCTCGCGGGCCAGTCGCCCGTCCAGAGCAGCTCGGCCACCTGCGCGAACGTGCCCGCCTCCACCAGCTCGCCGATGGGGTAGCCGCGATACAGCAGCCTCCCCGCCTCGCCATCCACCAGGGCGATGGTGGTCTCTCCTGCCAGGACGCCCGCGAGACCGGGCGAATAGGTGCGCGTGTCGGCCGACTGATCCATGTCTCGGAGTCTAGCCCGGGAGCCCCGGGCGCGTGGCCCTGCCGGGACGGTCCCGGGACCGCCTCACATGGAGGGGACGTAGTCGGGCGCAAGGAAGCGCCCCGGGTCCTCCTCGAACTCGAGCCGACAGCCTCGACCGCAGAAGCCGTACTCGGTGCCCTCATGGGTGAACGTGAGGCCCTTCGGGCGGGCGGCGGCGAGGTCGACGCTCATGCCACACACCGGGTCGATGACCTGACCCTCACCACCCCCGGCCATGGGCAGCTGCTGATGGTCCTGGGCATGCGAGGAATGATCCATGACGGTGACCTCCCGGTCTTCGTGGCGTGATTGGCTGTTGCCACAGAGTATACCCATAGGGAGTATGAGATCATTCGTCGCCCGCTCCTGGCACGATGGGCACCCCCGCCTCAGGGCTCGACCGCCACGCCCGCCGCCGCCATCGCCCCGAGCGCCCGCTCGCCGTCGCCCGGGACGATGTCCACAGCACGGACCAGGGAGCGTGGCACGACCGTCACGTAACCCAGTGCCACCGCGTCGAGGGCCGTGGCCTGGACGCAGTAGTCGGTCGCGAGCCCTGTGACCACGACCCGCTCGATGCCCTTGCCTCGGAGCAGCGCGTCCATCTCGGTGGCCGTGGTCGTCCCCGTCCGAGGGTCGCGCATCGTGAACCCGCTGTAGCCGTCCTCGCCCCCGGCGCCCTTGCGCACGACGGGGCCGCGGACCGCCAGACCCGGATGGAACTCGGCACCCCAGGTCCCCTGCACGCAGTGTCGGGCCAGACACCCCCGTCCTTCGCGAAATGCGGCGTCACCGGTGGGTGCCAGTCCTGCGTGTACGCCACCGTGGCACCGGCCGCGAGCGCGCTGGTCACCAGCGCATCGATGGGTGCGACCACGTCCTCGCCACCGGGCACGTGCAGGCTCCCGGCGGGGTCGGCGAAATCGTTCTGGACATCGACCACGATGAGCGCGGTCAGCGGATCGAACGGCTCCATGGCTGCCATCCTAGGGGCACCCATGCCACGACGTCGTGAGAGCCAACCCGACCGCGACGGCGTGGTCTGGGCGATGTTCCTGGGCCTGACCCTCGCCTGGGGCGCCTCCTTCCTGTTCCTCAAGATCGGTCTCAACGAGGGCATGGCGCCGTTCACGCTGGTCGCGTGGCGGATGACCCTCGCGACCGCCTTCCTCGCCGCGGTGCTCGTGGCAGGGCGCGGGCGAATCCCGAGGGCCCCCGGGGCGCTGCGCCGGATCGCGGTCCTGGGTGTGCTCAACGTGGCGCTGCCGGCACTGCTCCTCACCTGGGGCACGCAGTCGATCCCATCCGCGCTGGCGAGCATCCTCAACGGCCTCCAGCCCCTGTTCGCGGTCGTCCTCGCTGCGCTCGTGCTGCATGACGAGCCCATGACGGTGAACCGCGTGCTGGGCCTGCTCGTGGGCTTCGGGGGCGCGGTCCTGCTGGTGTCACCCAACCTGGGCGAGACGCGCCCGGGGGTGAGCGCGACCGATGCGCTGCTGGGCGAGCTGGCGGTCATCCTCGCGGCCGCCTCGTACGCAGTCGCCGCGGTCTACGCCCGTCGCTCGGTCACCGGGGCGCGGCTGGTCCTGGACCCGGTCAGCGGGCCCCGGCGCGCCACATCGGCCGAGATCGCGCTGCCCCAGGTCGCCACGGCGGCGATCCTGACCGTGGCGCTCGCCGCCATGCTCGAGGGGACGGGGCCGGGCGTCATCGATCCGCCACCGACTCCCGCCGCCTGGCTCGCGGTGGCCTGGGTGGGGGTGCTGGGCTCCGGGGTCGCGTACCTCCTGTTCTTCGGCATCATGCGAGCGTGGGGCGCGACGCGGACCACGCTCGTGACCTACGCCCTGCCGGTCATGGGCATCGCGCTGGGTGTCATCGTGCTCGACGAGCGCCTCCACCCCGAGGAGCTCGCGGGTGCGGCCCTGGTGCTCGTGGGGCTCGTGCTCGCCAGCAGTCGCCGCGGCGGGCGAGTGCTGTACGGCCGGCGAGCGCCCACACCGGGGTGACGGCTGCCGGCGAGGCCCGCCTGCATTGATACTGTGTATCATTCACCGATGTCGATTGTGGCGTCCGAGACGGACCCCCTGGTGGCCGCGATGGAGGCGGCGGGCCACCGTCCGACCGCCCCGCGACGTGTCGTGGCACAACTGATCGCCGCCCGGGAGGGGCACTTCTCGGCCGCGGACCTGATCGAGGATGCGCGGGCCCGGCACCTCGACATCGGACGCGCGACGATCTTCCGGTCCCTCGACCTCCTGGCTGACCTGGGCGTCCTGGAGCGGCTCGACCTGCCGAGCGGCGAACACGCGTATGTGCCTTGCCGGCCCACCCACCACCACCACGTGGTCTGCTCCGAATGCGGCCGCGTGATCGAGATCGATGACCGGGGCCTCGCCGCCGCGGTAGGGGACATCGAGCGACGGACCGGCTGGCAGGTCGAGACGCATCGGCTGGAGCTATATGGCCGCTGTCCCCGCTGTCGCTCGGGTCGATCGCCCGTCCGGCGGGCGCGTGGGACACCGGTCGGCAGTGGCGCGGCCGGGGGAGGCGCATGAGACCCTCACGGTCCTTGATGAGACCGGGTATCTCTGTGGGGCGACGCTGGGCGGGAGGGCTCGTCGCGGTCCCGTTCTTGCTCGCGCTGGCGCTCACCCTCCCAATGGCGACCCGGTCGCAGGGATCGGGCGAGGGACCAGCCATCGTGGTCACGACCGGCGTGCTGGGCGCCGTGGTCCGGGACCTGGTGGGCGACCGCGCCCCGGTCACCGTCCTGATGGGCGATGGCGTGGACCCGCACGACTGGGCACCCTCCGCGCAGGACGTGGAGGCGATCCACCGGGCGCGCCTCGTGGTCACCAACGGTCTCGGCCTCGAGGCGTCCCTCGGGGACGCGCTCGACGAGGCGTCTGCGAGCAGTGTGCCGGTGTTCGTGGCCACCGACCACATCATCATCCGCGGCCTTGGGCCCGACGCGTCCGGCAGTCCCCAGGCCGACCCGTCGCTCAGCGAGCCACCTGGCCACGACGACGGGCACGCGCACGGCGCCCTGGACCCGCACTTCTGGCTGGACCCGCTGTCGATGCGTGACGTGGTGCTCGCCCTCGGACCGGTCCTCTCGCGCCTGGGCGTCGAGGCGGGCGATCGCCAGGCGGACCTGGTGACCCGTCTCGAGGCGCTCGACGGGGAGGTCCGCACGATCCTCGCCGCCGTGCCCCCCGAGCGTCGGAGGCTGGTCACGGGCCACGAGTCGATGGGCTACTTCGCCGCCCGCTATGGCTTCGACCTGGTCGGCTCGGTCATCCCGGGCCTCTCGTCCCAGGGGGAGGTGTCCGCGGGTCAGCTGCGTGCCATCGTGACCACGATCAGGGAGCAGGGGGTCCCCGTCGTGTTCACCGAGGTCGGCACGCCGCAGATGGTCGTGGATGCCATCGTGGCCGAGACGGGGGTGCGGGTGGTGGGGCTGCCCAGCCATCGGCTGCCCGCGGACGGCTCCTACCTCACGTTCATCCGGGACATCGCCACGACCATCGCCGGGGCGCTCGGCTAGTCACGTGGCCACGCTCGTCGATCCGTTCCTGGACAACGGGTTCATGCTCCGGGCGCTCCTCGCGGGCATCCTGGTGTCGGTCGCCTGCGCGGTGGTGGGCACCTTCGTGGTCCTGCGTGGCCTCGCGTTCATCGGCGATGCCCTCGCCCACGGGGTGCTGCCGGGCATCGCCGCCGCGCTGCTCATCGGCCTCCCGGGGATCCTGGGCGCCGCCGCGGGGGCGCTCGCCATGATCGGGGGCGTGACGCTCATCACGAGTCGCTCGCGTCTCTCCTCGGACACCGCCATCGGGCTCCTGTTCGTGGCGATGCTCGCCCTGGGCGTGGTCATCGTGTCCTGGTCAAGCACCTTCACGGGGGACCTCGTGACGATCCTGTTCGGCCAGGTCCTGGGCACCACCATCGGCTCGCTGCTCGTGCAGGGCCTGGCGACCGTCATCGTGGTGATCGTGGCCATGGTGTGCGCCCGCCCGTTCCTCCTGCTCAGCTTCGACCCGGAGCAGGCCGATGTGTCGGGGTTCCCTGCGCGGCGGTACCACGCGGTGATGCTGCTGCTCGTGGCGCTCACCGTGGTCGTGTCGTTCCAGACCGTGGGCACGCTCCTGGTGTTCGGGATGCTCATCGCACCCGCGAGCACGGGCGCGCTGCTTGCCCATCGTGTCGGCTCGATGATGGTCATCGCATGCCTCGTGGGGGCGGTCAGCAGCTACCTCGGCCTGCTGGCCAGCTACTGGCTGGACATCGCCGGGAGCGCCGCGATGGTGCTCGTCGCGACGGGCATCTTCTTCGCGGTCTTCGTCCTGGTGTCATGGCGCGCTTCGCGAAGGCCGGCGCAGCCCGGGCCCGCCCCGACCGGTCTCGACGCATGACCGCGATCGCCAGGCGCCGCACGGAGTCGCCGCCCACGGACGCGGCGGGCACGGATGCGGCGGCCACGGATGCGGTGATCGCCCGCGACCTGGACATCGGCTACCCGGGGGACGTGGTGGTGAGAGGCATCGACCTGCGTGTCCGCGGAGCCACCTCGCTGGCGCTCGTGGGCACCAACGGCTCGGGCAAGTCCACGCTCCTGCGCACGCTTGCGGGGCTGCTGCGCCCGTTGGCGGGAGCGCTCACCGTCCTGGGGCGGTCGCCGGGCGCGTCACCGACCCGCGTGGCGTACCTCGCCCAGACGCACGCGGCCGGCTCGGTCCTGCCGCTGCGTGCCGGCGACGTGGTGCGCATGGCCCGCTTCGCGCACCTGGGCCTGATCGGTCGACCGACGTCCACCGATCAGGACCTCGTCCAGTGGGCGATGGAGACGATGGGCGTCGAGCGACTCGCCCGGATGCCGCTCCACAGCCTGTCGGGGGGCCAGCGACAGCGGGTCCACCTGGCGCAGGTCCTGGCGCATCGGGCGGACCTGATCCTGCTCGACGAGCCGAACGCGGGGCTTGACGCCTCGGGCCTGGAGCGCTATCAGCAGGCCTTCGCCACCGAGCTGCATCGAGGTGCCGCGCTGGTCACGGCCACCCATGACATCAGCGAGGCGGTCGAGTACGACCAGGTCCTGCTGCTCGCCCGACGCGTGGTGGCCCTGGGACCGGGCCATGAGGTCCTGACGCCCGATCGGCTGATGGAGACGTTCGGGATCCTCATCCGCGACCCCCACCCCGAGCATCGGGGCAGGTTCACGGTGGCCGAGCGCGCCCACGGGGCTCCGCAGGTCATCGACATCGGGTCGGACGACACCGCCTGACCGCGGTTGACGAGCCGCCCGGCGTCCCGTCCCAGGTCCCGGCCCGCGGCCCGGTCAGTGCTCGTCGTAGTGGTCGCCGTGGGCCGCGTGCAGGTGCTCCCCGTGACGGTAGTCCGTGTGCCCGGCGTGGGCGCTCACCTCATGACCGCAGTCGGGGCCATGCACGTGCATGTGCCGGCTGTGGGGGATGTGGACGGCGTCGGCGGACATGGGCCTGTCATCCACGTGGTCGCCGTCGGGATGGTGGATGTGACCGTCGTGGAGGTAGTCGAGGTGGTCATCGTGAGCGAGTGGTGCGTGGCCGCACCACGGCCCATGGGCGTGGTCGTGCGGGCCGTGGGGCCGATGCGCAGCGCCGTCACGCGGCAGAGGGTCGAGCGTCATGTGCCGCACATGGTGCCAGCGTCGGCGGTCTGTCGCTGCTACGCTCCGGTCCGGCGATGGGGTCCGCCTCACCAACCGCCCCGACACCGGGGCTGATGACTCCTGCGGCATGTCCCGACCTGCGCAGGAGGTGAGCCCATGACCGTCGTCGAGATCGCCATCGGGGGCGCGGCCGGGGCGGTGGCCCGGTACGTGGTGGACGGGTGGGTCTCCGAGCGCACCGGTGGCGCGTTCCCGCTCGGCACGTTGATCGTCAACGTGTCGGGTGCGTTCCTCCTGGGGCTTCTGGCGACGCTTGCCCTTGAGCGCTCCGTCCTGTCTGCCGCGATCCGCCCGTCGCTCCTCATCGGCTTCCTAGGCGCCTACACCACGTTCTCCACGTGGATGCTGGAGAGCTGGCGGCTCGCGGAGCAGGGTGCGTGGGCGGGCGCCATCGTCAACGTGGGCGGGTCGGTCGTGCTGGGTCTGGTGGCCCTGGGCGCCGGCATCGCACTGGGGAGGGCAGCCTGACATGGGCATCGAGCAGCCTACGGCCCTGTTGCGGATCTATCTGGGCGAGAGCGACCATGCGCGGGGCGCGCCGACCCATCACCGGATCGTCGAGCACCTGCGCGAGCGCGGCCTCGCGGGAGCCACCGTGCTCCGGGGCATCGAGGGCTACGGCGCCAAGCAGCACCTCCACACGGACCGGATCCTGAGCCTGTCGGGCGACCTGCCCATCGTCATCGACGTCATCGACCGCGAGGATCGCCTGCGTGCCGTGGCCCTCGAGTTGGACGGGCTGCTGGGTGACGGCCTCATGGTGCTGCTGCCCGTGGAGGTGCTGGCGCACCGCTCCGGATGAGCCGACCGGGCTGGAGGGCGCATGGGCATCGTGCCACGTCGCTGCCTTCGGTTGTACCCTGCATGTGATGACCGTGCCTCGCCCGGGACGGGCCCTCGTGGGGACCTCGGGGTTCGCCTATCGCGACTGGGCGCCGCGCTTCTATCCCGCGGGCACCCGCCCATCGGACCTGCTGCGTGTCTACGCAGGGCGCCTGGTTGCGGTGGAGCTCAACAACACGTTCTACGTGCGCCCCTCGGCGAGGGCCATCGAGGGCTGGCTCGCGGCGACACCCACTGACTTCCGGTTCTGCGCCAAGGCCCAGCGAGGCGGTGCCTGGCGCGCCCTCCGGGATGACCCCGAGGGGGCCGTGACGCGCCTGGCTGAATCGTATCGGCCGTTCGGGCACCGGCTCCGATGCGTGCTGCTGCGGGTGCCCGATGACATGCCCCGGCACGATGCCGCCCTGGCCCGTCTGCTCGACGCGTGGCCAGCATCCCTGCCCCTCGCGCTCGAGATGCGTCATCCGAGCTGGCAGGACGACGCGGTGCATGACGCCCTGCGGGGCGCCGGTGCGGTCCTGGTGGCCACCGACACGGACGATGACCCCGACGCCCCGGACGTGCGCCGCACCGGCGCGTTCCTGTACCTCCGGCTGCGTCGCTCCCGATACGGACCCGAGGACCTGGACGCTTGGGCGGCGCGGCTCGCCCCGTTCCTCGACGATGGCATGGACGTGTGCGTGTTCCTGCGTCACGACTCCGATGGCTCGATGGCCCTCGCGGCCGAGTCGCTGACCCGGCGGCTCGGGACGGCGGTGCGGGCGGCGTGAGCGGGGTGCCCACGGCGTCGGTCGGGGCCGGCCCCGCGATCAGCGTCCGTGACCTCCGCAAACGCTACGCGGACGTGCAGGCCGTGGATGGCGTGACGTTCGAGGTCAGGCCTGGCGAGGTGTTCGGGATGCTGGGACCCAACGGCGCCGGCAAGACCACCACGGTGGAGATGATGGAGGGCCTGCGTGCACCGGACAGCGGCGAGGTCCGGGTCCTGGGGATCGATGCGACCCGCGACGCGCCGGCGCTCAAGGAGCGCATCGGCATCCAGCTCCAGACCGCGGCGCTCTACCCCAACCTCACGGTCGCGGAGACCATCGAGCTGTTCCGGAGCTTCTTCCGACGCGCCCGTCCCACCCCCGAGCTCATCGATGCCCTGGACCTCGGGGAACGCCGAGACGCGCGCACCAAGGTGCTCTCGGGCGGCCAGCGCCAGCGGCTGTCCGTGGCCCTCGCGCTCGTCAACGAGCCGGAGGTGCTGTTCCTCGACGAGCCGACCACGGGCATGGACCCCCAGGCCCGGCGGTCCCTGTGGGGGCTGGTGCGCGAGCTCGCGGACCGAGGGACCACCGTGCTCCTCACGACGCACTACATGGAGGAGGCGGAGGAGCTGTGCGACCGCGTCGCGGTCATGGACCATGGTCGGATCCTGGAGCTGGGGGGCGTGCCCGAGCTCATCGGTCGTCGCTTCCGGGAGCTGTCGGTTCGCTTCGACGACATCCCCGACCTGCCCGGCCCGATGCTCGACGGCCTGCCCGGCGTGACCCGCGTGATGCGTGACGACGGCGTCACCGCGCTGTACACGCGGGATGTCGCGGGCACCATCGGCGGCCTCCTCGCGCTGACCGCGGAGCGGGGCACCGAGCCGGGCAACCTGACGGTCCGCCGCGCGACGCTCGAGGACGTGTTCCTCGACCTCACCGGTCGGGCGCTGCGGGACTGAGCGATGCGAGCCCTGCGTGCCCTGGTCCTCGCCAATCTGCGCAGCTTCCTGCGCGATCGCCTGGCCCTGTTCTGGACCATCGCCTTCCCCATCCTGTTCGTGATCCTGTTCGGGTCGATCTTCTCCAGCGGCGGTCCCCCGGCCTTCGCGACCGGCTGGGTGGACCAGGATGGGACCCCGGCAGCCGCGGGGCTCCGGGCGGGCTTCGTATCGACCGGGCTGCTCAAGCTCGAGGACAAGACGCTCGACGAGGCGCTCGCCTCGATGCGTGCCGGCGACCTGGCGGCGGTCATCGTGGCGCCTCAGGGACTGGGTGCCGCGATGGCGGCCGGGTCCGGGGCGAGCGGGCCAGCGGTGACCCTGGAGCTCTACACCGACCCGAGCCAGCAGACCACGAGCGCCACCATCACCCAGGTGGTGTCCCAGGTGGTGGGCGCCGCGAACCTCGTGGCGGCCGGCGCGTCACCGGTGCTGGCGCTGGCGAGCCGCCCGCTCCAGACGGAGCAGCTGAGCGCGGCGGCCTTCTTCGTGCCCAGCATCCTCGCCATGGCGCTCATGCAGCTGGGTGTCTTCAGCGCCATCCCGCTCGTGGAGCAGCGCGAGAAGCTGATCCTCAAGCGCCTCGGGGCGACGCCCCTGCCTCGCTGGACGCTGGTGGCGAGCAACATCGTGGTGCGCCTGCTCATCGCGCTCGCCCAGACGGTGCTCATCGTGGCCATCGGCATCGCCCTGTTCCAGGTGGCCATCGTGGGCAGCCTGCTGCTGACCTTCGGGTTCGTGGTCCTGGGGGCCGTCACGTTCATCGCCATCGGCTATGTCATCGCCGCGTTCGCGCGCACCGAGGAGGCCGCCAACGGCATCACGAGCGTGGTCCAGTTCCCGATGATGTTCCTGTCGGGCATCTTCTTCCCCATCGCCTTCATGCCCGAGTTCCTCCAGCCGATCGCGGCCCTGATGCCCCTCACGTACCTGGGTGACGCGCTCCGCCAGGTGATGGTGGGCGGCGTGCCCTACGCGCCGCTGTGGCTGGACGCGCTCGTGCTGACGGGCTGGCTGGTGGTGTGCTTCCTGATCTCGGCGCGCTGGTTCCGCTGGGAGTAGGCGTGGCCGGCATAGGGGTGGAGGGCGAGCGCGTGCTCGCCGAGACGGCGGCCGACTGGTCCGCATGGCTCGAGCGCCACCACGCGCGCGGGGCCGGGGTCTGGCTGGTGACCTGGAAGGCCGGCTCCGGGCATCCGGTCCTGGGCTACGAGGACGCCGTGGTGGAGGCGCTCAGGTTCGGCTGGATCGATTCGCGTGCCGCACCCGGCCAGCCCGACCGGACCGCGCTGTGGTTCTCGCCCCGACGTCCGGGCAGCCCGTGGGCGGCGACCAACAAGGCGCGCGTCGCTCGGCTCGAGGCTGAGGGCCGTCTGGAGCCGGCCGGTCGCCGGCTGGTGGAGCACGCGAAGGCCGACGGGAGCTGGGTCATCCTCGACGGCCCGGAGGCGCTGCTCGTGCCTGACGACCTCGCGGCGGCGTTCGCCGCCGCGCCGGGGTCGCGTCACACCTGGGAGGCCTTCCCAGCGTCGGTGCGCAAGTCACACCTGGCGGCCATCGCGCTCGCCAAGCGACC
>DAOTUX010000209.1:0-4386 GCA_034436475.1 Chloroflexota bacterium | reverse complement strand
CACCGACCTCGCCGGGCCCAGCACGCCCGGTCTCCGCAACGACATCCTCGCGGCCACGGCCCGAACACGGCAGCGGCCTGCGTGGTCCTTCCCCGAAAGGTGGCTTCCCATGGCTGTCATCACACGCCCGATGGCCGCGCCAGCGGTGCGGCCGCTGTGGCTCCTGCTCATCGCGCTCCTGCTCACAGCCCTCGCGGTCGGTGGCGCCATCGTGGGCTCCACTCTGCTGCGCGCAGACGCGGTCATCCCAACCGGTGGCGAGGCCGTATATGCCTTCAGCTCGGCAGCTGGCCAGGACATCTACACCGTCAGGGCCGACGGGACCGATCTCCGTCGGCTGACCAGCTCGGAGGGCACGACGTGGTGGGCCCCGCAGTTCTCGCCGGACGGCACCCACATCGCCGTCCGGGCATGGAAGGCTGGGACCGAGTTGATCGTGGTGATGGACGCCGGGGGTGGCGACCCCATCACCATCGCGACCTACGCCACCCCCAGGCGCGACTGCATCCGGCAGTTGGAGGTCGCCTGGTCGCCCGATGGCTCAGCGCTTGCGTATCCGATATCGGATGGCTGCTCGACCTCCGGCCACATCGACATCGCCAGCGCGGACGGGACGTCGCCTCCGGTCCCGCTCCTCGGCATCGACCTCGACGCGATGAGCCCGAGCTGGTCACCCGACGGTACCCAGATGGCGTTCGCAGGGAGCGACGGTGGCGGCGCCTGGGGTGTCTACGTCGCCCCTGGCTCGCTGCCGGCCGCGCTGGGTGGCGGCCTCATGCCACGGCGGATCGGAACCGGGCCGATCGACCCGTGGTCTCCCCCCCGGTGGTCGCCCAACGGTTCGGAGCTGGCCGTCACGACCAACGCGACTGGCGAGTTCGGGAACGAAGCGATCGACGCCGTCAAGGCGGATGGCTCGGGGCAGCGGCTTGTCGTCGACCGGGCATACCGTCCGGACTGGTCGCCAGATGGCAGGCGGCTGAGCTTCGCCCAGACCGTCGACCCGTCCGAGTACTGGAATGACCGTCCCTGCACCGTGCGGTACGGAACAGTCGGCGTCGACGGCACCGATCAGTTGATGCTCGATCCGCTGGGTGACGGTTGCGAATACTCGGCAATGTGGTCCCCTGATGGGACGCTGCTGGCAGCGCTCCTGATCGCCTCGACCCCGGAGTCGCCGGAGCTGACGTGGCACCTGGGGTTCGTGCCGGTCGACGGCAGGGCAGCCCCGGTAGTGCTGGCCGACGACTCACCGGGTGGTTCGTGGCAGCCCGTGGCCGCACCACTGCCACCGGCACCCTCGTTCACGGCCGCGTCCTGATACGTGGCACCCGCGACGTCGCTGGCGTCGCGGGTGCATCATCCCGGCATGAGTGCCACGACCCCGCAGCGCCGGTTGACCGTCGCCGACATCACGCGCCTGTACCGCGACGGCCAGCGCATCCCGATGCTGACGGCATACGACTACCCGACCGCGCGCATCGTGGACGAGGCCGGCATCCCCATGATCCTGGTGGGCGATTCGCTCGCCGAGGTGCTCCTGGGCTACGAGTCCACGGTCCGCGTGACCCTCGAGGAGATGCTCCACCACACCCGCGCCGTGGTCCGAGGGACCCAGCGCGCCCTCGTGGTGGGGGACATGCCCTTCCTGACCTACGCGTCGGTGGACGAGGCGCTGGATAACGCCGGTCGGTTCATGCGGGAGGCGGGTTGGAGCGCCGTCAAGGTCGAGGGTGGCGTCCGGACGGCACCGGTCATCGAGGCGCTGGTGAAGGCGGGCATCCCGGTCATGGGCCACATCGGCTGGACGCCCCAGGCGAAGTACGGCATGGGCGGCAGGACCGGGGTCCAGGGCAAGGACCGCGACCAGGCTCGACGACTCATCGCCGACGCGCTCGCGGTGCAGGAGGCCGGCGCCTTCTCGGTCGTGCTCGAGCTGATGCCCGAGCAGCTCTCGGCGGCCATCACCCAACGGCTCCGGATCCCCACCATCGGCATCGGGGCCGGGGCCGGGTGCTCCGGGCAGGTCCAGGTCATCACGGACCTGCTGGGGCTCGGCTCGTTCATCCCGCGCCACGCCAAGCCGTACCTCCACCTTCGGGAGGCGATCGGCGAGGCGGTGACCGCCTACGCCGCTGATGTCCAGGCAGGCACGTTCCCGGAGCCGGGCCAGACCAGCCGCATGGACGACGAGGTGCTCGCTGATGTCCTGGGTGCGGGACGCCTCGATCAGCCCGACCCGACGGCGGTCCTCCGCATCCCGCTCGATCGCGACCTGTAGCACCACGTAGCACAATCCCGCCGCCGAGCGAGGCCATCCCGCCATGACCCGCGTCCTGCGCACACGTCCGGAGCTTCGAGCCGCGCTCGCGGATGTCCCGCGGCCAGTCGGGCTCGTGCCCACCATGGGCTGGCTCCACGAGGGCCATCGGTCCCTCATGCGACGTGCCCGGGCGCATGACGCGACGACGGTCGTGACCATCTTCGTCAACCCCCGGCAGTTCGGCGACCCAGGAGACCTCGCCCGCTACCCGCGGAGCGAGGGGCGCGACCTCGCCATCTGCGAGGAGGAGGGCGTGGACATCGTCTGGGCGCCCCCCGTCGAGGAGGTGTACCCGCCAGGGTTCGACACCACCGTCTCGGTGGGCGCCATCGCCCACCCACTCGAGGGCGCCGCGCGCCCCGGCCACTTCGACGGCGTGGCCACGGTGGTCGCCATCCTGTTCGGGCTCGTTGGTGCCGAGCACGCGTACTTCGGCCAGAAGGACGCCCAGCAGGTGATGGTCATCCGGCGGATGGCGCGCGACCTGGCGCTGCCCACCGAGGTCATCGCGTGCCCCACGGTCCGTGAGGCGGACGGTCTGGCGCTCTCGTCCCGCAACGTGCACCTGTCCCCTGCCGAGCGCGCCGCGGCACCGGTGCTCCGGCGGGCCCTCCTGGCCGCCCGGGACGCGCACGCGGCGGGCGAGCGGTCGGGCGAGACGCTCCGAGGTCTGATGCGGGCTACCCTCGCGACGGAGCCGCTGGCGCTCGTCGACTACGTCTCGGTCGCCGATGACGGCACGCTCGCGGAGCTGGAACGCGTGGACGGCCCGGCGCTCCTGTCACTCGCGGTCCGGTTCGGCACCACCCGCCTCATCGACAACGAGCCGCTGGGCGGCTGAGCGCCGGGCGCCCGAGCGCCGGGCGCCCGAGCGGACCGTGGCGGGCCCCCGTGCCGCGAGCACACCCAAAGTCACGAGCGCCATGCCCACCCACTGCACCACGCCAGGCGCCTCGCCCAGGAGCAGCCACGCGAGCGCGGCGATCTCGAGCAGCATCAGGTTGTTGACGGCCGAGGACTCGGTCGCCGACAGGTGCCGCAGGCTCTCGTTCCACCACGTGAAGGCGAGCGCTGTGTTGAAGACGGCCATCCACGCCACGAGCCCCCAGCCCACCGCGTCGAGCCGAGGCGGGCCCTCGGTGAGCCAGCCGACGAGCACGAGCGTCAGGGCGCCCACAGCCATGCTCACCGTGGTCACCACGCGTGCCGTGAGACGCAGCGCGCGGTTGACGCCACGCCCGAGGATGCTGCTGGCCACGTTCGCGCCCAGGCCGATGAGCGCCGCGGTCATGCCCACGAAGGTCGTGCCCAGGTCGCCCGACAGGTACAGCAGGGCGCCCAGACCGATGACGGCCGCGCCCGCCACCTGGGTGCCCGTGGGTCGTTCGCCCAGGAGCGCCTGGGACGCCAGCGCCACCAGGAGCGGCGTGAACGACAGCACCAGGCTCGTGGTCGCCGCGGGCTGGGACGCGATCGCCACGACCTGCGCGCCCTGGGTCACCGCGTAGAACAGCAGGCCCAGGACGACCAGGATGCCCAGGTCACGCCGCCCGAGGCCACGCATGCCGCGTCGGTCGGCGGGCGTGATAGCCATGACGCCCACCAGGACCAGGCAGGCCAGGAGATAGCGGAGGCCCGCGCCCAGGAGCGGCGTCATGCCGTGGTCGTCGATGGCCCACCGGAGCATCACCCACGACGAGCTCCACAGGAGGGTCACGCCGATGGCCAGGGCCAGCGCCCGGCGCCGGGCCGCATGGTCCGATCCCACCTCCGCGGTCGCGCCCACGCCCGCGGGACGCCTCATGGACGCTCGGTGCCCGCCGCGAGGCGCGCACGGATGCGCGCCAGGACTCCGTCGCGGGGGCCGCGCGGGACCGCGCCTGGCTCGCCGGCTGGGCCGCCGTCGTCGCTCGCTCGCCGGCGCATCCCATCGAGGCGTGCCAGCAGCCCGTCCACATCGAAGCTGCCCGCCACGAGCGAGCGGATCTCGGCGATCTTGTCCCGGTCGGCGGGGTGGGTCTTGACCAGCAGGTCGTTGACCGTGGAGACCGCCGCGTAGGTGT
>DAOTUX010000208.1:0-7815 GCA_034436475.1 Chloroflexota bacterium | reverse complement strand
GTCGAGGTGGCCTCGACCGTCCACGCGTCGTTGCCGTCCGGTCCGCTGCGCATCACCACGATGTCCCCGGGGTCGCTCACACCAGTGGTGTCATATCCGCCGCCCACGACGACCTTGCTCCCCGGACAGCGGGCGGTGACAGCGCGACGCCCGCTCGAGTCCTCGCTCATGCCGCTCGAGACGCGCTCGTAGCCACTCACGCCGGGTGAGCCGTCCTCGCCCCTGGGGCCTCGCGGGCCTTCCGGGCCCGGGGGCCCTTCCGGTCCGCGCGGCCCGGTGTCGCCAGTGTCGCCCTGCGGGCCTTCCGGTCCGCGCGGCCCTGCTTCCCCCGCCTCGCCGCGCGGGCCCTGAGGCCCTTGGATACCGGGCTCTCCCTGGGGTCCAGGTGCTCCGCTTGGTCCAGTCAGGCCGCGCAGGCCTGTCAGGCCACGCTCCCCGTCATCGCCCTTGGGGCCCTGTGGACCCGTCAGGCCGCGAGGACCAGTCGGCCCAGCGGGCCCCCGAGGCCCGGTCTCGCCCTCCGGTCCGCGTGGCCCGGCCGGCCCACGCGCCCCGGTCTCGCCCCGTGGGCCCTGTGGCCCGGTGGCACCCGACTCGCCCAGCAGCTGTGCCCATGCGGCGGCCCCCACCGGCCCCATGGGGCCTGGTGGTCCAGGAGGTCCCGCTGGGCCGCGCTCACCCGTAGGCCCCGCCGGCCCCGCCGGACCTGCCGGACCCGCCGGACCTGCCGCGCCAGTCTCACCCGCCGGCCCGACTGGCCCCGCCGGACCCGCCGGACCCACGGGCCCCGCCGGCCCCACTGGTCCCACTGGTCCCACTGGTCCCACTGGTCCCACCGGCCCCGCGGGGCCGGGCTCGCCCGCCGGCCCGACTGGCCCCACTGGCCCCGCCGGCCCCATTGGCCCGACGGCACCGGTCCCGTCCGTGCCGACCTCCGGGACTGCCGGCGCCGCCATGGCACCCTCCCGATCGGAGATGCCTCCGGCTGCGAGCGGGACCCTGTCGGCGAGCGTGACCGGCGGGGGCGGACGCCTGCCTGTGGCCGCGAGCGGTGTCGGCGTGGCCGAGCCTGATGGCCCGGACGGGACATCGGACTCGGGGCTCCCACGCGCCACGAGACTGTCCGTGGGTCGTGGTCGGGCGCCGGGCTCATTCGCTGCGGAGACGAGCACGGCCACGATAGCCCCTGCCAGCACCAACGTGGCGACCACGTTGAGCAGGGTGTGAACGGACCTCCAGGATGTCGGCACGGTCATCCTCCGGCCTGGACGTCTCGTTGACTGGGCACACCTCCGTTGGCGTCCAGGGCCGGCCCCGATGGTACCGCACCAGAGTGGCCCGCGACACCCCTATCTGAACCGGGATCGGTCAGGGCGGTGACCTCGCGAGCCGAGCAGGGACCGCCTCGACTCCCGACGGCTTCGCGATGGCGCCCGACGGGAGAGGTCCCGGGTGAGTGCACGCCCTAGACTCACGGTCATGACTGACCACGTGAGCGCCACCGAACTCCATGGGCTCTCCTCCACCCTGGAGGCGATGCTCCCCGACTACCTCGCGGACCTCGAACGACTCGTGAACATCGACTGCGGCAGCTACACCAAGAGGGGCGTCGATGAGGTCGGCGCCTGGATGCAGCGCGCCTTCGCGGAGCTTGGTGCGCGCGTGGAGGTCACTCGGAACCCGGAGCCGCACGGGGACACGGTCACGGGCATCCTGGGTGACGCAGACGCCGTGGGGCCCACGGTCATGCTCATCGGCCACATGGACACCGTGTTCGACCCAGGGACCGTCGCGGCGAGGCCCTTCCGCGTGGACGGGGGTCGGGCGCTCGGGCCGGGCGTCTCGGACATGAAGGGTGGCTTGCTGTCGGGTCTGTACGCGCTCCGAGCGCTCCGGGCCGTGGGCCCGCAGTCGGGCCGGGCCACGGAGTGGCTTCCGGTGGCCAGCCTGGTCTACGTCGCCAACCCGGACGAGGAGATCGGCTCGCCCGTCAGCACCCCGGTCATCAGCGCCCATGCGCTGGGCGCTGACGTCGCCTTCGTACTGGAGGGTGGCCGTGCCAACGGTGACTTCGTGAGCTCTCGCAAGGGGATCATGGACCTCGAGCTGACGATCGCTGGACGCGCCTCGCATGCCGGCGTGGAGCCTGAGAAGGGCCGCTCGGCGATCCTCGAGGCAGCGCACAAGATCCAGGCGCTCCACGCGCTCAACGGACGCTGGCCGGGTGTGAGCGTGAACGTGGGCGTGGTGCGCGGCGGGTCACGGCCCAACATCGTGCCGGCTGACGCCATGCTCCAGGTCGACGTGCGCGCGGTGCGGCGCGCGGACCTCGAGACCGCCGAGGATGCCGTCCGACGGATCGCCGCGTCATCCACGGTGCCCGAGACCACCTGCGACGTGCGGCTCATGGGCCGCTTCTGGCCCATGGAGCGGCTGGAGCGTGCCGACCGCCTGGTGGACACCGCGATCGGGCTCGCCGCCGACCTGGGCTTCCCGCTCAAGGATGCTGCGACGGGAGGCGCCTCGGACGCGAACACGACCGCCGGGCTGGGTGTGCCGTCGATCGATGGGCTGGGTCCCATCGGGGGTGATGACCATGCCCCTGGGGAGTATCTGGAGATCGACTCCATCGTGCCCCGGACCGCCCTCCTCGCGGGCCTCATCCTGAGCGCTGGTCGGGACCCCCAGATCCGTGGCTGGGCGGCCGAGCGCAGGGGCTGAGGGGCGCACTTGCGCAGGCGCCCCGTGGCTATGCCGAGGACCTGCCGGATAGACGCGCGGTCGGCCGGCTGAGGGGCGCGCGAGCGCCGGCGCCCAGTGGGCTATCGCAGGTACGTGTCGCCGTGCGTGTCGCACACCGTGAACAGGGCATGTCGCTCGCGGGCGTAGCCGGCGACATGGAGACGACCCGTGAAGTCCCCCTTGGGGCAGACCCAGACCCACCAGCGGGCCGGTGCGCCATGGTCCGCGGGTTGGACATCCCCCAGTGGCGTGGTCTCGGCAGCGACCTTGTCCGCGAGCCCCTCGAACGCGCCGATGGCCCTGGCGACCGCGGCCGCCCGCTCCATCTCGGTCTCGCTGCCCGCGGGATAGCTCTGGCTGATGTTCGAGCTCACGTGCCTCTCCGTCCCGCCTGTCCTGTGGTGCCCGGATCCGAGCGTGGCATCCCCCGGAAGAGGTGCCATGGGGTGCGGCCAGCCGCGTAGGTCGTGAGCGCGGCGCGACCGGCCGGCGCCAGTATACCCGTGCGCTGCCGCTGCCTCAGCGGTAGCCGAGCCGGCGCATCCGACCAGCCAGGGCCGTCTCCAGGACGCTCCTCGGCAGCACCCCGATGGACGATCGCCAGCGGTCTGCCGCGCCCGCGTCGAAGCCCGTCATGCCCTGCATCGCGCCCTTGGAGGTGACCGTCCGATCGAGCATCGCAGGCTCGGGCTCCACGCCCAGGAAGGCGCACACGGACCCGATGGTCTCCTCCGGGTCCCGCACCAGGTCCTCGAACCGGACCGCGCGGTAGCGGTCGGGGTGCCGTGCGGCGAGCGCTCGGTGTCGGTCGACCGCGATCGCCCACGCCCAGGTCACCTGGAGCAGGACGAAGGCGCGCAGGAGCGGCGGCACGCGCACCAGCCAGCGATAGGGGACGGTGTCGGTGCCCTCCGCGCGCCGTCGCAACTCGGACACGAAGATGGCCCGCGGGTCGCGGACCATGTGGACGATGCGCGCGTCGGGGTACCACGCGAGGAGCGTCTCGGCCCAGGCCAGGTGGGCGGGGGTCTTCTCGCCCATGATGGGCCGTCGCTTGTGGTCGGCGAAGGTCCGCATGAGGACCGAGAACACACCGCGCTCCGTGCGGTCGCAGTCGAGCAGGCGCGCCTCGAACTCCTCCCGGGGCACGGTGCGCGTGAGCCAGCCCCAGTAGGGGCTCACCTCGCGGAGGCGCGACCGCCGCTGGAACGCGCCCGTGTACACGAAGGCCGCGATGGCACGCATGGTCGCGTCATCCCGAGGGTCCCCGAGGTGACGGAAGTAGGCGCGCGCACCCTCCCAGGGCAGCAGATGCCCCAGGTAGTGGCTCTCGGTGGCGATGGCGATGCGACTGTGTCCGCCCAGCACCCGTCGCATGAGCGTGGTGCCGCTGCGGCTCACGCCGACGACGAAGATGGCTTCGGGTTCCACGTCACGTCCGTTGCACAGGGTCCGGCGGAGTATATCGACCGACCGTCTCGACCGACCGCTGTGGCGACCCTCCTCACCACGCGCCCGGCAGCCCCTCCGAGCGTGGGTCCGTGGCGGCCGCGAACCATCGGCCTTGGTCGTCCCGGCCCATCTCGATGGCATGGGCATGGCCAAGCGCCGATGACCAGGGCTCCACGACCCGCACCTCGTGCCCCAGCTCGCGGAGACCCTCGGTGACCTCTGGGCGGTGACGTGACTCGAGCAGGGTGAGGGAAGGCGGGCCCAGCAGCGTCTCGGCGCACGCCGCCCAGCGGGGCCCCGCGACCGCGGTCGCGGGGCCCACTCCACCGTCGACCATCGCCGACACCATCTGCGCGAACACCTGGGGCTGGATCTCACCGCCCATGGAGCCGTGGACGACCCATGGGACACCGTGCCGCAGCATCATCCCCGGCGTGAGCGTGTGGAGCGTCCGCTTGCCGGGCCCGAGCGCGTTCGGGTGGCCTGGGCGGAGCCGGAAGAACGCGCCCCGGTTCTGGTAGCCGACGCCCGTCTCGGGGTCGACCAGGCCCGAGCCGAACCCGGCATAGTTGGACTCGATGAGCGAGACTGCGCCGCCGTCCCGGTCCGCGGCGGCGAGGTAGACCGTGCCGCCCCCCGAGGGGAGGGTCGTGGGGGCCACAGGTGCCGCGGCGGTGGAGTCGATGCCGGCAGCGAGCGCCGTGGCGCGCTCGCGTGACAGCAGTCGCTCGAGGGCGCCAGGTTCCATCGCCTGGATGTCCGTGAGCCAGCGATCCCGGTCCGCGAGCGCGAGCCGTGATGCCTCGAGGCCAAGGTGGACCCATCGCGTGTCCGCCACCCCGCGACCGTCGAACGCCTCCGGCGCGGGTGGGTCGAACGTCTCGAGCACCTGGAGGGTCTGGATGGCGACCGGGCCACAGCTGTTGGGCGGGTGGCTGAGGCAGGTGACGCCACGATAGCTGGTGGCCACCGGGGCGCCCCAGTCGGACCGGTGCCGCTCGAGGTCGATGGCCCGGATGGGCGAGCCTCGATCCTCTAGGTACGTCGCGGCCCGCCGGCCGAGCGACCCCGTGTAGGCGTTTGCCGGGCCCTCGGCGGCAAGGCGCCGCAGCGTGGTCCCGAGGGCCGGCAGGCGCACGGTCTCGCCGATGCGCCAGGGTCGTCCGGCCGGGCGGTAGGTGCGTGCCCAGTCGCCATGGGTGCCGAACACCGCGGCTCCGCGCTCCACCGCGTCCGCCCAGCCTGGCGACGCCGGGAAGCCCGCCGCCAGCTCCATGGCCGGCGCCAGGAGGTCCGCCCATGGCAGGCTCCCGAACCGGGCGTGCGCCTCGCCCCACGAGTGGACGGCGCCGGGCACCGTGACGCTCCATGCGCCGCGCTCGGGCATCTCGTGATGACCGGCGGCGGACGCTGCCTCGAGCGTCGCGCCGAGGGCCGAGCGTCCGCTGCCATTGAGGGCGTGGACGACGCCCGTCGACGGGTCGTGGATGAGCCAGAACGCATCACCACCCAGACCGCACAGATGCCCCGCCACCACCGCGAGCGCCGCGTTGGTGGCGATCGCGGCGTCCGTGGCGGTGCCGCCCGAGCGCAGGATGCCCAGACCGGCAGTCGTGGCGAGATGATGCGGGCTCACGACCGCGCCCCGGCTGCCCCACGCGACGGGCGCCGGGCCCAGCGCCGGGGCGCGCTCGGAGGGGCGCCGGTCCACGACCTCGGTCATCGTCGTTCAGGGTAGCCTGCCTGCGTGTTCGCCACGATCATCGGTCCGTACCCGGAGATCCCGGACGCGTCCTCGGAGCACGAGCGTCTGACCGCCGTGCTGGGCGACCAGCTGGAGGCCGGCCTGGGGCTACTGACCGACGGGCGGCTCCACCGGGTGACGGGCGCCCCGGGGGGCGTCGTGCGGGCGTGGCGCGCGGCAGATACGGTCGCCCGGCATCTCGCCGAGGCGGAGGGCCTTGGGCCGCCGCTCGTCAAGGCGTGCCTCGTGGGGCCATGGAGCCTGGGTGGCGGTGACCCGGGTGCGGTCCGGTCGGCCGCGACGCGGCTCGCCGCGGCCATCGATGCGCTGTTCGAGGCGGGCTCGGCCGTGGTGCAGCTCACGGAGCCGGGCGTGGGGTCGATCGGCGGGGCCGATCGGGCGGCGATCGAGCTACTCGGCGAGGTGCTCGAGGGTCTCGCCGCCCCGTTCGTGGGGGCGGGCCACCTCGCGCTCGCTGTCGCGGGGGGTGCTGCGAGCCAGGTGCCACCCGATCGCCTGATGGTTGGGATGTCGAGCTATCTGTTCGACCTCATCGCCTCACCGGACGACTGGAACGCGTGCGCCAGGGTGCCCGGCGACGCCGGGCTCGTGGTCGGCGTGGTCGACCCTCGGCCAGGCCGTCCCGGCGTCCGGGAGGTGGGGGTGTGGGGCGCTCGATACGCCGCCTCGATGGGTGGTCGTGGTGCCATGAGGACGGGCGTCTGCCCGGGGTCCGGCATCGAGCGCCTCGATCGGGATGCCGCCCGAGGCGTGCTCGCCCTGGCCGCGGATGTCGCGCGGGCCGCGGACCTGCCGGACCAGGCGCTCGCGGAGGAGGTCGACCCCTTGGCGGTCGATGCCCGATCGGCGGCGCTGGGTCGGGGAGGGCTGCGACCGCGACGTCGGCCGGCACGATGATGGCGCGCGGCCGTGCACGGGCGGCCGAGCCTGCGTGACGGCTGTGGCGTGTCAGGCACTCGACCCCGCTGCGCGTCCCGCCGGGGCGCCCGGCCCGCTCGACGCCGGCTGGCCCTGCCCGCGCTATGCGTCGCGTCCCGGCTCCCAGTCGGCCGGTGCCATCTCAAGGCCCTCGAACCGGAAGCCGGGCGAGACGACGCAACTGACCAGGGTCCACGCGCCCAGCGTCTTGGCTGACTGCCACGTGCCCGCCGACACGAGCACCTGAGGCTCCTCCCCATCGATCACCTCAGTGCCCAGGACGTGCCGGGTCGGTGGCGCGCTCTCGTGGGTGGCGATGGACAGCTGAAGCGGGTCGCCGCCATGGAACAGCCACAGCTCGGCGGCATCCACGCGATGCCACGCGGAGCGCTCGCCCGCGCGGAGGAGGTACAGGATGGCGGTCCCGCTCGCCCGGCCGCCACCGGTCGCATCCGCGCGCCACGTCTCGCGGTAATGCCCGCCCTCCGGGTGTGGCGCGAGGTCCAGCTTGGCGATCAGGGTGTCAGCGGTCGGTCGGATGCGCACCGACATAGCGTACGCTGACGAGGTAATGCCGCGCCCGATCGTTCCCGACGCCCTCCGACCCAGTGCTGCCGACGCCCTCACTGCCTGGGCTCGACGCGTGCGTGCCGAGCGCGACCAGACGGACCGAGCGCGTGAGATCGAGGACCCGGCCGACTTCTACGCCAGGACCTCCCATCGCTTCCGCTTCGATCCTGACGCCGGTGTCGATGCCGTGGGTCGGGAGCTCGAGACGCTCGCGAGACCCGGCGACACGTGGCTGGACGTGGGAGCCGGTGGCGGCCGCTACACCCTGCCCATCGCCCGACTCACCCACGGCGCCATCGCGGTGGACGCCTCACCCTCGATGCTGGGCATCCTGCGCGAGGGCCTGGACGCCCTGGGCATCGACACGG
>DAOTUX010000207.1:0-23851 GCA_034436475.1 Chloroflexota bacterium | reverse complement strand
GGAGGTCCAGGCCTTCACCAGCCGGGGCTTCGCGGTCATCGACGTGGACTACGGTGGCAGCACCGGGTATGGCCGCGCGTATCGCCAGCGGCTCGATGGCGCGTGGGGCGTCGTGGATCTCGAGGACTGCACCGCCGCCGCGACCTGGCTCGCCGGGCAGGGTCTGGCGGACCCGCGACGCCTGGTCATCCGGGGTGGCAGCGCGGGCGGCTACACCACGCTGTGCGCGGTGACGTTCCGGGACGTGTTCGCCGCGGGGGCCAGCTACTACGGGGTGGGCGACCTCGAGGCGCTGGCGCGGGACACCCACAAGTTCGAGTCCCGATATCTCGACCGGATGGTAGCGCCGTGGCCCGACGGCGTGGCGACCTACCGGGAGCGCTCACCGATCCATTTCGTGGACCGGATCCGGACACCGCTCCTGGTGCTCCAGGGGACCGAGGACCGGGTGGTGCCCCAAGCGCAGGCCGACGAGTTGGTGAACGCGCTGGCACGCAACGGCGTGCCCCAGGCGTACCTCCTGTTCGAGGGCGAGGGCCACGGCTTCCGGCGCGCCGAGAACCGTCGCCGGGCGCTGGAGGCGGAGCTCGGCTTCTATGCCCAGGTGCTGGGATTCGAGCTCGCGGACCGGTTCGCGCCCGTCGAGGTGGTGGGCCTCACGCGCTGACCGACTCCTGGTCGACATCCTCGCTCCTGATATGGAAGGACCTGTCAAGGGGGCGGGGCAGGGCGTGCTCGAGGTCAGGTCCGGTCGACGATGGTCACCCTGATATCCGCGGGTCAGCAGAGCCGTGGCCGCATGACAGTGAGTCGTCACCGAGGTGCCTCGGACTAGCAGCGCGAGTCGGGATCGCATAGGAGCGCTCGAGGGCTCTCGGCTCATCCTGTCGTCCTCGATCACGTCCTGCCCCGTCCCCCTTCTGGATTCAGGCGGCCCGGACCGCCGGGACCAGCTGCCCGGTCGCCCAGACGAAGCCGGCCAGCTCGCGGGCGACCGCGATGATGGCCTTGTTGGTGCCGATCCGCCCCGACAGGTGCCGGTAGCGCTGATGGAGCCTCGCCTGTGCGCGTCGGTCGAGCTCGATCACGGCGGGGGCCACACCCCTCTGGCGCGCCCGGAGCGGCGTGCTCACCGCGGGCCGGAAGCGCGCGTTGTGGGCAGCCTGGCCCAGCACGTGACGCATGAGGCGATTGCCCGTCTTGGTGATGTGGCCGCGGTGTCGCGCGTCGCCGCTCGAGTGCTCCGACGGGACGAGGCCGACATAGGCCATGAAGTGGCGGGCCGTGGGGAACCGGCGCAGGTCGCCGGCCTCCGCGACGATGGTCACCGCGGTCAGGAAGCCGATGCCCCGCAGCGCCTGGAGGGCCGCCAGCAGCTCGGCATGCGGACTCGACGCCGCGTACTCCACGAGCGCCGCGTCGAGGCGTCGCACCCGCTCGGCCGCAGCGTCGACGATCGCCCGGTAGTCCTCGAGGACGACCCCGTCGGCCGGGTGCTCGAAGCGCAGCGTCGACAGCCACGCCCCGTGCGCACGGCCCCAGGCGCGCACGCCGACCGGAGGGTGGAGGGCGCGGCGGAGCAGGAACTTGGACAGCCGGTGCTTCGCCCGCAGCTGGTCGGCCTTGGCGTCGTCTCGGGCACGGACGAGGTCGCGCAGCGCCTCGTGGGCCTCGTCGGGGACCCATACCGACACCAGGTCGCCGCTCCGCAGCAGGCGGGCCAGCTTGATGGCGTCGCGCTGGTCGGTCTTGATGCGGTCACCGGGCCGGACCGGGATGAGCGAGGGTGCCACGACCGTGCATGCGATGCCCATGGCGATCAGCTGTCGATGGAGCGCGTACCCGGTCGGACCGGCCTCGTATGCGACCTCGAGGCGGACGTCGGGACCGCCGAGCCGGTGGATCAGCTTGCGCACCGCGCCCGGGTCGTTGGGGATGGTGCCGTGGTCCTCGGGGTCGCCACCCCGGGCCTCCGCGACGGCGACCGCGATGGTCGCCTTGTGGACATCGAGACCGACGAACCGGGTACGCTCAGACATGGACCGGCCTCCCGTATGTGGCTCCGCGCGGGCAAGCTCAGGCGACCCGCGCGACCCACGATGGTGCGCGAGCGCCGGTCCTTCCATGTTGACTAGGCATCAGACTCGCCCACGAGGCGCTCGGACTCGTCCGCCACGAGGCGGCTCACCGAGGTGTCTCGCTGCGCGGCGAGCACCTGTGCCTTGCGGATCGTCTCCACGTCCAGCTCCGCGGTCAGATTGCGCTTCATGGGTGCCCTCCTCGCCACGTGTGGCACGTGCTCCACGCATCAATACGTGGTCGGGGTGCCCGTCCGCATCGCCGGTGGTGAGCACATGCTTGAATAGTCGAAAGGGATGGTAGAATTCTCCCATGCCCTTGAGCATCAAGAACCCGGAAGCCGAGCGTCTGGCGCATGAGTTGGCGAGCCTGACCGGCGAGTCGGTGACGCGCGCGGTCACCGAATCGCTGCGTGAGCGTCGTGACCGACTCCGCGACGCAGGGACGCTCGCGGAGCGGCTGCTCGCGATCGGGAGGGACTGCGCGGCCCGTCTGCCGGAGCACGTCCGCACCGTCGATCACGCGGCGCTGCTGTACGACGACGAGGGCCTGCCGCGTTGATCATCGACACGTCCGCGATCGTCGCGATCCTGCGCGACGAGCCAGAGGCTCCAGCGCACGCGTCGGCGATCATGGGCGCACGATCGCGTCGGATCTCCGCTGCCAGCTATGTGGAGGTCGGCGCCGTCATCGACGGCGCCCGCGATCCGGTGGCGAGTCGCAAGGTCGATGAGTTGCTTCGCGTCGCGGGCATCACCATCGAGCCCGTGACGGAGGACCAGGCACGCATCGCACGGGCGGCCTATCGCGACTTCGGTCGTGGAAGTGGCCATCCCGCCGGGCTCAACTTCGGCGACTGCTTCGCCTATGCCCTCGCGACGGTCACGGGTGAGCCGTTGCTGTTCCAAGGCGACGACTTCGGGCACACAGACGTCACGAGAGCCTGATGGCCGCCGCCGGCGGCGTTCCTGACGATCGGTGTCCGATCGGGGAAGCATCCTTGGCGGAGTGACCGCGCGACCACACATCGACACCGCCCAGCGCCGGGCGCGCATCGCGCATCGTCATGCGATCGCCCCCTGGGCACGGGTCGGCACGCTGCGCGAGGCCGCCCACGCCATGGTCGCGCTCCATGGCACCGACGTCGTGGGCGGCTATCTCCAGGCGTGGGCGCGGCTCCGCGAGTGCACGCTCGACGGGCTCGTGGACCAGATGTACGGCGACCCGGACGTGCTCAAGGTCATGGCCATGCGTCGGACGCTGTTCGTCTCGCCGCTCGACGAGGTGGGCACGCTCCACCATGCCGCGTCCCTCGACGTGGCGCGCAACGAGCGGCGCCGCACGCTCGCCATGTTCGGCGGGGATGATGGCCTGGGCTCGGATGCGGCCGCGCGGTTCGCGGAGCTGGAGACGGTGGGGCTGGAGGCCGTGCGTCGCCTGGGCGAGGCGACGACCGCGGAGCTCACCGCCGTGGATCCGCGGCTGGGGCAGCGCATCGAGGTGAACCAGGGCAAGGCCTACGCGGGCTCGCTGAGCATCGCCCAGAAGGTGTTCCTCCAACTCTCGCTCGACGGGCGCATCGGCAGGGGTCGCCCGCTGGGTACGTGGAAGGGCACGCAGGTCCGCTGGAGCCCCATCGAGCGCTGGCTGCCGGAGGGCATCCCGTGCATGGAGGTGGGCGAGGCTCGCGTTCGGCTGGTCCGCCGCTGGCTGCGCACGTTCGGACCTGGCACCCGCGAGGACCTCCGCTGGTGGACCGGCTGGACCGTCGCCGCCGTCAGGGCGGCGCTCGCCGCGAGCCATGCCGTGGAGGTGGGTCTCGACGCCGCACGGACCGGCTGGGTGCTGCCGGATGACGTGGCGCCGGACCCTGATGCCGAGCCGTGGGTGGCGCTGCTGCCGGCGCTCGACGCGACCACGATGGGCTGGGCAGACCGCGACTGGTACCTGGGCCCGCATCGGCCGCGCATCTTCGACGGCGTGGGCAACGCGGGCCCCACGATCTGGGTGGACGGACGCATCGTGGGTGGCTGGGCGCAGCGCCCCAACGGCGAGGTGACCACGTGGCTGCTCGAGGACGTCGGCACCGAGGCGCGGCTCGCGGTCGCGGCGGAGGCGTCGCGCCTGGAGGCGTGGCTGGGCCCCGAGCGGTTCCGGACCAGCTTCCCGACGCCGCTGGAGGTGGAGCTCCGCGACGCCTGACCCGAGGCCAGGCCCCAACTGTCGGGGCGCTCCGAGCCCCTCGGGGCACGATTCGACACCTCGGTCTACAATGCGTGCGCGGGGTGGAGCAGCGGCAGCTCGTCGGGCTCATAACCCGAAGGTCGGCGGTTCGAATCCGTCCCCCGCAACCAACGCGAATACTGACCAGACGGCCCCGTGGATCCCGCCTCCTCGGGGTCGTTTCCTTTCCTGGATGCGCATCGGAGCCTTGATTGGCCCGGACGCTCAGAGTGTGACGGTGGTCCCGTGGCAGGCCTTCCACTTGCGCCCGGAGCCGCAGGGGCACGGCTCGTTGCGGCCCCGCTTGGCGTCCGCGGCACGGGTCTCGGCCACGACCTCCGAGGGGGCCCGGCCCGCCGCGAGGAGCGCACGCATCCGCTCCATGACCGGCCGGACGTGCCGGAAGAACAGCTTGTAGCTGGGACACAGGTAGTGGAGGCCGAGCTCGCCGTCCGGTGTCGTGGCGAAGCGGTCCTTGGGACAGCCGCCATGGCACGCGAAGCGCACGTCGCACGAGCGGCAGTACGCGGTGAGCGTGTCCCGCTTGGCCTGCCCGAAGGCCCGCTGCCGCGCGGAGGCGGCCATGTCGAGGATGGGCAGCTCGCGGATGTTCCCCAGCCGGAAGCGCGGCTCCACGAAGTGGTCGCAGGAGTACAGGTCGCCGTTGTGCTCCAGGGCCAGCTGCTGGCCGCACGTCTCGGCATGGACGCACATGGAACCGGGCTCGCCCACCCAGTTGGCGAGGGCGTTGTCGAACATCTGGACGTACACCTCGCCGATGTCGCCGCGCAGCCACTCCTCGAACACGTCCACGTGGAAGCGGCCGTACCCGACCGGGCTCACCGTGCGCTCGGTGACCAGCGAGCCCTCGAGCACGTACAGTGGCCGCGCCCTGCCGCGGTCGCCCCAGCCGGCGTTGGCGAGCGGCAGCATCTCGGGTGTGGCGCGCTCGACGATGGGGATGAACTGGAGGTAGCTGGCGCCGCACTCGTCACGCAGGAAGCGATAGACCTCGCGACCCTTGGCCTCGTTGGCGGCATGGACGGTGGTCAGGATGTTGTGCTCCACGCCGTGGCGACGGAGCACGTCCAGACCCCGCATCACGCGGTCGAACGTGGGCTTGCCGCCCTTGTCCACGCGATAGCGGTCGTGGATCTCGCGAGGACCGTCGATGGAGATGCCGACCAGGAAGCGGTGCTCCGCCAGGAAGTCGCCCCACGCGTCGTCCAGGAGGGTGCCGTTGGTCTGGAGCGTGTGCAGCACGGTCTGGCCCGATGGCGTGAGCTCCCGTAGCAGCTCCACCGAGCGCCGGAAGAAGTCCAGGCCCATGAGCGTGGGCTCGCCGCCCTGCCACGCCACGATGACCTCCGGCAGGCCCCGGTGGGCCGCCAGCAGCTGGCGCAGGTACGTCTCCTGGAGGTCCGCCGCCATCCGGAAGCGGCTGCCCGGGTAGAGCATCTCCTTGGACAGGAAGAAGCAGTAGTCGCAGTCCAGGTTGCAGGTCGCGCCCGTCGGCTTGGCCATCACGTGGAGGGCTCGCGGCGCACCCGCCGGCAGGAGCGAACGGGCGGCGGGTGTGGGCAGGGGGCTGCTCAAGGGTTCGCTCGCTGTCCCGCCGATGCCAGCCATCCCGCGATCCGCTCCACGGTCTCCTCGGCCGACAGGTCGTCCACGTCCACCACGAGCCCCGCGGCCGCCCGATAGGCACTCTCGCGGGCTTGCGCCTGGCGGGTGAGCCAATCGATGTCCGTGGCCTCCGCGCGACGCCCCGCCCCGGACCCGATGCGCGCGCGCAGCGTGTCGGGGCGCGCGCGCAACCAGACGACGGCCACGTCCCCCTTGAGTGCCGCGAGGGCGGCGGGGTCCTCCACGATGCCCGCGGCGGCGCCCACCACGGACGGCCCTGGATGGCGGAGCGAGTCCAGCAGTGCCCGGCTCTCGAGCTCGTGGAGCGCGGCCTCGCCGTCCGTGGCACGGATCTCGGCGGGCTCTCGGCCGGTCATGTCGCGCACGAGCTCGTCGTTGTCCCGGTAGCGCCCGAGGCCGCGCGCCGCCAGCAGACGACCCACGGTCGACTTGCCGGCGCCCATCATCCCCAGGAGCACGACCCGGGCACCCGGGGCGGAGGTCCGTGACCAGTCGGGCGAGGTCGGGGCGGTCGCGTCCACCGACCTAGACCAGGCTGACCACGCTGGTGGTCGCGGCGGCCCGGTACAGCGCATCGATGGTGCGGGCCTGGCCCAGGGCGTCGGCACGCCCCAGGAGTGGCTCGCGCTCGCCGCGGATGGCCGCGCTCACATCCTCGAGCTCCAGCTGGTACGGGTTGGTGGCCGGGACCTGGATGCGCTCGTCGTCGAGGTACAGCTCGCCGCGGATGGAGTGCCAGGGGTCCGGCAGGAACAGGCGCGCGTCGCGCCCGATGAGCTCGAGGCTCTCGGTCGCGCCATCGAAGCCGCTCTCGAACGTGGCCAGCACGTCAGTGCCGAAGCGCATCACGCCCGCGAACCGCACCTCCACGCCACTCGGGCCCATGACCTGCTCCGCCGCGACCCGGATGGGCTCGCCCGCCACGAGTCGCGAGGCGCTCACGCAGTAGCAGCCCACGTCCATCAGCGAGCCACCGTCGAGGAGCGCGTCGATCCGGACGTCATACGGGCGGTCGAGGAGATGCCCGAACGTGCTACGCACGACGCGTAGCGGCCCCAGGCGGGGGAGCAGCTCCAGGAGCGTCCGGACCTGTGGCGTGTGGCGCCACATGAACGCTTCCTCGAGGACCAGACCGGCCGCCTCGGCGGCATCGAACGCCTCGACCACCTCATCGGGGTGACGGCTGTAGGGCTTCTCGCACAGGACGTGCTTCCCCGCATGGAGCGAGGCCATGGTCCAGGCGTGATGCATCGAGTTGGGGAGGCTGATGTAGACGGCATCCACCTCGGGGTCCGCGAGCAGGTCCTCGTACGACCCGTGGGCACGCGGGATGTCGTTCGCAGCGGCGAACGCGCGCGCCCGCTCCAGCGTCCGGCTGCCCACGGCGGTCACCGCCATCTCGTGCGAGAGCCGCGCACCCCGCAGCAGCTTGGCGGTGATGTTGCCGGTGCCCAGGAGGCCCCAGCGGATGGGCGCGGTCGTGGTCATCGATCCTCCAGTGAGTCGCCCGGCTTGGCCGACCGGACCGGGTCGGATGCTAGCGCCTCGACCGAGCCATCCGAGGCGGTGGGTGTCAGGATGCGCCCGATGCCGTGCGCCAGCCCATCGGCGGAGAAGGGCCCGATGTTCACCCAGCGCACGATGCCATCCGCGTCGACGAAGTATGTCTGGGGCACGCCGATGCCGATGAGCGCGCGGTACGCTGCCTCGTCCGGGTCGAGCAGCATGCGCCAGGTGGCCCCTTGGTCGGCCGCGAAGCGGGCCGCGGATTCGGGGCTGTCCCGGCGGATGATGCCCACCACGTCCAATCCTCGGTCGCGATACTCGCCATAGGCGCCCACCAGCAGTGGGAACTCCTCCCGGCAGGGCACGCACCAACTCGCCCAGATGTTGACGATGAGCGGCCGTCCCCGCAGGTCGGCCAGGCGGACCGGGCTGCCGTCGAGGTCCTTGAGCGTGACGTCGGGCAGTGGCTTGCCCAGGAGTGGTGAGCCGCCAACCTGCATCGCTGAAGGCTCCGGCGACCCGGTGGGCGTCCGGCCCAAGGGCACCGCAACCAGCACGGCGACTGCGAGGGCCACGATGGCCAGGCCGACCGCGATGGGCAGCAGGCGACGCGACGAGCCCCTCACCTCGATGCGGCGGTCCCTACCGAACCAGGAGCGTACCCACCATCGGCGGATGGATGGTGCAGTGGTATGCGTACTCGCCCGCCGCGAAGGGAGGCAGCTGGTACTCGATGGTCGCGACCCCCGTGATGGTGTCGCCGTCGAACAGCCAGGAGCCCGGTGTGGCTGGGTCGGCCACAGCCACGTCATGAGGGACGCCGGCCTGGTTGTTCTGGAAGGTCAGCGTGACCGGTGTGTTGGCAGGGATGGCGATGGTGGCCTGGTCGAAGTGCGTCACCGCGGACGCCGACAGGAACGGGGTGGTGGTGGGCGGTGGCCCGGCATCACCACCATTCGCCGACTGCTCCGGGATGAGGCTGAGGAACCATGGCGCCAGCGTCAGGAGGACCACGAAGCCGCCCACGGCGGCGAAGGTCGGCGCCGCCCACGTGGGGAACACCTTGACCGGGTCGCGGGTGACGGGCTCGGCGGGCTGGTCGGTGGCCTCCACCTGGTCGAACTCACGGTTCGCGTCCACGTACCAGCCGAGGCCGGCCGCGATGGCCATGAAGGCGCCGCCCAGGATGAGCAGCGGCCCGAACTCGAGGCCCAGGAACATGAACACGAGGCCGATGGGCGCCAGGAACGGCCACGCGCTGGGTCCCGGCAGATGCACGTCCGCCGGGATCGCCGCGGGTCCGCCAGCCTCAGGCTGGCCTGCCGGAGGCAGCGGGTGCCCGGTCCCGTCCAGCTCGTCGTACTCACGGGTGGCGTCCCGGTACCAGCCCGCCGCCGCGATGACCGCCACGAGGAGGCCGGTGCTCGCGAGGGCCAGGTTGAAGGGGAGTCCGCTGTCGCCGCCGCCGATGGCAAGCGACAGGAACAGCAGCGCCAGCCCGATGGGAGCGATGAAGGGCCAGATCGAGGGTGACGGCAGGTGCACCCCCGGCGGCACGGGCCCGGCAGGCAGGGCCGCTGGCACGCGCGACCGGTTCAGCGCGGCATTGCGCCGCCACATCCAGACGAGACCCACGATCGCCATCGGCAGCACGACGACCAGGAGCAGGAGCGGGATGTACTGGAGCAGCGTGTCCCAGGCCGGCGTGATGAACCGGCTCATGAGGTCGAGGACCTGGTCCCAGGGGCTCATGGCCTCCACGGTCAGGCCAGCCGCGACGTGTCGGTCCTCACAGGTCCTGGGATCCCTTCACCAGGACAGCGAAGCCGAATGCCATCGCCACGCCCGCGAGGAGCAGCAGTGTCACGCCCGCGAGGTCGATGGTGATCCCGGTCCCCTGGGTGACGAGGTAGATGAGGCCGACGACGACGAAGAACGCGCCGATGACCAAGGTGTGGCGCCAAGTGATCACGGTCGGCTCCTAGCGCAGCACGTAGATGGTCAGGAACAGGAAGATCCAGACGACATCGACGAAGTGCCAGTAGTAGTGGACCGCCTCGACTGCCACGTGGTGCCTCGCCGAGAACTGGCCTCGCATGCCGCGTGCCAGGACCACCCCGATGCCGATGATGCCACCGAGCACGTGCGCGCCGTGGAACCCGGTCATCGTGTAGAACAGGGACCCATAGACGCCCGTGTTGACACCGAACTGCTCGTGGGTCACGAGCGTGTAGTACTCGTACATCATGAGCCCAAGGAAGGCCACGCCCAGGATGAGAGTGACGGCCAGGCCCCGGTTCATGCCCGTCCGGTCGCCCTTGCGGATGCGTCCGGTCGCCCACTGCATCGTGAAGGAGCTGCTCACCAGGATGATTGTGATGAGCACCGAGATGCCGAGGCCGAACAGGCCGGACCCCTGCCAACTGATGAACTCCGTGCCCTCGGGAGGCCAGGGGTTGGTCGTGGCGCGGACGTTGAAGTAGACCCCGAACAGCGCCGCGAAGAACATGACCTCGCTGGCGATGAACAGGAGCATCCCCAGCAGCGCGGTGTCGGTCCCCTTGCGCGCGTGGCCACCGGCGTGGTCCGCCTCGGTCACGTGACCCGCAGCGGGTTCGATAGCGGCGGTCATCAGTGGTCACCACTCGTGGTGATGGCCGCGACCTGCGTGCTGCCACCGTGCTTGAGGTCGAACAGCGGGCGCTCCGAGCGGACGGGCGGCAGGTGGTCGAAGTTGTAGACAGGCGGCGGGCTGGTGGTGGCCCATTCGAGGGTGTACGCATCCCACGGGTCGTCGGTGGCGTCCACGGGGCCTCGCAGCGTGGTGAACACGTTCCACAGGAACGGCAGCACCGACACGCCGATGAGGAACGCGCCCACCGTGGACATGAAGTTCATCTCGGCCCAGCCGGGGTTCGCGGAGTAGTCGGCGACCCGCCGGATCATGCCGTCGAGGCCCAGCAGGTGCTGCGGGAAGAACGCCAGGTTGGTGCCCACGAACAGGATCCAGAACTGGACCTTGCCCGATCGCTCATTGAGCTTGCGCCCGGTGAACTTGGGGAACCAGTAGAACAGCGCCGCGAAGATCGCGAAGAGCGCCCCCGCGACCAGGACGTAGTGGATGTGCGAGACCACCCAGTAGGTGTCCTGGACCATGAAGTCGAAGGGGACGACCGCCAGGAAGGCGCCGTCCAAGCCCCCGATGAGGAACAGGGCGATGAACCCGCAGGCGTACAGCAAGGGGGTGTCGAACTTGAGCCGACCGCCCCACATGGTGGCCAGCCAGTTGAAGAACTTGATGCCTGTGGGGACCGCGATGAGGAAGGTGAAGAAGCTGAAGAAGGGCAGGTAGACGGCACCGGTGGTGAACATGTGGTGTGCCCAGACGGTGAAGCCAAGGGCGCCGATCGCGGCGGTCGCGAACACGAACGCCTTGTAGCCGAACAGCGGCTTGCGGCTGAACACCGGCACGATCTCGCTGATGATGCCGAACGCCGGGAGGATCAGGATGTACACCTCTGGGTGCCCGAAGAACCAGAACACGTGCTGCCACAGGATGGGGTTGCCGCCCAGCGAGGGCTCGAAGAAGCCACCGCCGTAGTTCCGGTCGATGAAGATCATCACCAGGCCCGCGGTGACCACCGGGATGGAGAACAGCAGCAGCACGCTGGTGACCAACTGCGCCCAGCAGAACATGGGCATGCGCAGGAGGGTCATGCCCGGTGCCCGGAGCTTGAAGATGGTGGTCAGGAAGTTGATGGAGCCCAGGATGGACGAGATGCCTGTGAGCGCCAGGCCCATGACCAGCAGGTCCACACCCGTCTCGGGGGTCCGGGTGGAGAGCGGGGCATAGAGCGTCCAGCCGGTGGGGGCCCCGCCGAACAGGAACGACATCTCGACCAGCAGGGCGCCGCCCAGGAAGACCCACAACGACAGCGCGTTGACCCGCGGGAACGCCATGTCAGCCGCCCCGACCTGGATGGGCACGATGTAGTTGCCGAGGCCCGTGAACATGGGCATCACGAACAGGAAGATCATGTTGATGGCGTGGAGGCCGAACACGCTGTTGTACTGCTCGGCGGTCACGAACTGGAGGCCCGGCGCCGCCAGCTCGGATCGGATCACCAGGGCCAGCAGGCCACCGATGAGGAAGCAGGTGAAGGCCGCGACCATGTACATGATCCCGATCTTCTTGTGGTCGACGGTGGTGATCCAGTCGTAGACCCACGATCGGGTGTAGGGCCTCGTCTGCGGGAGCGTCGTGCTTGCCATGCCGTTCGGTGCCTCTCGCCTACTGGACCGTGAGCGTGCCCGTCATGTTGGGGTGCACGCTGCAGTAGAAGGTGAACGTGCCCGCCGTGATGGGCGGCACGCTGTAGGTGGCCTTCTGGCCCGGGTCGGCAATGGGCAACCCGATCCAGTCTTTGCCATCCGCGGTGGCGGCCCGGATGGCGACGTTGTGGGGGGCGGCGGGGTCCGTGTTGTCGAACCGGATGGTGAGCGGGGTGTCGGCGGGGGCGGTGAGCTCGCTGGGCGTGTAGCCCTCGGTGACGCTCACGGCCGCGAGGTCCAGCACGGCGCCCTCTGGCGCCCCACTGGGCACCGGCACGGGGGTGGCCTGCGCCTTCTGCTGCTCCTCCGCGACCCACTGGTCGAACGATGCCCGGTCGACCGCGCGCACGTTGAAGTACATCGCGTCGTGGGACAGGCCGCAGAACTCGGCGCATTGGCCGCCGAAGGTGCCCTCTTCCGTGATGGTCACCTCGAACTGGTTGATGCGACCGGGCACGGCATCCAGCTTGCGGAAGAACTGGGGCACGTAGAAGGAGTGGATGACGTCCTGGGCCTGGAGCCGGATCAGGATCGGCTCGTTCACGGGGACCACCATCTCGGGGCCCTCGTCGCCCGCGCCCGTGAAGGACAGGCCCTGCTGCTTGTAGTCGAACGTCCATTGCCACTGGAAGCCCGTGACGTCCACGGTGACCGCGGGCTCGTCGGAGACCGCCTCGACCTTGACCAGGACCGATGTGGACACGACGAACAGCCCGGTCACGATGAGCGCGGGGATGGCCGTCCAGATGATCTCCAGGCGGTTGTTGCCGTGGGTCTGTGCCGGCAGCTCGTCGCTGTGCTTGGAGCGTCGGAACCGGAGGCTCACGAACAGCAGCAGCCCCTCCACCAGGAAGAACACCACGACCGAGATCACGAAGATCGGGAGGTACAGGTCGGCGGCCTGGCGTCCCTGCTCGGTGACGATGTGCCCGGGCAGGAAGCCCGGCAGCGCGCTGTCGCTGGTGGGTCGATCGTCCGTGCGGGTGGCACAGCCTGCGAGGAGGAGCAGCGCGAGGACCAGGAGCCCGGGCACCGCGGAGCGCCGGATGGCGCGGCGTGCCGCCTCGATGACGCGCAAGGACCCTCCCACGTGCTGGCGTTGAGCGACTGGCGACCTATGATACGGCGTGATGTGCCGTCACGTGGGCTCGCGGAGGCCCGCCGCCACGTCGACGGTCGAGAGGGCCGGGGCAAGTGGCGCCGCAGCCACCGTGGGTGAAGCCGGGGCGGGCGTCGCGGCCACAACCGGGCGTGCCGGGGCCGGGGCGGGCGTCGCGCCCATCGTCGGGCGGGCCGCGATCGGCGCCGTGGCCTTCGTCGCCGTGGCCGTGGGCGGTGGCATCGGTGCCCCGACCACGGTGTCCGCGCATGGGGTGGCGAGTGGCCCACCCGAGCCCTCGATGCTCGTGACCGGGTGGTCGTTCGATGTCGAGGCCTGGCTGCCAGTCCTGCTCGCTGCGTGGGGCTACCTCGTCCTCGTGCGCGCCGTGGACCGTGCGCACCCCGCGAACCCGGTGCCGCGCAGGCGCATCTGGTACTGGAT
Source organism: Chloroflexota bacterium (assembly GCA_034436475.1). Taxonomy (GTDB): domain Bacteria; phylum Chloroflexota; class Limnocylindria; order Limnocylindrales; family CSP1-4; genus JAFMJV01. The sequence goes on along the minus strand of DAOTUX010000207.1, from coordinate 10,521 downwards.
GGCCGGCCTTGTCACGCTGCTCGTGGCCACGCAGTCCGTGCTGGGCGCGTACGACACGACCCTGTTCACGGTCCACATGGCACAGCATGTCCTGCTGACCATGGTCGCGGCACCGCTGCTGTTGCTCGGGGCGCCAGTGACACTCCTGCTGCGAGCGGCATCAGCGGATGTGCGCCGGGACGTGATCCTGCCAGTGCTCCATTCACGGGCTCTGCGCGTGCTGTCCCATCCCGTGGTGGCGTGGACGCAGTTCGCGGTGGTCATGTGGGCGAGCCACTTCAGCGGCCTGTTCGAGGCGGCGCTGGAGGATCCCGTCGTCCACGTGCTGGAGCATGTCATCTTCCTGGCCTCGGCCCTCCTGTTCTGGTGGCCAGTGGTGGGGGCCGACCCGGCACCCAGACGGCTGTCCCATCCGATGCGCATCGGGTATCTGCTGGTGGGCATGCCCTTCAGCTCCTTCCTGGGCCTCGCCATCTTCTCGGCGACCACGGTGCTCTATGCCCACTACGCGACGCTCGAGCGCGACTGGGGGCAGCCACCGCTCGAGGACCAGCAGTGGGCGGGCGGCATCATGTGGGCCGCGGGTGACCTGGTGTTCCTCATCGCGGTCGTGCTGGCGATCGGTGTCTGGTTGCGGGCCGAGGAGGCCGAGGGCCGACGCCTCGACGCGCTGCTCGACCGGGAGGGTCAACGGGCGGCGACCGCCATCCCGCGCGTCGCGGACGACTGAGCGAGCGCTCGGGGCGGGGGGTGCTGCCCTCGGGGCCCGAGCCGCCCGGATTCTGGGCGTTCCGATGCGGCACTCGCGACGATTCACGCCCCCGGCTTCCGTCCAAGGCCTCTGCTTCGCCAATCCGCCCACGTTTCGGGCGGAGCGCTGCCGCGGCCGACCCCAAAGGGGCCCGCGGCGGGCTCTGGAGCGGGTGCTCTGTCCATCCGCCCTGTTTCTGGGAGGACGTGCGGTCGCGCGTAGGGGGTGCCCACCCGCGAGGGGCGTAGGGGGTGCCCACCCGCGAGGGGAGGGTGCCGCGCGCCGGCCGGGGACCCCTCCACCGCGAGTGGGCTCGGAGCCGAGGGGAGGGTGCCGCGCGCTGGCAGGGGTGCCGAGCCGCGAGGGGATGTGCCGGGGCCCTGGGGTATGGGCGCGCGCTCAGGTCCAGATCCGGGCACCGGTGGCTACTCGCGATGAGCGTGGAACCGCATCACGACTCACCGGCGGACGAAAGGCTGACACAGTTCGACCCGTCAACGGGCCCTGCCGGGGGACCAGGCAAGCGCTTGGACACCGACCCGCCGTCAGGGTTCGCCTCCGGCGTCGCGCTCCGTGTCGTCAGGCTCGCCGTGGTCGGGATGCGGGCGTGGGCGCAGCACGATCAGGCAGTCCTGGCCCGGGTCGATGCCCTTCCGCAGGGCCCGGATGGCTGGCCACGTGCCGATGGGGAACTCGGCCGTCAACTCATCTCGGCCGGCACGCATCACGGCACGGTTGTGGCGGGTGTCAGCGAGCAGCAGCACCGTACGAGGCGAGCCGGCATCGTGGCGCTTGGCACCGACGCGCCGCAGCACCGACTGGAGGTCTCCCACGCGCGTCTCGGCATCGACGAACGCGAGCAATCCAATCTCCTCGTGATGGCCGCGCATGTCCCAGGTGCGCAGGTCGCCGGGCCCGACCCTGACCTCGAAGCGCCAGGACCAACCCGGCCCCAGGCGCTCCCGCAGCTCCCTGAGCAGCCGTATCTGCGCCTCGTCTGCCAGGACGTGATCGCCCGGGTATGTCCGCAGCGACGCAGTGAGGCCGACTGCGGCACACACGGCAGCGACGTCCTCAAGCTGGAGCGCCACGGGCTCATTGAGCTCGATTCGCGAGAGTTGCGACGTCGAGATGCCGGCAGCGCGCGCGACATCGACCTGGCTGCGTCCTGCGTTGATGCGGGCCTGCCGTACCTCCTTGGCCAATGTCGCGACCTGCTCACGGGCGAGTCGTCGAGCCTTTGTGACGGCTCGTTCGCGTGCGCTCATGGTCGATCTCGTGCACTCATGGACGCGCATGGTGACCTGGCGGCCTTATCGCCCGATTGAGCCAGCCTTACGAAGTCCTTGGCCTCTCCCCCGGCGCGGGGCCTCCCTGCCTCTCCTTCGGGCCTCGCCCCGTCCCACCCGGTTTCTGGGCGTTCCAGTGCAGCAGCTGGGCAATCTATGGGCAGCGATCCCTCACGTGGGCCAACGCCTTGCCGCGCTGCCCGTGATCTGGGTCGACTGACCACGCAGAGGGCTCTTGAGGGCCGGCTGCAGGCTTCCTGGGGACCGTGCTTCGACCATCCGCCCGGATTCTGGGCGAGTCGGCGGGCAGGCCACCGTAGCCGGCGGGCAGGCCACCGGACCCGGCGGGCAGGCCACCGTAGCCGGCGGGCAGGCCACCGTACCCGGCGGGCAGACGCTGCTGTCCTACTGGCGCTTGGCGTCCGCGAGCTTGACGACCTCATTCCGGCCGTCGGCCACCCGGTACGTCACCGTGACGGGCTGGGCGAGCGCGAGATGCTCGCCGAGATGCTGGACTGGGAACGCGGCGTCGAACCGCGTGCCGCGGGTGGAGAAGTCCACGAGCCGACCATCCTCCGTCCGCAGGCGGAACCCCTCGACCGATGTGAGCGACGACTGCTGGACCTCCACGACGAGGCCGGTCTCCTGTTGCAGGGTCGGCTCACAGGCCGCCAGCAGCCCGACGCACATCAACCAGGCGAAGGCGAGCATCAGCGTCATTGCCCGGCCCGCCGCCGGCAGGCGAGCCGCCGCCAGGAGGGCGAGGGACCGACCAGCCACCCGCAGCCGCCTCACCCCAGGGGCACGAACACCGCCACGTCCAGCACGATGAGCGCGAACAGCCCGGTGAGGTACGTGATGGAGAACTTGTACAGGCGCACGGCGCGGGCGTCCGTGCCCTCGCGCCACATCAGCATCGCCTGTGCCAGGAACAGCGCGCCGAGCACCAATGCGCCGGCGAGGAACACCAGGCCCATGTGCGCGACCGCGAAGAACGTCAGGGTCAGGGCCACCATGAGCGCCGAGTAGAGCGCGATCTGGCGGGTGGTCTCAGCGACACCATGGGTCACGGGGAGCATCGGCACGTTGGCCGCGGCGTAGTCCCCCCGGATGCGCAGCGACAGCGCCCAGAAGTGGGGCGGCGTCCAGTAGAACACGATCGCGAACAGGAGCAGGGCGGGGAGCGTGATGTCCCCCGTCACGGCCGCCCACCCGATGACCGGTGGCAGCGCTCCGGCGGCCCCGCCCAGCACGATGTTCTGGGGCGTCGAGCGCTTGAGTAGCAGGGTGTAGACGACCACGTAGAGACCGATGGCCAGCAGGGACAGGAACGCCGCCACGAGGTTGGTGGTGAGCGCCAGGAGCGCGAAGCTGGCGACCGTCAGCAGGAGCCCGAACATGAGTGCGTCCACGGGCGCCACTCGGTGCGCGGGAAGCGGTCGGCGTCTGGTCCGGACCATGATCTGGTCGATGTCGCGGTCGAGGTAGCAGTTGATGGCGTTCGCGGCACCCGCCGCGAGCGTGCCGCCGACGAGCGTCCAGGCCGCGAGCCACGCGAACCCCAGGGGGTCCAGGCCTCGGACCGTGCTCCACGCGAGGACCATCGCCGGCAGCGTGGTCACCAGCAGCAACTCGATGATGCGCGGCTTGGTGAGCGCGATGTAGGCGCTCACCCTGTCCTTGGTGGTCCCCGGCTGGGCTGCGGGATCGGCCGTCCGTCCAGGCCCCCCGGCAGCGTCCAGGCCCCCGGGCACATCCGTCCCTTGCGCGGTCTCCGCACGCGCGGCATACCACGCCACGAGCATGGCGGCCGCGAACAGGCCCCAGATCGCGGCACCCAGGGCCAGGTGGAGCGTGAGGGCCCAGGGCGCGAGCGTGGTCCATATCTGGAGCGCGCCCACCACGATCTGGACGCCGTATAGCGCGGTCCCCGTGCCTACGAGGGCGAGCACCGTGCTGCCGGCCGGCACTCCGTCGACCCCCGGACCCGTGGCCCGGACCCGGTGCCAGACCGAGATGGTCACAACGACCACGATGACCCCCACGATCGCGGCGACGACCCGGTGGAGGTACTGGGCGAGCTCGGCACGGCCCGCGGGCGTGGACGTGTCCATGCCGGGGATCAACTGGCCTCCGAAGAGCGGCCAATCGGGGAACGCGAGCGTGGCGTCCAGCGCCGTCACATGCGACCCGAACAGCAGCAGCGCGTACACGCTCACCGCCGCGAACGCGAGCTGGAGCGTGAGGCGCTGACTCGCGCCGTCACGCGGCAGGCTCGCCGGGTATCCCGCGCGGATCGTGAGGAAGATGGTCACACCGAGCAGGACCATGGCCGTGGCGAGGTGGGCGGTGACCGATTCGCCCGAGTTGTTGTGGGCGACGGTGATCATGCCCAGCCAGGCCTGGAAGCCGGTGAGCAGGAACGCGAGGAGGGAGCCCACGACGATGGCACGGGTCGCTCGCTGCGAGCGGAGCGCCTCGATGAGCAGCGCCAGCATGACGAACCCGACGACCACGCCCCACCAGCGGTGGATCGACTCCAGCCAGGCGGCGCTGTCCCCGGCCGGTGGGATCACCTGCCCGTGGCACAGGGGCCAGTCGGGGCAGCCCATGCCGGAGCCGGTGCTGCGGACGATGACGCCGATGACGACCATCACGAAGGTCGAGATGGCGGCGACGAGCGCGATCTTCTGATAGCGGGACATGGGCCTCAACGCGAGCGAGTTGGCATCGGCGCACGGGTCGTTCGGGCCCTCGATCGCTCGAGGGTCGGTGGAAGGTCCGATTCTACGGCAGGGGGTAATGTGGCGACCGATGTCACGACTGCCAAGGCTGCTTCCCCTGCTCGTGCCGGCGATTGCGCTGGCGATATCCCCCTTGGGCGCCCTCCCCGCGGCCGCTCAGGCGCCCTCCACGGCGCCCGAGTGCGGGCCCGTCAGCCAGGACGGCTCCTACCCCGGGTGGCCGGTGGCTGGGCAGGCGAGCTCCGACGGCCAGCTCATCCCGCTCGTGGTGAGCAGCCAGGTCGTTGCGGGGCCGCCCACGCGGTTCCTGTACTCCATCGCGGACCCCGCGAACCCCTACGTGCCCACCGCCTCCGCCGACATCCCCACGGAGGTCTCCTTCTACGCCCTCGCGCGTGACCCTGGCACTGCGGCAAGCACCGTCCCGGGCACGTTCCTCGACTCCGGCGGCGGCTTGGGCCTGTATCACCTGACCACGACCTTCGACTGCACCGGCGCCTGGGGCCTCGCGCTCACCGCGACCCTGCCCACCGGACCCGTCACCACGCGTGCCATCTTTGACGTCCTGCCCTACGGCTCGGTGCCTGCCATCGGCGCGGCAGCGCCGCGGTCGGAGACGCCCACGGCCACGACCCCCGAGGAGATCGCGGCGATCTCCACCGACACGTCGCCCGACCCTGACCTCTACCGCCTGAGCATCGCCCAGGCCGTCGGCTCGGGCCGACCCACATACATCGTGTTCGCCACGCCGGCCTTCTGCCAGACCGCCACCTGCGGCCCGACCCTGGACATCGTCAAGACCGTCATCCCCGACTACAAGGACCGGGTCGACTTCATCCATGTCGAGCCCTACGTCCTCCACAAGACCGACGGCGGCCTCCAGCCGCTGCTCGACGCCGACGGTCACCTCCAGATCGTGCAGGCGGTCACGGACTACGGCCTTCCCACCGAGCCCTACCAGTTCCTCGTGGATGGCGCGGGCATGGTGCGTGCCTCGTTCCAGGGGATCGCGAGCGCCGACGAGATCCGCGCGGCCCTCGACGCGGTGCTCGCCGCGGGATAGCTGTCAGGCCGGGGCGGCGGGACGCGCGCCGGGCGGGCCCGTCGTCGTGCCGGTCGCGGCCGTCGCGCCGGTCGTGCCCGTGGAGCCCGGTGCGATGAGTGGCGCCCCCGCTGCGCAGGCCGGGCAGGTGTCCGGCCCGGGATCGTAGGTGGGCACGTCCAGCGTCCACAGGGAGCGCACCGGGTAGACGCGACCACTGGCGGCCGATCGGACCTCGCTCGTGCCATCCGAGCGGTCGACGATGACCCCTGCCATCATCAGCTCGCCGGGGGTCGCCTCGATGGCGGGCAGCATGGCGAGCAGCGAGCCACCCGTGGTCAGGATGTCGTCCACGAGGAGCACCCGCTCGCCGGTCCCGATGGTGAACCCGCGCCGGAACTCGCGACGGACCGCTCCCGCCCCGTCGCGCACCTCCTCCGCGAAGATGCCGCGGACGCCCAACTGGCGAGCGACCTCGAAGGCCAGCAGCACTCCGCCCGTGGTCGGGCCGACCACCACGTCCACGTTCGCGCGACCGGCCTCGTCCCGCACCATATCGGCGAGGAAGCCACAGACCTCGACCACCGCCTCGGGGTACTGGAGCACCTGGAACTTCTCCAGGTAGCGATCGCCGTGGCGACCGCTCTTGAGCAGGAAATGGCCCTCGCGCAGTGCGCCTGACGCGCGGAACAGCTCCTCCACGCGTGCCGCGATGTGGGCATCCCCCTCCGGCCTCACGGCCGGTACTCCACGCCCTTGACGCTCGGGCGGTCGCGCCGGCTGGGCAGGGCGGAGCCCACCACCTCCCGGTGGGACCCCAGGCCACCGCGTGCGCACCAGGCCTCGAGCTCATCGATGAGCCGTACCGGCAGCACAGGATCGGCGAACACCGCGGTGCCCACCTGGACCGCGGAGGCGCCGGCCATCAGGAAGTCGAGCACATCGTCGAGACAGCTGATGCCGCCGATGGCCACGATGGGGATGTCCACGACCTGCGCGACCTCGTACACCACCCGCAGCGCGACCGGCTTGAGCGCGGGCCCCGACAGCCCGCCATACGTGTTGCCCAGGTGCGGTCGACGTGCCTGCCGGTCGATCGCCATGCCCGAGAGGGTGTTGACCGCCGTGATCGCGTCGGCGCCGGCGTCCTCGATGGCGGTCGCGATGGCGCGCACGTCTGCCGCCGCGGGGGACAGCTTCACCAGGAGCGGCAGTTCGGTCGCGCGACGCACGGCGCGCGTGACCTCGCCTGCGGCGGAGGCGTCGAGCGCGAACTGCAGCCCGCCCCGGCCCACGTTGGGACAGCTGATGTTGAGCTCGATGCCCGCGATGCCGGGCTGCCCGTCCAGCCTCCGGGCGACCGACACGTAGTCATCCACGGACTCGCCCGCCACGTTGACGATCACGGGCACCTGCCAGGTGGCCCAGCGCGGCGCGTACCACTCCAGCACCGCGTCCACCCCGGGGTTCTGGAGACCGATGGAGTTGAGCATCCCGGCCGGGGTCTCGGTGACGCGCGGCGGCGGATTGCCGATGCGTGCCTTGAGCGTGGTGCCCTTGCAGCAGATCGCGCCGAGCCGGTCGACATCGACCACCTCGCCGTACTCGATGCCATACCCGAAGGTGCCCGATGCCACGAGCACCGGGTTGCGCAGCACGAGCGCCCCTGCACGGGTGGGAGCCAGGTCCACCGAGAGGTCGACGGTCGTCGCCGGCGTGGGGCTCGTGGGCGCGGCTGGTGTCATCGGCCTGGCGGTGGTAGCGACGCCGGAACGTGGCACGCCGGTCGTCCGTCGGGTGCGCCGCAGCGCGGTCACGTCCCGGTCGGTGACCACCGATCGCTTGCGTCTCACGCCTCCGACCTCACGCGGACTCGAGCCACACGATCTCCTCGGGCGCGAACACGGGACCCTCGCGACACACCCGCTGGGGACCGTCCACGCCCATGACCACGCAGCCCAGGCAGGCGCCGACCGCGCACCCCATGGACTGCTCCAGCGATACCTGGAGCCATGACGCCCGACGGGCCTGCGGTGACCCCATGGGTGCGGTGCGCACACCGCGCTTGCGACCCAGGCGCGCGACGCCCAGACGCGTGTCGCGTCCTGCGGCCAGCCGGGCCAGCGTCGCGAGCATGGGCCCGGGACCGCATGCGAAGGCCTGGTCGGCCCACGCCTCGTAGTCGGCGACCAGGTCGGTCACCCGCCCATGATGTCCCAGGCTCCCGTCATCGGTCGCCACCACGTACTCCACTTCGTCGGGGAGCAGGGAGGATGGGTAGACCTCCGCGGCGGTCGCGGCGCCGAACAGGACCACCACCTGGCGTCCGGCCGCGATCGCATCGTCGGCGAGGCAGCGCACACCGGCCATGCCCAGGCCACCCGCGACGAGCAGCAGATGCCTGCTGCGTGGGTCCACCTCGAAGCCACGGCCCAGCGGACCCAGCATGCCCACCGTCTCGCCGGGGCGCATCCGGGCGAGCGCCTCGGTGCCCTTGCCGGTCACCCGGAAGTGGACGGTCACCTCGCCTGCCGCGCGGTCGAGGGTGTTGATGCTGAACGGACGGCGCAGGATGACACCGCTCCAGTCGGGCGTCCGGACGTGCACGAACTGCCCGGCGACGGCGCCCGATGCGAGCCATGGCGCCCGATAGCCGTGGAGCCACTGGCCCGGCAGGATCTCCTGCGCGCGCAGCAGCTCCGCGTCAAGCAGTCTCATGCACGAGTCGGGGTGGGAGCGAGCAGTCAGCCCGGCTCCTCGTCGTGCTCGTCACCATCGTCGCCCTCGTCGAACTCCGGGTCGATGTTGGGGAACTGCTCCGCGAGGGTCTCGGCGAGATTGCCGAACAGGTCGGTCGGGTCGTAGTACTGGACGAGGTCCTCGGGTGATCCGAGCGGCTTCCACGAGCCCTCACCCGCCTCGCCCTCTTCGACCTCAGGCACGACCTCGGCCTCGAAGCCGCCCTGACCCTTGAACCAGACGCGCTCGTCCTCATCATCGAGGATGAGCAGGTCACCCAGCGCCCCCGCGAGGGGTGCCGCGGCGATCTCGAACTGCTCCACGAGGCGCGCCTCGGACAACTGGCTTCGGGACTGGAAGGTGAGCGACAGGTCATACAGGCGACGCGCGGCCTCGGTCGCGTCGGCAGGAGGCTCCTCGTCCTGGCCCGCGGCCCAGTCGTCGGCGGCGCCGATGTACGGGTCGGAGCCACCGATGCCAACGCCCACACCCTGCTCAGGGGCGATGCCCGCCTCCTCTAGCAGGTCCTGGGCGCCCGTCGGCTCGTCGGGCAGCCCGCCGCTCTCGCGTGCGGACTCCGCGAACCAGGCATAGAGCTCGGACGGGTTGTACAGCTCGCAGATCTCAGACGGGCTCTCGATGATCTCGGTCTCCGACGTCCAATCGCCGGTGACCGCGTCCTGGACACGCGTGCGCGAGCGAAACGTCAGGTCGGGGGCGATGGCGAGGTAATCGGGGTCCTCGTCAAGGAGCACCAGCCCGCCCACATCCGCAATGCGCTCGCGGTTGGACTCGAGGAAGCGCCGGAGCTGGCTCGCCGCGTCGTTGAGGAAGGCCGCGCGCTCCTGCCCCGCCTCCACGGCGATCTCGCCCAGGGTGCCGGGTCGTGGCTCGGTCATCGTCGTCTCCTCCGTCGGTCAGGCGCCGGGTGATGCGGGTGGCTTGGTCGGCTGGCCGGTCGCTGCCGGGTCAGGGGATGAAGTCCAGGTCAGGGCCCATGCGCTCGCGCAGGAACATGGCGTGGTGGCGCTCGAACATCCACTCCCCGGCCCGATGGCCGATGGCGCGGGAGCGCGGGTCGCCCTCGAGCTTGTCGATGGTGGAGTAGTCGGGCAGCTCCAGCAGGATGACGTTGTCGAAGTCCCACCCGTAGGCGACGTTGTACCAGCCCAGGAACCGCATCCCGAACTCCTTCTCGTACCGGTCCACCTGCTTGGGGAACAGCGACTTCATGAAGAACTTGAAGAACGGGTCACGACCGCGGCGGACGGTGAAGAACGTGGCCAGGACGGGCACGGGCTCCGATCGACCTCCCTGGTCATAGGTGGGTGGGCACGCTCATTGTCGCACGCGCGCCCTCGGTGCCGGCTGGGCCAGTTGGCGTGCCCGCGGTCGGCGGTTGGCGTGCCCGCGGTCGGCGGTTGGCGTGCCCGCGGTCGGCCGAGCTCCGGTGGGCGACCGCCAGGCAGGCGTTCGCTGCCGCGCGCGAAGAATCGCGCGATCTTGGTCGGCCGCGCCACGCACGCCGCGCCACGCACGCCGCGCCACGCACGCCGCGCGAAGAATCGCGCAATCTCCTTCCCGGGATGCCTGATACCGCGCCGGTCGTCCCCGGCTCGGACCCACCCGCCGGCCGCTGCAGTCCGGGGACGGTGGTCGGAAGCCCCGATCGCACGAAGAACCGCGCATGCCGTCCTGCGTGGCGGCACACGGCCCACGGGGTCCCTGCCCAAGCCACGACCGACCACCCCGATCGCACGAAGAATCGCGCGGCGGGTCTCACCGACCCGCCCTGCGGACCCGCGCTGCCCACCCGCCCGCGGATGCCTCAGCCGGTGCCCTCGTTCGAGTCGGCGTCGTGGGGCGAGGCCGTTGGCTGGGTGGTCTCGTCCTCGATCATGCCCACCGTGCGGCGGGCGCCGGCGGAGCGGGGGACCCTCCGAGAGCGTCGGTCCG
>DAOTUX010000206.1:0-3644 GCA_034436475.1 Chloroflexota bacterium | reverse complement strand
CCACCTCCGTGCCGCGGTGTACCGCATCGCGGTCGTCGGCACCGTCCACAACCCGGTCATCGCCGCCCACTACGCTCGGAAGCGTGAGGCCGGCAAGAGCAAGATGAACGCCATCGGCCATTGCATGCGCAAGGCCCTCGGCATCGTCTGGGGCGTCTGGCGCAACGGCGCCGACTTCGACCCCGCCTGGGGATCAGGGACTTGACAAGACCGTATGGGATCTAGCCGTCAGCGGCGAGCGCCCGTCGGACGTGCCTGACCAGCGCGGGGAGGTTGTGACTGACCACGCCACGAACCAGCTCGACGTCGACCCGCTCGTAATCGTGGACGAGCCTGCTGCGCATGGCCCTGATGCTCGACCAGGGCACGCCCTCGACCTCGGCTTGCCCCGCTGGCGACACGCGCTTCGCGGCTTCGGCCACCTGGGTGATCCGCATCATCACGGCGTCGAGGGTCCGAGCATCCTTCCACCATGCGCGGCCCTGCTCGCGCGCATAGCCCATCGCGGCTTCGGCGTGGGCCACCACGAGTTCGAGCTGCGCACGGTCGCGATCATCCATACAGCAGCACGCCCTCGGAGCGGAGGCGCGCGAGGACGTCCGGTCGGAGCAGCCCCACATCGACCACATCCACGTCGCGCCCGAAGACATCCTCCAGCTCCCGCCGGAGCGCGGTCTCGTCCTCGAGCGTGCGACGTCGCTCGGGCCTCCGCGTGACCGCGATGTCGATGTCCGAGTCCGGTCGCAGGTCCCCGCGGACCGCCGAGCCGAAGACCCTGATCTCAGCGAGGCCGAACCGCCGAGCGAGACGTGTGAGGGCACGGCGTGATGGCGTGTCGACAGCCGGATGGAGACGCCCGAGCGGTGGCGCGTCCGATCCGCCGTGGACGAACGGGCGTGGGAACGAGCGGTCCACGCTCCCCGAGATCGCCACGGCGGCGAGGGCACGCTCGCGCGGAGACTGGTCCTCCTGAAGCAGCTCGCGCAGATCGTCGTGTCCGATCCGGGTCACATCGGTGAGGACCCGCGACAGCGATGCCTCCAGCAGGACCTCGTCCGAGGGCTTGGCGTCCCACCAGGTCACGACAAGCAGGCCCGCCCCATCGCGGGCGCTGAACTCGACCGCGCGGTTCGCCCGGAGCGCCGCGGCCACGAGCGCCCCGTCACGATCTCGCGTCGCCGCCACATCCAGGAGCTTGGCGGCATCGCGGCGCTGATCGGAGGTGAGGAGGTATCGGACCGGCCGAGCACGATCGGTCGAGATCCATCGGCCGGCGAGCAAGAGGCGCAGCGCCGCCTGGACGCTCGACAGGGGTGCCTCGACCATGGTGCTCAGCTCCGTGAGTCGCGCCCCGCTGGGGCGGGCCTCGAGCGCGGCCAGCACCGCCAGGGCACGATCGGACGAGAAGATGGACGTCATGCACGCCATTCTACGTTGACATCGTAGAGATGCGACGAGATGGCCACCAGGTCGATGGCAGCCCGGTGTGGGCGGCCCGGGTCAGTCGTCGACCGCCAGCCGCTGCCAACTGGGGTAGTGGTGGATGGCCGGGTACGACTGGTCACCCACCGCGACCTCGGTGACAAGGTCGCCTGTCCCGGCATCGATGAGGACGAGCTTTCCGGGGTTGAAGGTCGCGACGCGGGTGCCGTCCGGCGACCAGACGTGGCCCGATCCGGGGTTGCCGAGGTCCGTGGCCGCGCCGCCCGCGACGGGGATCGTGTAGAGGTTCGACGTGTCCAGGCTGACATACAGGATCGTCGCGCCATCCGGCGACCATCGTGGGATCAGCGAACCGCTGGAACTCCCGACGATGGGCGCCTCGCCCGTGCCGTCGGCGGCGAGATCCCAGATCGCGCCGTTGACGTTGGTCACGAGCCGGCCCTCCTTGGGCGACCAGTCGGCACGATAGAACTCGTAGGTCGGGGTGGCGCTCACCTTGCTCAAGCGGCGGACGTCCGTGCCGTCCGGCGCCATGAGGTAGATGCCCTGGTCGGGGTAGTAGGAGTCCGCGATCGCTCCGTCACTCGCGCTGCCCGAGAACGCGATGGCTTTCCCGTCGGGCGACCAGGAAGGCTGGCGCGCGATCAGGTCGGGGCCGCCGACCTGCCGTGCCCCCGTCCCGTCGGTCGCGGCCACGAACACCCGCTCGTCGAGCGTGACCGGATCGAGCGAGGACCCGAGCGAATACGTGATGCGGGCCCCGTCGGGTGACCAGTCCAGGAACTGGAGCGACGTGCGACCCTCCGGATCCGCCGCGATGGTGCGCGGATCCGATCCGTCCGCGCGGGCCACGATGAGCCTCGACGGGCCGTCGGGCCGCTCCTGCGACCAGTATGCGATGCGCGTCCCGTCCCGTGACCACGCGGGTCCGTGCTCGATGCTGGGTCCCGTCGTCAGTCGTCTGGGTTCTGCGCCATCCGGCTCGACGACCCAGATGTCGCCATCGGCGTCGTATGCGATGAGCCCGTTGGCCGCTGGGCCGTACGGGGGCGGCACGACGATGCCCGCGTTCCGCAGCGATCCGACCACGAGGCCACCTGCGGCGAGCATGGCAGCGAGGAGCGCGAGGAGGAACAGGTAGACGAGGGCGCGCGGCACGACCGCGAGCCGCATCGTGACGGTCATGGGGATCCACCTTTCGGGAGTGCGCCAGGCCGGGCGACGCCGGGTCCGTCCAACCGCCGCGAGCACGTCGGACACGACCTGCTCGGGCGCGCGCACGGACATCTCGTCGTCCAGGAAGGCGCTGATGGGTCGTCGGAGGTCGGGCGGCAGGGTCATGCGTGCCGCTCCGAGAGTCGGCCGCCGCGCGCGTCCGCCTCGAGGGAGGCGCGCATCAGCTCGTTGGTGCGATGGAGCCGTGACTTCACGGTCCCGAGGGGTATGCCCAGGCTCGCGGCGGTCTCCGCGAGCGGCAGGTCGAGGTAGTAGTGCAGGACGACCAGCGCGCGCTGCTGCTCGTCGAGGCGACGGAACCCACGCTCGACCTGGTCCCGGTCGGCGAGGGCGATCGCGGGGTCCGGTGCGACCGGGTGCACGGACACGGCCGCGGCCTCGTAGTGGCGGCGACGGTTGTCCCGGCGAGCCTGCTGGTAGCAGGCATTGACGAGGAGCCGTCGCAGCCAGGACTCGAACCGCTCGGGATCACGGAGGGCGGACAGGTCACGCCAGGCGGCGACGAGCGCCTCCTGGGTGGCGTCCGCCGCCCGCTCCGAGTCCCGCAGGACGAGGCGCGCCATGGCATAGAGCTGGTCGATCCGATGGCGTACCAGCTCGTTGAACGCCTCCAGATCACCCGCCATGGCCCGCTCGACGAGATCGCGTCCCATCGATCACCCGCTTGGCACGACGCATCTGGTCGTGCTCACAGCCTAGTGGTGCCGCCCAGGGCCTTGGGGTTCCACCATGAGGTGGCACGGCCCCTACCGGAGGACGAGCAGATCCAAGCCCTCGAACTGCCCGAATGCGGCGTCGGTCGTGACCATCCGGCAGCCATCGCTCATGGCGAACGCTGCGAGGTATGCGTCCATCCAGAGCTTGGGCGAGGCGCGGTCACGACGGGCGAGCGCCCGCCACCGAGGCTCGAGGCCCTCGGGTTCGTCGGTGCGCAGCGCGATGCGCCCGTCGGCGGCGAACGCGTC
>DAOTUX010000205.1:0-3308 GCA_034436475.1 Chloroflexota bacterium | reverse complement strand
GCACCTCGACCAACGCGACGATGCTGGAGACGAGCGACCGTCCTCGCACGACGCGAACGAGGGCATCGGTCTCGGCTTCGTCGAGGATGAGCTTGGTGATCGCCGACGAATCGAGGTACAGGCTGCTCAGCGGGGATCGCTCCGACGCTCGGCGAGCAGCTCCTCGGTGGCCGTGGGCTTGGCCGGGATCGAGGGGGTCCGGGGAGGCAGGTCAGTCGTGTCCGGGTCGAGCGCAGGCGTCGCCCTACCCTCTCGGACCAACCGGGCGATGACGCCCTCGGACCGATCGAGCGGCCCGAGCTGGCCGACGGTGCGCCCGCGGAGCGTCACCTCGAACCGCTCGCCTGCGTCCACGCGGGCGAGGTACTCGCTCATCCTGTGCCGCAGCTCTCGTGCGCTGACCTGTGCCATGTGTCACATTGTGACACATCGGCCGGCCGGTCGCGCCGCCTCGGCCGCGCCGCCTCGAGGAGTCCGCCGACCACGTCGGCCCGGTGAGTCCTCCAAGGCGGACTCGCATGGGGCGTGGTCCGTCCCGGCCGAGTCCGTTCGGGTAATCGGCCTCGACGAGGGCTGCAAGGTCGAACCACAGCTGGTCGCAGGACTCACGCTCGGCAGATCGCAACCGTCCGCCGATGGCCCTCAGCGCGCGCCCGGCGGCAGGCTCTCGCCGAGCAGCGCGGCGAGCGCAGTCGGGTCGGCTGGGTCGACATGGCGCAGGCCGGGGATCGAGGCGAACGCCCGGTCGGCCGAGACCAGCACGCCAGGCGTGGTCCGCGTCGCGACCGCGGCAAGGACCGAGTCGAACGCGCCCAGGGCCGGGTGCGCGGCGTGGAGCAGCAGCGCCGCCTCGAAGTCGTCCGCCTGGACCTCCCGGAGCGGCGAGAGCAGCCTGAGGTAGTCGCGCGCGTACGAGATCCCAGCGTCGCGCCTGCCGCGCCGCGCGTGCACGTGCAGGAACTCCTGGAGCACCTCCGCGGTGGTCGTGGCTGTGACGCGGCCGTCACCGACGGTGTCGATGATCGCCCGGCACGGCGCTCGCAGCGGATGGTCCGCGCCCACGGCGTAGGCCAGGACCGTCGTGTCGAGGACCATCACCGACGGTCGTGCGCCTCGTCGAGCTCTCGCCGCAGGTCGGCGGGATCGTCCGGCAGGGCGATGGGTGCCGCCGCGAGGATCCGGTCCGCGGCCGCCCGACGGCCCTCGTCGGCAGCCGGGAGCGCGGTGTCGATGGCCTCGCGGATGACGGTCGCCACGGAGACCTTGCGCCGCCTGGCGCGCGCGGCGACGCGCTCGTATCGTTCCTGGTCGAGGAGGAGTTGGAGCCGCCGCTCATACATACACATACGTTAGCATGTGTAGGTTTCGCCGACCACGTCGGCCCGATGAGTCCTCCAAGGCGGACTCGCATGGGGCGTGGTCCGTCCCGGCCGAGTCCGTTCGGGTAATCGGCCTCGACGAGGGCCCGCCGCCCAGTGGCTGATGCCTGCCGGACGTCGTGGCGCTCCGGGCCGAGCGGCTCATCGCAGGCCCAGTGCTCGGCTCATCGCAGGCCCAGTGCTCGGCTGATCGCAGGCCCAGTGCTCGGCTGATCGCAGGCCCACTGTTCGGCTGATCGCAACCCGGATCGCGACGCTCGACCGAACCACCGGGCTCAGACTCAGGGTTCGGGCGCCACGTGGTGCTGGCCGCCTCCGGCCGACACGTCGGACGACGGACGCCGTCAGGCTCGTGGCGTCGGCGCGCGTCGTCGAGCGGGCCCGGGCACCTCGGCCGGCAAACCCGACTCGGACCGCCACGTCCCCCACGCCGGCTCGAGGAGCGCAGCGTCTTGGGTCACGTCCGTGACCACCGCGCGTACCGAGTTGCCCTCCGGGTCATGAAGCAGCACCTCGTCGCCCACCCGAGGGTTCACGCCGTCAGGGAAGCGAGCCAGGCCGACAGCGTACCGACCGTCCACGTCGTGGCGGTTGAAGTCGGCTCGAGCGGTGGGCAGGTTCGTGGCGCCACGATGGCTCATCCAGGCCTCCGTTGCACCGGCGCTGGGTTGGGTATCGCAGGATCGAAGGCGCTGGCGAGGCGTTCCAGGTCCTCGTCGGTGGGCCATGCCGGCAGTGGCAAGCGACAGTGCCCGTCCAAGCGGCGGTCGAGGACATCGTAACCAGCCGCCCGTATGCGTGCCAACGTCCCCGGCTTCCAGCTCCTGCCCTGACGCAGGCTCGACCGCCGCCCCGACCGCCGCACGACCCGCGGCGCCGATTCGAGCCCTTCGGCCCTGGCGCGGCTGGCCACTCCCCGCGCAGCATCGCCCTGCCCGGGCGCGCCAGACGCGGTGGGTGTCCCGTCACGCCGGGGCCAGGATCCCGAGGTGGGAGATGGGCACGCGTCGGATCGGCCGGATCGCCGGCGTCATCGTCACCGCGTCCGCGCTGCTGGGCCTGGGTGTGTCGAGCGCCCCCACCATGGCCCAGGGCGGGACCAACGAGGCCTTCCCGCGCGTCGGCGCACCCAATGGCGCGCCACCTGACTGGGTGCGACCGGGCACGCGCCTGACGTGGTACGGCGAGACCGCGTCGATCCGCACCAGCCCGTACACCTACGTCGAGGACCCCGAGGGTGACTGGGAGGACCCGGCCACCGGCAAGCGGTATCGCCAGACCGAGACGGACGAGATGCCCACAGCGGCCGCGCGCGGCTGGACCCACACGGACGTGCTGGCCGTGGACGGCGACCGGGTCGCGCTCGAGACCACCCTGTGGCCCATCGACCTGGCGTCCGACCGGCTGTCCGTGGTCCCGCTCGGGGGCGGCGTGTTCCCCGGCGCGGCGGTGGACGGGGCGTGGGTGCGGGCCGACCTGCTGGCGGGCGTCGCGAGCGGTCGGACGGGCAACCTCCAGGTGCTGCGGGGCGCCTACCAGCTGGGCGAGGCGACGGTCGATTCGGTCGCCTTCCTGAGCCGGGCGGAGGGCTCCTACGCCTCGACCGTGTTCGACGCGTCGAGCGGCGCGCTCATCGCGACCACGGGCCGGGCGCAGGCGGATGGCTCGCAGGTCCACGGCCCGCTCGACGACCCGGAGGGCAACGTGTCCATCGTGTGGACGCGGCTCGTCGACCAGCGGCAGCGCGACCTGCCGGGCCTGGGCAGCCCCCTCCCCGACTGGGTCGCGCCCGGTGTCACCCTCACGTACGCGGGCAGCATCGAGTACGTCAACGCGTTCGACCCATCAGGCTTCCGGGTCTCCTATCCGGTCGAGATGACGGTCACCGTCGACGAGGTCGGTGCCGGCTGGGCGACCTATCGGGTCCGG
>DAOTUX010000204.1:0-4055 GCA_034436475.1 Chloroflexota bacterium | reverse complement strand
GGCGGTGGTGCGATGAAGCCCACCTTGTCGGCGCCCATGGCGTCCCGCAGGCCGGCCGCCAGCCAATGGCCGCCGAGCAGGAACACGCCGTCACCCTTCGCGAACTCCTGCCACGCCTGGTCGTAGTCCAGACCGTTCGCGGCCGCGCCATCGATCCAGCCCTGGTCCACCCAGTTCTTGAAGGCCTGGGCCGCCTGGAGGTTGGCGGGTGACGCGAAGTCTGCCCCCTCCTGCCCGAACACCCAGGCACGGATGTCGGGCGCCGGGACGTAGGCGCCCTGGGCGATGCCGAAGGAGTGCGTCGCGGGCCAGCCTTGGAGGTTGCCCAGCTTGATGGGCAGCTCGCCCGCGGTCTTGGCCGCGGCGAACGCCGCCTCGAGCTCCGCGAACGTGGTGGGGGGCTCGAGACCCAGCGCGGCGAGCTTGTCCACGTTGTAGAACACGCCCACGAAGTCGGCCGACTCGGCGATGCCCCAGATAGGGCCCTGGCCGAAGGTCTGGCCATCCTCGGTGAACTGGAACTGCGCCCGGGTCCCCTCGGGATACCAGTCGTTCCAGCCGTACGCCTCGTAGTACTTGTCCAAGGGCACGATGAGGCCGGCCTCCACGAGGGGGCCGTCCACGGTGTAGCCCTGGTTGCCGAAGATGATGTCCGGCGCATCCGCCGAGTCGGCGACCTGGAGCACGGTGCTCATGAAGTCGTCGAACGACTTGAACTGCAGGTCGAACGTGACGTTCGGGTACTGCTGGGTGAACTGGGCGGTGAGCGCCTCCAGCGTCGCCTTGGACGCGTTCTCGCCCTGGACGCTGATGGTGACGTCGCCGACGGACTCCCAGCCGTCGGTCTGGACCGCGTCCTGCGCGACCGCGGGGACCGCCCCGACCGCGCCAACCGCCAGCATGGCCCCGACCGCCAGCGCCAGCGAGCGCCCGCGTGCCGAGGGCCCGGATGACCTGCTCATGTGACCTCCTCTGTCAATGGCCCCCGGGGACCTCCCGAGGGCTTCGCCTCGTGGCCGCCGCCCTTGGCGGCCACATCGAGCCAGACCTGCGCGTCCCGACATGCGTGGATCATGGTCGCAGGCCACGCCGGGTCGAACCCGGTGCAGCCCATCACCCGAGCCGCCGCGGTCCGCTTGTCCTGTCCCAGCATGACGAGCCGCACGCCCCGTGAACAGCGCCGGATGGTGCCCAACCCCACCGAGACGCCATGGGTGGGCACCTCATCGATGGACCGGAAGGTGGGGAAGGTCGTCATGTTGTCGCGACGGGTGGTCTCGGCGAGCGGCACGATCGCGACGCCACTGTCCAGCGACGAACCGGGCGGCATGAACGCGACATGCCCGTCGCTCGCGCCGCTGGCCACGATGAACAGGTCCACGCCGCCGGCGTCGGCGATGCGTGGCTCATAGGCCTCGATGTCGGCGGGATCGGGGAGCCACACCGCCTCTGCCGGGATGGGCTTGCTCGCCACGGCGTTGATGGGCGCCCGGATCTCCTGCTCCGCGAAGCGCCGACAGCTGTGCGGCGCGAAGGGAGAGACGTGTCGGTGACCGCCCCCTGGTGTCGGCTCCAGGTACTCGTCCATCATCACGATGATGACGTGGCCCATGTCCTCGCCACGCGCGAGCTCCGCGAGCGCGCGATACGTGCTCCGTGGGCTCCGGCCGCCCGGGCAGCCGAGCAGGTAGCGCCGACCATCGACCCGTGCGGCCCGGATGCCGACCATGATCTCGCCGGCCAGCGCCCGGCCCAGGGCGTCGGCGTCGGCGAACACGCGCATGGGGGTCGCGGGGTGCTCACGCATGTGGGCATGATGGACCACCGCGTCATCGCGCGGACCCCCGCAGGGTCCATCGCGACCGCTCGCAGTCGGCGGCACTCCATGCGCGTGCGTGGGTGCCCCACGAGGGAGAGCCAGTGCATGGGCGCCGGGTTGCCACCATCGGGTCGGGCGCCCGATGGCGCGACGCTACACTGAGGGCCGCGTGACCATGGCATCTCGCGAGTCCGGACCCCGGGCCGACTGCGCCCGTCGACTCATGTCCCGAACTACCGGCCCCGATGCCGCTGCGGGGCTCCGCGGCCTCGGTCCCTTGACACGCGCGGGTCGCGCCTCGCCGCGATTGTCGCAACCTGGGCCCATGTCGATGTCTCTTCCCTGTTGTGGATGACGCTGCCCTCGCCGCGGCGCTCACGGCCGGGGACGAGGATGCCTTCCGCGCCCTCGTCGAGCTCGAGACAGCCAGCGTCTTCCGGACCTGCTACAGGATCCTGGGGACCATCGAGGACGCTGAGGACGCCACGCAGGAGACGTTCGTGCTCGCCCATCGGAATCTGGCCACCTATCGAGGCGATGGACGGCCGGGCGCCTGGCTGATCCGTATCGCCACTCGCCACTCATGGCGACGCGCCGCTGTGGTCCGGCAGCGCGTGATGCGGACATCGGCACTCGACCCGGAACTGACGGCGTCGCTGGCGGGTGGCTCCGATCCCGCTCGCGAGGCGCTTGAGGCCGAGCGGCGCGAGCACCTCCGGGTCGCGGTCGCGGCCTTGCCGGACCCGTATCGCGAGGTGCTCACGATGCGCTTCTTCGGGGAGTTGCCGCTCGCTGAGATCTGCCTCGCCACCGGACGACCCATGGGCACCGTCAAGGCGCAGCTGCATCGAGGCGTGGAACGGCTCCGACACGCGATCGATCGGAGCTGGGCATGACCACGCCCCGACGTCCCGGTTCCGACGGCGGCCTTCAGGCGGGCGGCGATCCGGCCATGGACGCCCTTCTGGCGTACCTGGCGGGCACCGCGCTGAGCCCCGCGGCAGACCTCTCGGCACGTGTCCTGGCACGTGTGGAGCGCGAGCCCGATCGGACGCCGCCTCGGCGCTACCTGCTCGCGTTGGTCAGGCTACGGCCCACGCTCGCCGTCGGTGCGTTTCGGCAGCTGCTCCACACGATCCGGCGACGCGGAACCTTCCCCGTGGCGGTCCGCATCCAGGCGCTCGGCTTGGTGCTCATCACGATCCTCGCCATCACCACGCTCGGGTTCGCATCAGCCGTTGGTGTCCAGCGGCTGCTCGAGGACCAGGTCCCTCGTCCACCGCCCACACCCATCGTGCGCACGGACCTCGACGACCTGTCGGCGTCTCCCTCGTGGGCTCCCAGCCCGCGACCCGCCCATGTGTCGCCTTCGCCGTCGACCCTGGACGCCACGGCCCGACCGACCTCTGGTCTCGAACGCCCTGCGAGGACGGCACGGCCTGCGCCGCTCGATACCGATCCCAGTCGCGACGCAGCCGCGACACCGCGGGCCACCCGGCGGCCCACGCACCGCCCCAAGTCCACAGATCGCCCCGACACCACCGCCCGACCGACTCGCCGACCTCGGTCGACCCAACGACCGGAGCCCACCGAACGACCGGAGGCGACCGACGCAGCCGAGACTGATGACGACCCTGATGACCACGGGGACGACGGGGACGACGCTCCGGACGGGGACGACGCTCCGGACGGGGACGACGCTCCGGACGGCGGGCAGGCCACGGAGCCACCGGATAACACCGGGATGCGCCCGTCGTCGGCCGCCTGATCGGGGCCCTCTGGTACCAGCGCGAACGCTTGGCTGGCCCGAAGGTACCGCCGTGCGGGTGCAACCACTCCCTCGGCTCGTGCCTCTGGTGGGGATGTCGGCCGCGTCTCGCTCGGGGCGCGGCACATCGGACGGTCAGCGACGGCCGGCGCCATGGAAGAAGGGACGGGAGATGACTGGTCACACGATTGCGGCAAGGGATCTGCTCCGGGCGGGCGTCACGGCCGGCGCGCTCATCGGCGTCCTGCTTGTGCCGGGGGCTGCGATGGCGTCCGGTGGCAGTCGACTCGATCGCGACGGAGACGGTCTGCGGAACGCCTACGAGCGGTACCACACCCACACCAACCCCCGGACGAAGGACTCCGATCACGACGGCATCAAGGACGGACGGGAGAACCCGGACCATGACGGCCTCACCAACCTCCAGGAGGCGAGGGTCGGCACGGAACCCCTGAGGCGCGACACCGA
>DAOTUX010000203.1:0-2783 GCA_034436475.1 Chloroflexota bacterium | reverse complement strand
GGGACCTTCGGTGAGCGGCATCGTCGGGCGCCGTGGCATCGTCGGGCGCCGCCACCCATTGCTGGGTGCCGCGGCCTCGTCGGGTGCCGCCACCCATTGCTGGGTGCCGGGAGAGTGGGAAGCATGTCGCACTGCGGTGCGCGATTCTTCGCGCGATCCGGCGCCGGTGATGTGCCCACCGGGGCCCCACGGGGCTTCGGTGCCATGGCCGCGCGGATGCGCGCGATTCTTCGCGCGATCCGGCGCCTGGCGGGCGGCATCGGTGCATTGCCAAGGAGGTCTGCCCGCTCGCCAAGCGCGCCCGATTGTGCCTGCCCCGTTCACTCCCTTCGAAACGACGGCGGAGCCCGGGATTCGCGCGAACCTTCGCGCGCCGCCTCGGCGCCACGGCCATCGCTCCCACCACTCCAGGGGCCGCGGCCCCCGGGATTCGCGGGAACCTTCGCGCGCCGCCTCGGCGCCACGTCAGGCTGCGTTGCGATGCCGTGACAGAGACGTACACTGCGTGTGGGATGCATCCTCGACCGTCGCGTCCGACGATTCCGACCGTGGCGCTGGCCCTAGGCCTGCTGGTGCTGACCGGAGCATTGGGTTCGGGCGCGTCCCCGGCGCAGGGCGCGTCCCCGGCGCAGGGCGCGTCCCCGGCGACACCCGATGCCGTGGTGGAAGCGAGTCACCCGCCGGACGCGGATATCACCCCAGGTGCCAGCCACTCGCCCGGTGCGAGCGCGGGCCCGCAGGAGCCGACCGAGGCCGCCCAGGAGCTCATCGCGAAGGCGCTCGAGGCCGGCCAGATCGACTACCCGACCTCCCTCGCGTATCGTGGCTATGCGTTCTGGGGCGACGATCGACTGCCCGATGAGCTCTGGGGCATCGGGTCGGCGGGCGAGGACCCGTCCCTCACGCGGGAGGTGGAGGCGCTCGGCGACCATGCGCCGGACGACCTGCGAGCGGTGCTCACGTCGCTCGTCGTCCGTCCCAGCGACCCGCGCAGCATCGCGAACCGCCAACTGGACGAGGAGGCGGCGCTGGCGGCCGCACCGGGGTCGGACCAGACGCTCGCGGTACGACCGCCGTCACGCATGCGCTTCCTGAACTGCCCGGCTGACTTCGGATGGCGTGGCGAGCGTGTCGATCCCAGCATCAAGCTCAAGTTCTGGGCGGTCTGCGACGGCAACGAGGACGCCGCCCTGAACACGGCCATCACCTTCGCGCGCACCATCTGGATGCCGATGACCCAGTACATGGGCGCACCCATCCCGGATGACGGCACGGGCGGCGACGACGCCATCGACATCTACCTCATGACGCCGGGCATCGAGGCGCGTCATCGTGGCGGCGTCATCTCGCCCAAGGCGCTGGCTTCGACGTACAGCGCGGACCCCCGCCTGGGGCGCCGGTCCAGCGCCTATGTCCTGATGCCGCGCGCGGATGTCGGGTCGGACACGTGGAAACAAACCTTCATCCACGAGTTCTTCCACGTCCTCCAGAAGCGACACAACACCGAGGTGATGTTCCAGCCGGCGCTGGGCGGCGGGTGGAGCGAGTGGTGGTTCACTGAGGCGTCCGCAACCTGGGCGGAGGCGAAGTTTGGGCCGACGCGACGACGCCTGATGCCACACGGCTGGCGGTTCGCGCCATTCCAGGCCACCGCCTCGAACACCTCGCTCAACGTCTCGTATCCGACGATCCATATGTACAACGCCTATGTGTGGCCCCTGTTCATGCAGCAGGAACGGGGGGCGGATGTCATCCGGCGGGCATGGGACCTGGTCGAGAGCGTCGGGCCCGGCGACTTCGACCACGCGGACAGGGTGCTGGACGGCATCGTCTCGTTCGAGACCCATTTCCGTGAGTTCGCGGTCCGGATGCTTGACAGGCAATTGCCCGGTGACCCGATCGCACCACGTCTCCAGGTCGTGGACTCGGAGACGCCGATCGACCGCCCCCCACCAGTCGAGGACCGCAGGCGACTGGCGCCCGTCAAGATCAAGGAGATGGGGCACACCATCCCGGAGCGACTGGAATGGCTGACCGCGACCTACATCAAGCTCGACCCGCACCCCGACGCCCGTCAACTCACGCTCGATTTCCGCAAGCTCCGGCCGGCGCGCGACCTGGACGTGGACCTGCTGGCGCTGCTCGAGGGTGGCCAGCAGGTCTGGACGCGTCGACGGGTGGACCCCGGCGAGCGGGTGCGCTATTGCTTCGACAAGCCCGATCAGGATGTCGTGGAGATGTACGTCATCCTGTCCAACCACCAGAAGCGCTCAGGCGCCACGATCTTCGGCTCCTTCCGCGTGCGCCCCATCGCCGAGCCGTGCGGCCTCTACAAGATCCGGGGGACGTGGACGGTGAAGAGCGGCCAGGGTGGGGTCCTCACGGACACCGACTTCAGGGCCACCTACGACTTCTCGTGGGACCCCGGTTATGACCCAGGCGAGCCAGGCTCCGGGACGTTCCATTCGAGTATCGCGACCGGCACCCCGCCGTTGCCCTGCAACCCGGGGCAGTTCTGGACCATCGATGGCCGTCTCGAGCCGTCGGCCACCGCCACGCGTCGGTTAGTGCTGTTCATCCTCACCCCCGACTTCAGCCGATGGCGCCAGCCATCATTGAGCAACCCGTTCCTGCCGGACATCTTCAACACGCTTCTGACCTCGCCCCTGTTCGGCAGCCGCTTCATCGACATCGGCATCGAGGGCGGGACCTACCACTGGCGGGACGGTGCCCTTCCCATGGACGTGGTCTGCAAGGGTCGGCGGCCGACCGGGTTGGGGATC
>DAOTUX010000202.1:0-13187 GCA_034436475.1 Chloroflexota bacterium | reverse complement strand
GGCGGTCCACACGCATCCAGGCTCGCACGCTGCGCCAAATCCGTACGATCGCGTCCAGCGTCACCGCGAGCAGGCACGCACCCCCCACCAGCACCGGGACCCGGACGAGCCACGAGGAGAAGGGCGTCCCAAGCTCGAGGGCCATGATGGTGATGACGCCGCACACAAGCGCCACGATCGAGACGTGGATGAAGCTGTCCCGCAGGGGCGTGGGCCGCTCCTCCGGGACGCGACTGGGCACAAGCGGGCGACCCCGCACGTCGAGTCGCTGTGGGCGCTCTTGGCGGTCGAGGATCGTGCCGCTGGTGGCCAGCTCGTCGTGGTCGGTCACGAGCCGAGTGTAGGACGGGGCCGCCTCCCGGGTCCGCGGCCTCCTCCCGGGGTCATTCGCCCTGGGCGCGCGTGAAGCCCTCCTCGGATCCGAACGTGGTCAGCTTCTGGACATCCATCCAGCGATAGCGCTCGCCGACGCGGCCCAGGAGCCCCAGGACCTCGGCGTCGGTGACGGTTGCGCCTGACGTCGCGGCAAGGAACCGCGCACTCCACCAGCCCACGCCGTCGATGCGCGCGGCACCGGTGGGCCAAGCGATGGTGCCGCGGCTGGTGACGGCCGCCAGGTGGAAGTCGGCTCCCGCGGCGACCCTGAGCTGCTCCCCCAGGATGTCGGGCGCATCGTCGCTCTCGATGTAGACATCGACCCCGATCGTCTCGGTGGCGACGATCCGCTCCGGCCGGCCGTATGACCACCGTGGTCGACGCTCGGGCGTCACGGCCGGGACCTGACGCTCCTTGACGAACGTTCGCTCAGGCATCCGGCCCAGATTGGCGATGATGGCATCCGCGAACCCGCTCGTGGACGCCGACTGCTCCACGTCACCCTGCTGGCGTGCCACGTCCAGGGTGACCGCCTGACCCTCTGCGAGGGTCACGTAGACCGCGTCCTCGATCCGCTGGGCGGCTGCCTGCTCCCCGATGTGCCGCAGCATCATCACCGAGCTCAGGATCAGGGCCGTGGGGTTGATGACGTTCTTGCCCGCGTATTTGGGGGCCGACCCGTGGACCGCCTCGAAGATGGCCACGTCATCGCCATAGTTGCCCGACGCCGCGAAGCCAAGGCCTCCCACGAGCCCGCTCGCGAGGTCGCTGATGATGTCGCCTGCGAGGTTGGTGGTCACGATGACGTCGAACTGCGCGGGGTCCTTGACCATCTGGTGCGCGACGTTGTCGATGATCAGGTGCTGGTGGGTGATCTCCGGGTACTCGGTCGCGAGCTCCTCCCCGACACGCTTGAACATCCCCTCGGAGAGCTTGAGGATGTTCGCCTTGGTGGCCACGGTGACTTTGCTGCGACCCTCTCGACGCGCCAGCTCGAATGCGTACCGGATGACCTTCTCGGAGCCCTTGCGACTGATGATCTTGAGCGCGACCGCGACGTCCCGGGTATGGAGGTACTCGACGCCCGCGTACAGGTCCTCGATGTTCTCGCGGACCACGATGAAGTCGACCCCCTCCCCGGCGTAGCGGGTGGGCACGCCCGGCAGTTGTCGCGCCGGCCGGATGTTGGCGTAGGTCTCGAACAGCTTCCGGAGCGTCACGTTGGCGCTCTTCTCACCGAAGCCCACGGGCGTCTCGAGCGGGCCCTTGAGAGCCACCTTGGTCCGCGCGATGGAGTCGGCCGTCTCCCGCGGCACACCCGTGGTGTCGCCCCGCTTGAAGACCTCCGCGCCGGCCTCCGCTTCCTCCCAGGTGATGGGGACCCCCGCCGCATCGATGATGCGACGTGCGGCGGCGGTGACCTCAGGGCCGACGCCGTCGCCGGGGATGAGGGTGACGCGATGTGACATGGGTGGGTCGGGCCTCCAGGGTTCGTGGGTCTCGCCACGGCAAGGGTAGCCGACCCGGCGTCGGAGGCCGACCCATCCGCGCTACCAGACCGTCTCGACGGCGTACCGCGCGAGGAGAGCCCTCACGTGGCATCCTCGGGCACCTCGTCGAGGCCATGGCCGGGCCGATCGAACTCCGGGAGCGGGTCGTCGAAGGCATCGGACATCCAGACCTGGCCCCGGAGCAGGCCAGGGACGCGCGGCGTCAGCGCAGGGTCGACAGAGGGCACCAGCATCGCGATTGGCTTGCCGGCACCGGCGATCACGACCTGCTCGCCTCGCTCCACACGCCCCAACAACCGGGACAGACGGGTCTTGGCCTCGTACACGTTCACGACGTCCACCAGCCCATGGTGGGTTGGTCAACCAAGCTGGTCAACGCAGGGCCCGATGTCGAGGTCCTCGTCGAGGTCGTCGGGTACGGGCTCGTCCCAGACCGGCGGATCGTACACACGCGGACCCCGCTCAGCCTCCCATGCCTCCTGCCTGGCCCATTCGACCGCTGCCTCCCAACGCTCGTGACAGCCCCAGTCGGTCGTCGCCGTCCCAGCCAGCTCCCGATGGGTCACCAGTCCTGCCCGGTGGAGCATCGCGCCCACTGGCTCCTGGAGCGTGCGCAGGGCGTTGGGTGACCGCCCCACCAGCTCGAACAGGAGCCGCTCGATGGCGAACGGCTCGGCGGGGTCCTCGTCCGAGTCAACCTCGAGCAATGCGCTCGCGACCGACTCGAGCTGGGGATAGGCGACCATCCCCGTGTCCCGCCATCCCGGCACCGGCTCGAACGTCAGCGACCCCTCCGCGACGACCGCACGGATCATGTCGCCGGACTCCAGCGCCCGCGCGAACTCGTAGGGCATCGCGAGGAAGCGATCGGGCGCCGCGTGCCACCGGTCCAGCCGCCGGTCACGGACCCATCCCAGGCTGACCACGCCAGGGAGCGCCGCGCGCCGCCACCACTCCGCCTGGCCCCGGACCAGGCTCGACAGCACCGTGAGGTCGGGGTCCATCCGGATGGCCGCCCGCCGTCGCTCGAGCCCTGTGACCCGATGCAGCAGCACGGCGCCCTCGAGCGCGGCAACACGGTCCATCCAGCGGCCGTCGATGAGCTGGTACGCGCGCCGCTCGTGCCGAACGACATCCAGCGCCGCGCGTGCCGGGTCACGCGCCTTGGTGGCCCCGACCAACGCAAGCTGACGGCCGAGCTCCTCGATGCCGAGCGGCCCCTGCTCGCGCAGGGTCATCATGGCTGCCTGGGTCCTCGTGATGCGCATGGCGACCTCCGGGTCGTGCCGGCGGGCCGATGGTCATCCATCCTGCCACGCGGCCCCTTATCCGCGGCTTGCGTGTGCCGGACCGTTGGTGGGTGTGCGGCGATCGCCGGACCCACGTGTGCGCGGGGGTCACGAGGCCTCATCCACAACCACATGAGGGTTGTCCACGGTGGCGCCTGAATTCGTCGATCGTGATCGTGGGTATCCCGGTTGGCCTCAATGGTGATTCGCCCGACAATCTCGACGTGCCCGCGCGAACGCGACATGACTCGAACATCTGTTCTGTATAGTGGCAGCATGACGATCCTGACCCGGACGCTCGACGATGCCCAGCGGCGTGGTGACCACGCCCGTTTCGAGGTCGGCGGTGTCCTCCTCGAGCTCGCGAACGCGCTCGACCGCTACTCGGCATGGCCTCGGCCCACCGTCATCATGGTGGACGGGCCATACGGGGTATCCGGGTTCCCGGGGGACCCTCCGACACCCGACGAGCTGCCGGGGTGGTACGCACCACATGTCGCGAAGTGGAGCGAGTGCGCGCTGCCCGAGACGACACTCTGGATCTGGGGTACCGAGGTCAGTTGGGCAACGTTACATGGCCTCCTGGAGACGCACGGCTGGGAGTACCGCTCGGCACACGTGTGGGACAAGGGCAAGGGCCATATCGCCGGGAACGTGAACAGTCTGACGATCCGGCGGTTCCCAGTCGTGACTGAGGTCTGCGTCCAGTACACGCGTCGGGTGGAGTTCGAGACGACCGACCAGGCTGGACTGCCGATCCGCCTGCCCATGAAGGCGTGGGTCCGTCACGAGTGGGTGAGGTCGGGCCTGCCGCTGTCGCTCACGAACGCCGCCGCTGGCGTGAAGAACGCCGCGACGCGCAAGTGGTTCACGGCCGACCACCTGTGGTACTACCCGCCGCCCAACTTCCTCGAGCGCCTCGCTGAATTCGCAAACGAGCACGGTCGGCCGACGGTCCGGCCCTACTTCTCGCTCGACGGTCGCTCGCCGCTCACCGCCGAGCAGTGGGCGAGGATGCGGGCCAAGTTCAACTACGTGCACGGCATCACGAACGTCTGGTCGGAACCGCCGATGCGCGGAGATGAGCGCTTCAAGAACGGCCTCAGGAGCGCACACCTGAGTCAGAAGCCGCTGAAGCTGATCGAGCGGGCCGTGCTAGCCTCGTCCGACGAGGGCGATGTGGTGTGGGATCCGTTCGGAGGCCTCGGCACGACTGCGGTAGCCTGCCTTCGGACCGATCGGCGCTGCTGCACCGCCGAGATCGTCCCGAGCTACTTCGACCTCGCGGTGGCGAGGCTGGAGGCGGAGTCAGGTGAGCGATCTCTCAGACAGCGGGGCCTCGTCGCAGGCTGACCCTGCCGCAGCACTCCCTGCGGTCCAAGCGGCCGCTGCGGCGGCCGCGGCCACGGTGCCGAGACCGGTCCTTGCGCTGCCCGCTAGCCTGCGTGACGACCAGATCCGCCTGTGGGAGGGCACTCGGGATGCCCTATTCGCACTGCCCTCGTCATTCGCCTCCCGCCTCGTCGTCCAGGACGTGCTCGCAACGGACCTCCATGCGTTCGCCTCTGCGCTTGGCGCATCGATGGAGGTCCAGGTTGTCGCGGCGCTGAACGCCCAGCGCGACCTGTGGGACCCGAACGGCGAGTGGGCGCTCTGCAGGTGGGAGCGTCAGGCGCAGCGGTTCCCGGATGTCGTCCTGCGCACCGCCGCGCCCGGCAAGCTGTCCGAGCCCCTCATGGGCATCGAGCTCAAAGGGTGGTACGTGCTGGCCCGCGAGGGCGTGCCCACCTTTCGGTTCACGACGACAGCCGCCGTGTGCGCTCCCATGGACCTGCTCGTCGTCGTGCCGTGGGCTCTTGACGCTGGCATCAGCGGGTCGCCGCGCATCTGGGACCCGTACGTCGTGGCGGCTCGGGACGCCGCGATCTACCGGAACTACCATTGGACGCACATCCGCAACACGACCAGCGACGCCGGGATCACCGGATCGGCCGTCGGCCACAACTACCCGACTAAGGCGGAACCGATCGCCGACGTGCCCAACTACGACGGCGGCGGAAACTTCGGGCGCTACGCGCGAACCAAGGCCATGGACGACTACATGGCCGACATCTTCCGGCAGCGACTCGCCGGCATCCCGCTCTCGGCCTGGCTCACGTTCCTCAAGGGCTTCGAGGAGGCGGCCGAGGAATAGCGAGCCGCCTCGCCTCGGTGCGGGCCGGAGCATCTCGGCGGGACCAGCGCGAACGAGTGTGGAGCGCGGCCCGCCCGTGACAGTACGCCGCGGCACTGACCTGGCGCTTACGCGAGCGGCGCCTCGTTGGAGGGGTCGCTGAGGACCGCCTCGGTCTGGGCGGCACGATGCGCCGCCAGTCGCTCCGCGAGGGCCTGGTCGCCCAGGGCGAGGATGGCGGCTGCCAGGAGCGCGGCGTTGGTGGCGTTGCCGATGGCGACGGTCGCGACGGGCACCCCACGGGGCATCTGGACAATCGAGAGCAGCGAGTCGAGACCGCCCAGGTCCTTGGTGGGGACCGGCACCCCGATGACCGGCAACTGTGTCTTCGCCGCGAGCATCCCGGGCAGGTGGGCGGCCCCGCCCGCACCCGCGATGATCACTCTGATGCCTCGCGCGGTCGCGGTCTCGGCGTATCGGAACAGGTGGTCGGGCGTCCGATGGGCCGAGACCACCCGTAGCTCGCATGGGATGCCCAGCTGTCGCAGGACCTCGACCGCTGGCTCGAGCACCGGGAAATCGCTCCGACTGCCACCCACGATGCCCACGATGGGCGCGGGGGACAGGTCGGGCTCAACGAGTGCGGTCATCTCAGGACGGATGCTAGGCCATCCAGGTCAGTCGATCGAGCGCTGTCTGCGCCCGGGCCAATGCGTCCTCGCTCGACTCATCGTCAGCCGCGAGGCAGGTCAGGTGGCCCATCTTCCGACGCTCGACCACGTCGCGCTTGCCATAGAGGTGCAGGTGCACGCCGCGATCCGTGAGCGCCTCGGCCACGCCCTCGAGTCGCGCCGGTCGCCGCGAGCCCGATCCGAGCAGGTTGACCATCGCCGCAGTCGCGAGCGCATCGGTCGCACCCAGCGGCAGGCCGCAGATGGTCCGGATGTGCTGCTCGAACTGGGAGGTGGCCGCCGCGTCGAGCGTCACGTGGGCGCTGTTGTGGACCCGCGGCGCGAGCTCGTTCACGACCAGCGACCCATCCGGCAGCAGGAACAGCTCCACCGTGAGGACACCCACGAGATCCATGGCCTCGGCCAGCGATGCGCCGATGGTCGTGGCGGCCTCTTCCACGTCGGGAGGGACGGTCGCTGGCCACCGGGTCGCGACCAGGACACCCCGCTCGTGGACGTTGTGCGCGAGGGCATAGGGCTGGTAGGTGCCGTCGAGCCCCCGTGCCCCGACGATCGAGAGCTCCGCGCGAAAGGCCAGCTCTCGCTCCAGGATCGCAGCTTGACCGGACGATCGCCCCAAGTCCATCCATGCCATCCGGCGGTCCCGTGTGGTCGCGATGCGGACCTGTGACCGTCCGTCGTAGCCACCGAACGCCGCCTTCAGACGTGCCGGCGCCCCGATCGCCTCGAGGGCCGCGTCCAGGCCCTCGTCGTCACCCACCGTGACCTCGCGCCATGGCGCGACCGCGACCCGCCGCGCGACCACGAACCGTCGCTCGGCGAGCCGATCCTGGGTCACCCGAAGGGCACGCGCGCCAGGGCGCACGGGCACCCCCAGCGCCTCGATGGCATCCACCAGTCCGGGCGCGACATGCTCCAGCTCGTACGTCACCACATCGCAGCCACGCGCCAGTCGCAGCGCCGCCTCAAGGTCATCGTAGCCGCCCACCTCCACGTGGTCGGCGATGACCGACGCGGGGCACAGCCGATCGGGATCGAGCACCCGGATGCCATACCCCATGGCCCGGGCGGCGTAGCCCAGCATCCGCCCGAGCTGGCCGCCACCCAGGATGCCGATGGTGGCGGGCGGCAGGACGGGCGTGGCGGTCGTCATGCCCCAATCGTGGGCCATCCGTCCGTTCGATGGCGTGATGCCCGTCGCGGTCGGCTACGGTTGTCACGTGACCAGCACCACCGAGCTCCTCATCGACTGTGACACGGGCATCGACGATGCGCTCGCGCTGCTGCTCGCCTGCGCGTCACCGGAGGCGGACATCCGGGCGGTCACATGCGTCGCCGGCAACGTCGACGCACGCCAGGTCGCCGCGAACACGCGCTCGGTGCTTGGGCTGGCCGGACGGGAGGACGTCGAAGTTGCGCTGGGTCGGGAGGTGCCGCTGCTGCGATCACTGGTCACGACACCCGAGACGCATGGCCCGCACGGTCTCGGCCACGCGACGCCGCCCCCGCCCAGCCGGTCGGTCTCGGCGCGTCATGCCGTCGACCTCATCATCGCCGAGGCGACCGCGCACCCTGGGGAGCTGACCGTCGTGACCCTGGGTCCCCTGACCGATCTCGCGGTGGCGGTGCTCCGGGAGCCGCGCCTGCCGCGACTCCTTCGACGGCTGGTGCTCATGGGCGGCGCGTACGGCGCCGCAGGCAACACCACCCCGGTGTCGGAGTGGAACGTGGCCGTCGACCCCGAGGCCATGGCGGTGGTCCTGCGCGCATGGGCTCCGGATGGTCCGATCGCCTGGGGCGACGACGCGCCACCGCGTCCGCTGGCGCTGGGCCTCGACGTCACCGAGCAGGCACGGTTCCTACCCGAGCATCTGGCGCGACTCGCCACACGGGCCGGATGCGGCCCCGACGGGATGCCCTTGCATGGGGACGGGCCGCGCAACCCCGTGGTGGGGCTCGTGGCGGACGCGCTGGCCTGGTACTTCGACTTCCACGAGCGCTTCGACGGGTTCCGCGGGGCGTTCATCCACGACCCGTTGGCCCTCGCCGCGGCACTCGACCCGTCACTGGTGGAGGCACGACCCTTGACCGTGGAGGTCACCCTGGGGGGTGCGGCGGACGGCCAGACCATCGCGGACCGCCGGGGCCATTGGGGTCGCCCTCCCAACCTGGACGTGGCCGTGTCCGCGGACGTGCCCAGGTTCCTCGATCGGTTCATCGAGCGCGTCGGGGGACTGGCGGCGAGCATCCCCGGCGTGGCACGCTAGGGGCCGTCCGATGGCCCGGGCGTCGGGAGGGGATCTGGAGGGCGGCGTGTCACAGCTCATGGTCCGCGTCGGCGCGGCGATCGCCGGCTTCATCGTGGTGGCCCTCATTGGCATCGCGGGCCTGCTGAGCTTCGCGCCCGAGCAGGCGAGCGGCTCATGGGCGCTCGTGGCCGTGGCCTCGCTGGCCGCCGCGATCCTGCTCTACGGCTTCGTGGAGTACGCGCAGACCGGTCAGGTCGCGTCCATCTCGCGCCAGTTCGACACGCGCACGATCGTGCTCATCCCGATCGCCATCGCCATCAACATCGTGCTCGGTCAGGCCGTGTCCGCGGCGCTCAAGATCCCCGTCTACCTCGATTCCATCGGCACCATCCTGGTGGGGGCGCTCGCGGGGCCCATCCCAGGGGCCATCACGGGTCTGCTCGCGAACCTGCTCTGGACCTACGTGGTGCCGCCGCCCTTCCAGAGCCCGTATGCCGCCCCGTTCGCGGTGGTCGCGGCCGTCATCGGCCTGATGGCGGGCGGGTTCGCGTATCTCGGCTGGATGCGCCCGAGACCTGGTCGGTCAGGCCGCGAACTGGCAACGGCGGCGATCATCGCGATCGGGCTCATCGTGGTGCTGACCGTCCTCGCGGTGCTCGGATACCGGGCGATCCTGGGTGACACGGGTCTGACGCCGACGTCCAGTGACACGGTGTTCGTGGTCCTCGGCTGGCTGGCCATCCTGCTCGTGGTGGGCACGGTCATCGGCCTGCTGTACCTGTTGTTCGCACGGCGCGACGTCACCGCCGCATACGTGGTGGTCGCGGGCGTCCTGACGGGCATCGTCGCGGCGGTCATCAGCGCCCCCATCAGCGCCAACGTGTTCGGGGGAGTCACGGGGGCGGGCACCGACTTCCTGGTCGCCGCGCTGCGCCAGGGCGGCGCTGACATCGGGGCAGCGACCCTGGGCCAGGGCCTCATCTCCGACCCCATCGACAAGGTCATCACCTTCTTCGTGGTGTATGTGATCCTGGGAGCCATGGCCGTCCGCACCAAGGCGCGATTCCCGCAGGGCGAGCGCCTGATCAGCACCGACGACGGGGGCGACACGGAGGCCGGCACGCCCGGGCCGTCGCGCTGACGGAACCCGCCACCGAGCCGACCCAGGGCCGACTGCCGCCATTCCTCGGCCAGGCCGGGGCCACGCCCTGGCATCGGCTCAACCCGCTCACCAAGCTCGTCATCGCGATCGTGACGTCGGTCGTGGTCGTCCTGATGGGGGGCGTGGTGGGGCCGATCGGGCTTGCGGTCGGCGCGGTGCTGCTGCCTGCTGCCTGGGCAGGCGTCTTGCGAGCAGTGGTCCGAGCGAGCATCCTCCTGGCGCTCCCGCTCTCGGTCAGTGCCGCCCTGGTGAACCTGTTCTTCTTCCCAGGGCCCGGCACCGTCCTGTTCCAACTCGGCCCTGTCACAGCCACGAGCGAGGGCGCGCTGTTCGCCGTCGAGATCGTCATCCGAGTGCTCGTGATCGCGGGCGCCCTCACGCTGTTCTACCTGACCACCAGCACCTCCGCCCTGGTCATCGACCTTGAGCGCAGGGGCGTCTCACCGCGACTGGCGTTCGTGGCACGCTCGGCGGTGACGATGGTGCCGGAGATGGTGGAGCGTGCATCGACCATCACCGACGCCCAGCGAGCGCGGGGGCTGGACACGCAGGGCAGCATCCTGCGGCGGGTCCGCGGCATCGTGCCCATGGTGGGCCCGACCGTCATGGGGGCCATCAACGAGGTGGAGGAGCGGACGCTGGCCCTGGAGGCCAGGGCGTTCACGCATCCGGGGCGTCGAACCCTCCTCTGGGCACCAGCCGACTCGCTGCGACAGCGTCTCGCCCGCTGGCTCGTGGTGGCAGCGATCCCCCTCATGCTCGCGCTCCGGGCGTGGGGCCTGGTCCTGCCGTGATCCGGCTCGAGGGGGTGACCTATCGGTACGCGGGCGCCTCGAGGCCCAGCGTCCGTGACATCGACCTGGAGCTGCGGGATGGGCAGGTCGTGGGCCTCGCGGGGGCCTCGGAGTCAGGCAAGACCACGCTGTGCCTGGTGGCCTCGGGTCTCGCGCCGCGGGCCATCCGCGGCCACCTCTCGGGCCGAGTGGTGATCGACGGCGAGGACGTCGCCACACGACCGATGCATGAGCTCACCGCACTGGTGGGCATCGGGTTCCAGCATCCGGCGACACAGCTGTCGGGCGTCGCGGACACGGTCTACGAGGAGGTCGCGTTCGGGCCATCCAATCTTGGCGTCCAGCGGGCGGACCTCATGGGACGTGTGGAGGACGCGCTGGAGCGCCTGGGCATCGGGGGGCTCGCGGCACGCGACCCGGCGCGTCTCTCGGGAGGCCAGATGCAACTCGTCGCGATCGCCGGCCTGCTTGCGCTGCGACCGCGCCACCTGGTGCTTGATGAGCCGACCGCCCAGCTCGACCCGGCGGGGACCACGCTCGTGGCGGACGCGCTCGCCGCCCTCGCCGCGGCTGGCTCGTCCATCCTCATCACGGAGCAGAAGACGGACCTCCTCGAGCGCATCTGCGCGCGTGTGTCAGTGCTGGAGACAGGGCGGATCGCCCTTGAGGGGCCGACCAGGTCGGTCCTGGAGGACCCGCGCCTCGAGGAGCTGGGCGTGCCGCTCCCTTCGGCCCTTCGACTACGCCGTGCGCTCGACGAGGCGGGCCTGCCGCCCGCGCCATCAGATGGGGCAAGCACGTGACCGAGCTGGTCCTCGAGAGCGTCTGTCACGTGTATCGCGATGGCGGCGTGCGTGCC
This sequence comes from Chloroflexota bacterium, assembly GCA_034436475.1. Lineage (GTDB taxonomy): Bacteria > Chloroflexota > Limnocylindria > Limnocylindrales > CSP1-4 > JAFMJV01. Next base: position 2,083 of record DAOTUX010000202.1, on the reverse strand, counting down.
CTCGACAGGGTCGACCTGCGCATCGGGCACGGCGAGAACGTGGCCATCGTGGGCCAGAACGGGAGCGGCAAGTCCACGCTGGTGCGTCACCTCAATGGCCTGCTGCGACCGACCGAGGGGCGCGTGCTGCTCGATGGACGCGACACCCGGCCGCTGCGCGTGGCGGAGCTTGCCCGCAGCGTGGGCCTGTGCTTCCAGGACCCCGATCGACAGGTGTTCTCGCGCACGGTCCGGACCGAAATCGCGTTCGGGCCTCGCAACCTGGGGCACGGGGGGGAGGCCCTCGATGCCAGCATCGCCGCCGCGCTCGAGGCGGTCGGCCTGGAGCACGAGACCAACACGAACCCCTATGACCTGGGCCACTCGCGGCGCAAGCTCCTGGCCATCGCCTCGGTCCTCGCGATGTCGACGCCCGTCGTGGTGCTCGACGAGCCGACGACGGGTCAGGACGCGCGGGGGGTGGCGCGGGTGGCGCGGATCGTGCGGAGCCTCGCGGCAGAGGGCCGGACGGTCGTCGCCATCAGCCACGACATGGACTTCGTGGCGGAGCACTTCCGGCGGGTCGTCGTCATGCAGAACGGCCGCGTGGTGCTGGACGGCACACCCCGCGAGGTCTTCGCGCAGGCGGCTTGGCCCACGCTCGCGAGCACATACCTCGAGCCGCCCTACCCGGCCGTCGCGGGCGCGCGGCTGGGCCTGGGCTCGACGCCCTCCATCGACTCGGTCGTGGAGGCGCTCCGGGGGCGCTCCCCTGGCCCGGTGTCACCAAGGCGTCACCCGCCGGCCGCTTGACACATCCTGCGTCCCGGCGGCACGCTCCGCCGCAGAAGGCTCGCGACGACCCGTCGCCCGCATGGAGGAGGGAACCATGTCCAGTCGCCTGTCCCGTCGTGGCGCTGCGGTGACGGCCGCAGCGGTGCTGACGGCGGTGTCCGTCTCGGTCCCGGTGATGGCACAGAGCCCGGCTGCCGAGCCGATCGCGGTGTACGGCGCCTTCGCCACCCAGATCGAGGAGCCCTGGGACGGGGTCATCCACGCGGCGCTCGTGGCCGAGCAGGAGAAAGGCTCCATCACGTACGACTACACCGACGACATCGGGTACACCGGGGACATGGAGCCGACGCTCCGCCAGATCGCGGCGCAGCAGCAGCCTCGGATCATCTTTGGCGATGCGTTCGTGAACGAGGCCGCGGCACGGCTGGTCGCCGCGGAGTACCCGGAGATCGCGTTCGTGTTCGGCTCGGAGGGCGGGTTCGTCGAGCCCAACTTCTCCGTGTTCGACAACTGGATCCACGAGCCCGCCTATCTCTCGGGCATGCTCGCGGGCGGCCTGACCAAGTCCAACGTGCTCGGGGTGGTCGCCGCGATGCCCATCGCGGAGGTGAACCGCCTCGTCAACGCGTTCGCGGCCGGCGCCCAGGCGGTCAATCCCGGCGTCGAGGTCAAGGTGACCTTCATCAACAGCTTCTTCGACCCGGCCACCGCCAAGGAGGCGGCGCTCGCCCAGATCGGCGCCGGCGCCGACGTGCTGTACGCCGAGCGCGCGGGTGTCATCGAGGCCGCGGCGGAGAAGGGCGTGCTGGCGGTCGGCAACATGAGCGACCAGCAGTCGCTGGGACCTACGTCCGTCATCACGAGCGTGACCTGGAACATGACCCCCACCGTGGAGTACGTCATCGACCAGGTGAGGGGCGGCACGTACGAGGCGCAGGACCTCAAGGACTTCAGCATGTTCGCCAAGGGTGGCGCCGCGCTCGCGCCCATCAACACGGGTGTCACGGGTGGCATCCCGCAGGCGCTCATCGACCAGGTGACCGCCAAGGAGGCGGAGATTCGCTCCGGCCTGTTCCGGGTCCCCATTGACGAGTCCACCCCGCCGGCATCGATCAAGGGCATGGCCAGCCCGGCACCGTGACATCGACGAGCGCTGACCCGACGGGGTCGACGCTCGGGAGCACGGGGCTGGACGCTACGCGCGACCCGGCCACCGACCTCGCGGTCCGTCTGCGAGGCATCACCAAGCGCTTCGGGCTGCTGGTGGCCAACGATGCGGTGGACCTCGACCTGCGCAAGGGCGAGGTCC
>DAOTUX010000201.1:0-1572 GCA_034436475.1 Chloroflexota bacterium | reverse complement strand
GTACCTCCGCGCGATCGAGACCACGCTCGGCGAATGGAGCAGCCCCGAGGACGACGAGACCTACCGTGGCCTATGACAGGTTCGACGTGGTGCGCGTGCCGTTCCCGTTCACCGACGGCCCGTCGGCGCGCGACCGCCCGGCGCTCGTGATTTCCGATCGGGCGGCGTTCGACCATCGGGCGCGACACTCGGTGATCGGGGCCCCGATAGCCGGCCATCGTGCCGGGAGCCACCACCCCGCGCACTGCCCAGGTGCTCCGGTCAGCCCCCGGTGATCGACTCGAACTCCGCGCGGGTCATGGGAACGGCCGTGCCCAGGGAAGTCGTGTTGGCGAGGGCCGAGCTCTGGCTCGAGACCTTCCATGCGTCGCCGTATCGAAGCAGCGTGAGGCCGAGGCCATAGGTCTGGCCATCGAGCTCGATGAGGGCGAGCCGCTCGGCCAACTCGTCGGCGCCGTGGATGGCAGCCGTCGTCGCGGTGTGCGCGAGGTACCGCTCGCTGGTCGCGAGGTCCGGCTCCGGGACCCGGACATCGTCCACGGTGAGTCCGGCGAGTCGGCTCGGGTCGACCGCCGCCACGAACGCCTCGATTCGTGCGGCGTCCGCTGGCGCGATGATCGAACCGTCGATGGTCTCGTCCGACAGGAGCCCGTAGGCGAGGTTCCGGACCTGGCCCAGGATGAGCGCCGCCTGCTGGTACCGGTTCATCGCCGCGAACAAGGGGTACTGGCTGGGTGCCAGGGAGAAGGCGACGGGCATCGACCGGAGGCGCTCGCTGTAGGCCTGGAAGTCGAACCTCTCGGCCATCTCGTCGACCGCGGTCGTCGCGAGGATGGCATCCACGTCACCTGCCGCGACCGCGCCGAGATAGGCCCGCACCGCATCCTCGGGTGTCGCCGCCGCGGGATCGGCCTGGGCGGACGACCCGACCGGGAGGGCGAGGGCCATGGCCGCCAGGGCGGTCGCGATGATGAGGATGGGTGGGCGCCGTCGCATCGTGGACCTCCGATCGAAGTGGCTGGGTGGTCGGCCGATCCTAGCTCAGCTGATACGCGCGCAATGACGCGGCGTCCACGACATCCACCATCGAAGGCTCGCCCGGGACGTGGGACTCCCAACCCGGGATGGGCACGGCCAGGCGACGTACCAGGACGCCGATGATGGAGCGGGCCTTGAAGACGGAGATGCCCGGCAGGGCGCACAGCCGCCGCTCCACCTCGGCGGCATCCGCAGGCGGCGCCCAGATGTTCGCGGCGCTGCCGGCGTAGTCCCGCACGACGATCGCGCACATCCCCTGGACCCGGCGCGCCATGACGTTGGGGAACCGATGGAGGGCCGGGGGCGTGCGCGCCAGCGCCTCCAGGTCCGCCGTGGGCATCGCAGCGATGACCCCCGCATCGAGATGACCACCCGTGCGTGTGGCCAGCAGCAGCCCGCCCGAGAACGCCTTGGGGATGGTCACGCGCTGGTCGAGGATGAACCCGACGATCAACGCCAGCGGGTCGCGGGCGAGCAGCGCGTCAGCCTCGGGGTCGCCGGTGTAGGGCAGCGAGGTCATCGGTCCGGCCATGG
>DAOTUX010000200.1:0-8957 GCA_034436475.1 Chloroflexota bacterium | reverse complement strand
CGGTCGGCGGGCGTGATAGCCATGACGCCCACCAGGACCAGGCAGGCCAGGAGATAGCGGAGGCCCGCGCCCAAGAGCGGCGTCATGCCGTGGTCGTCGATGGCCCACCGGAGCATCACCCACGACGAGCTCCACAGCAGGGTCACGCCGATGGCCAGGGCCAGCGCCCGGCGCCGGGCCGCGTGGTCCGATCCCACCTCCGCGGTCGCGTCCACGCCCGCGGGACGCGTCATGGACGCTCGGTGCCCGCCGCGAGGCGCGCACGGATGCGCGCCAGGACTCCGTCGCGGGGGCCGCGCGGGACCGCGCCAGGCTCGCCGGCTGGGCCGCCGTCGTTGCTCGCTCGCCGGCGCATCCCATCGAGGCGTGCCAGCAGCCCGTCCACATCGAAGCTGCCCGCCACGAGCGAGCGGATCTCGGCGATCTTGTCCCGGTCGGCGGGGTGGGTCTTGACCAGGAGATCGTTGACCGTGGAGACCGCCGCGTAGGTGTCGTCGGTCACCAGGTACGCGAACACGCCCGCGGCACGGACCGCCTCGATGTCACGCGGTCGCGGACGGTACCCACCGGTGAACAGGATGCCCGCGAGCTCCACCTGACCCGGCGTGCTCCCGGGGCGACCGAAGCGCGACCGGTCACGGAGCCGGTCGATGAGCCGCGCCTCCCCGCCCAGCTGTCGATGGTGGCGCACCGCGGCGATGGTGGCATGGATGACGTCCGCCCGGTCCCCGGGCACGATGAGCAGGCTTCCCGGGCCGATGCGCTCGATGACATGGCGCGGCTGCATCGCGCCGATGCCCACGTGCTCGATGCGTCGGTCCAGGTCATGGCCCTCGTGGAGCACCTCGCCGGGCATCTGCTCGATGAGCATCGAGAGCGTGGGGTTGGACAGGATGGGTCGGTACGGCAGGGTGCCCAGGAGCGCGATGCCGTGCCGGGCGAGCCCCTTGCGCAGGGTGTCGGGCAGGCTGGGATGCGCCTCCGCGTCCACCTTGTTGACCACCGCGCCCAGCACGCGCACGCCCTGGCGCGCGAACAGGGCGTGGTTGAGCACGATCTCGTCGATGGGTCGGCCGACCCCCGCCTCCGACACGATGATGGCGGGCGTTCCGAGCATCGCCGCGACGTCCGCGTTGGAGAGCCCGATGACGGCGCCCACCCCGGCATGGCCCGTCCCCTCCACCACCACCATGTCCCGGTCCGCGCCCAGCCGGGCATACGCGGCCCTGATGCGCGCGCCCAGGTCCTCGGTCACGCCTCCCTCGATGAAGCGCTTGGTGAAGCCGCGCGGGATGTGGACCGGGCTCATGATCGCCAGGTCGTCAGGGAGGCCGAACACGTCGTGCATCAGGATCGCGTCCTCGTCCGCCGGGACGTCGCCGACCATCGCGTATCGCTGGCCCACGGGCTTGATGAAGGCCGTGGCGAGACGCCGATCGAGGAGCGCGGCGAGCAGGCCGAGCGCGAACGTGGTCTTGCCCCGGTTCTGGCCGGTGGCCGCGAGATACACCTGGCGCATCGACATCAGGGTAGCCGGCCCGGGTGGCGGGGTGCCGCTTCCCCTACCATCGGGACCATGCCCGAGCCCATCATCACCACCGTCGTGTTCGACCTGGGCGGCGTCCTCATCGACTGGGACCCGCGCCACCTGTATCGCCAGCTGTTCAGCGACCCCCAGGAGATGGAGGTCTTCCTGCGGGACGTGGTCAGCCCCGATTGGAACGCGGAGCAGGACTCCGGCCGCACGTGGGCGGAGGCCACCGCGGAGCTCCTCGCGCGTCACCCGGACCACGAGGACATGATCCGCGCGTACACCGAGCGCTGGGCGGACATGCTGGCGGGCCCGTTCGACGGCACCGTGGACATCCTGCGCGAGGTCCGCGACCAGGGCCTCGCGATCTATGCGCTCACCAACTGGTCCGCGGAGACGTTCCCGCGCGCTCGGGGCATGTTCCCGTTCCTGGAGTGGTTCCGGGGCATCGTGGTGTCGGGCGACGAGCGCGTCAAGAAGCCGGACCCGGAGATCTGGCACCGGCTCATCGCGCGATACGCCATCGAGCCGGGCCACACGGTGTACATCGATGACATGCCCCGCAACGCCGAGGTCGCCGCGGCGCTGGGCTTCCACGCCATCCGCTTCGAGGACCCGGTCCAGTTGCGCGGACGCCTGGTGGGTCTCGGCGTCCTACCCGTCTGACCATCCGCCCGCGCATGGCCTGGGCGACGCGGACGGGGCGGGGCGCGCCGGGTCAGCGCGAGTCGCACAGCGCATGATCGGGCCGACGGCCCCACCGGGCGACCCCGCCGACGGCCGGCCGAGCCGGCGGGCGCATCGGACCGCCGATCGCCGGCCGGGCGAGTCGCCGCGCGCGTCGGACGGCCGTCGGGCGCTCGGACGCCAGCCGTGATCGGCCTGGTCATCCGCCCCGCGCATGGCCTGCCCGCTGGGCGCGGCCGTGACGCGCCGGGGCGGCGCGAGTCGCACAGCGCATGATCGGGCCGACGGCCCCACCGGGCGACCCCGCCGACGGCCCCACGGGGCGCCAGGCGGCCTGCCCGCCGGGCGCGGCCGTGACGCGCTGGGTCAGCGCGAGTCGCCGGGCTCGAGGCGCCGGATGCGCTACTTGACCGCGCCCCCCATGATGCCCCGCACGAACTGGCGGTTGAACACCACGTAGAGCACCAGCATCGGGATCATGGCCACCGTGAGCGCCGCCAGGACCGCATTCCAGTCGGACACGAACTGGCCCAGGAACTGCTGCGTGCCGAGCGTGAGGGTGGGCACGCCGGGCGACACGATGAGCGGCCACCACAGGTCGTTCCAGACCGGGATCATGGTCAGCACCGCGACCGCGGCGAGGGCCGGTCGGGCAAGTCGCGCGACCATGGTGAAGATGCGCCAGTGACCCGCGCCGTCCACCCGCGCGGCGTCCTCCAGGTCGCGGGGCACTTCCCGGAAGAAGCTTGACAGCACGAAGACCGCCAGTGGCAGGCCGGCGGCCGTGTACACCAGCACCAGACCCAGGAGCGTGTTGGTCAGACCCAGATCGCGCAGCAGGGTCAGGGTGCTCACCGTGCCCAGTCGGATGGGGATCATGATGCCCAGCGCCAGGTACAGCCCCAGCAGCCGACTGCCCATGAACCGATAGCGCGCGAGCGCGAACGCGGCCATCGCCCCCAGCAGCAGCACCAGCACCAGCGAGGCGCCCGTGACCACGACGCTGTTGGCGACATAGGACCCGAAGTCGCCGCGCTTGCCCAGCGTCTCATAGCCCACCGTGGTGAAGGTGTCCGCGGTGGGCAGCGCCACCGGCGTCCGGAAGATCGCGTTGCGGGTCTTGAACGAGTTCATGACCACGAGCGCGATGGGCACGAGCGCGATGAGCGTGTACCCGATGAGCACACCGTGCTTCCCGATCGCGGAGGGCGCGATCGCCAGGCGGCCGGACCCTCGGCCGCTCACATCTCCACCCGCGTGAGTCGTCGCTGGACGCCGAAGAGGTAGAGGCAGACCCCGAACAGGATGATGAGGAACATCATGCCCGCCACCGTGGCGCCCATCACCGGGTCACCCAGCTGGAGCTGGAAGCCAAAGAAGGTCCGATAGAAGAACGTGCCCAGGAGGTCCGTGCTGAAGTCGGGACCCGCAAGACCGCCCTGCACCGTGTACACCAGGTCGAACGCGTTGAAGTTGCCCACGAACGTGAGGATCGCCACGATGCCGATGGTCGGTCCGATGAGCGGCAGCTGGATGCTCCGGAAGATGCGCCACGAGCCCGCACCGTCCACCCGGGCCGCCTCCACGACCTCCTCGGGGATGCTCAGCAGCGCCGCCGAGAACAGCAGCATCGGGATGCCCACGAACTGCCACACGGACATGAGGCTGATGACGATGAGCGCGGGCCCCTCGAGACCCAGCCACGGGGCGTAGAACTGGCCCAGGCCGATGGCGTCCATGAAGCTCTCCATGACGCCCCACAGCGGGCTCAGGATGAGCTTCCAGATGAAGCCGATGATGACCACCGACAGGACCGTGGGCGCGAAGATGAGCGTCCGGTAGACAGTCCGACCGCGCAGCACCCGGGTGGTCAGGATCGCCGCCAGCACCAGGCCCACGGGGTTCTGGACCAGCATGTGGATGACGAAGAACACGATGTTGTTGCGGAAGGCGCCCCAGAAGCGCTCCGACCATCGCGCATCGGTGAGCAGCGTCTGGTAGTTGTCCAGCCCGACGAACGCGCCGTTGGCGTCGAACACGCTCAGGCGCAGCGAGTCGATGAGCGGATACACCATGAACACGCTGTACACGACCACCGCCGGGCCGACGAACGCGAGCACGTGCCACGGCACCCGCTGCCCGCGACTCATGCCGCGTCTCCGAGCTCAGTCATCACATCCCTCCCGGTGGTGGTCGGCAAGGATGAGCCCCGGCCGCCGCGTGGGCAACGGGCCGGGGCTCGGGGACCGTCAGGGACGGTCGATCAGGGTGCGGTGCTGGCCGCCGGCCCTGGGTGATACCAGCTGTCCAGGCCGTCCTGGATCTGCTTGGCGGCATCGGCGGGGGTCTGCGTGCCGTTGATGACTGCCGCGCTCACCGCCCACAACTCGTTCTCGAGGTTGGGAGTGCCGCGCGACAGGATCTGGTAGGAGTTGCGGATGGTCGATTCGCAGTCCTTGCGCAGGTCCACCGCCGACTGGGCGACCGGGTCGGACACCGTCACCGGATGGTCGGACAGCGAGTAGAACCCGGGCAGCGCGTTGGAGTACAGGTTGGCGAACTCGGAGCTCGCCACCCAGTCGAGGAAGACCTTCGCCTCCGCCTGGTGGGCGGATGCGGCGTTCATGCCCATCGCGATGTCGGTGTGGTCGCTGATGTAGCACTGGTCACCGTCGTTGACGACGGGCGGGCCGAAGAAGCCGATCTCCATGTCGGGCTGGCTCTCGAAGAACGAGATATCCCAGCTACCCGCGGGATAGATGGCCGCCTGGCCGGTCGCGAAGTACTGCTGGGCGTCGGGATACGAGATGCCCTCCACGCCGTCGGGCAGGTACGGCTTCCAACTGGCCAGTTCGGACCACGTGTCCACGTAGGGCTGGTCGGTGAACTTGGCCGTCCCCGCGATGAGGGCCTTGCGACCCTCCTCGCCCTTCCAGTAGGTGGGCCCGATGTTCTGGAAGCCCATGGTGGCGGACTCCCACAGGTCCTTGGTGCCCATGGCGAGCGGCGTGTAGCGGCCGTCCGCCTTGATCTGGTCGAGGAGCGCGTGGAACTCCGCGACCGTCTTGGGCGTGGACGTGACGCCCAGGTCCTCGAAGGCCTGCTTGTTGTAGATGAAGCCATGGATGACCGAGGCCATCGGCACGCAGAACACGTCCGAGCCGTCGTCGGTGATCCAGGCGCTCTTGGCCACATCGCCAAAGTCGGCGAGGCCGGCCAGGTCGTTGAGGGATGCCAGATAGCCGTTCTGGAACAGGGCCAGCGAGGTGTCGAAGGGCCGGCAGGTGATGAGGTCGCCCGCGGTGCCGCCCTCCAGCTTCGACTGGAGCGTCGCGTTGTACTCCGTGGGTGGCGTCGGCGCGAACGTGACCTTGATGCCCGGGTTGGCGGCCTCGAACGCGGGGATGATGGTGTCCTGCCAGATCGTGAGGTCGTCGTTGCGCCAGCTCTCGATGGTCAGGTTGACTGGCTCCTGGGCGCTCGTGCCCATGGGCACGAGCCCGGCGATCGCGAGCGTGGTGACGGCCGCCGCCGCGGCCAGTCTGTGTCGTCGCAAGGTGTCTCCTCCTCGAACGCGAGATGCTCCGCGGTCTCGCCGCGGGACGCCCTGGTGGGTGGCATGGTTCGGTCGGTCTCGGGTCACCTCCTTCGGCGTGCGTGCCTGGGGCTGTCAGCCCAGCTCCACGGTCAGTTGGTAGCGATCGCCGCGATACACCGATCGCACGTACTCGATGACACGCCCCGTGATGTCCGCGCTGAGGCGGGTGATGCGCAGCACCGGGTGGGGCCGGTCGAGACCCAGCAACCCGATCTCCTCGGCATCGGGCTCGCCCGCCTCGATGGTCTGCCGGGCCCGGGCGGGGCGGATCCCGTGCTCGCGCTCCAGGTGCTGGTACAGCGACCCGTTTGCGAGGTCGCGCTCGAGGATCCCCGGCACCAGGCGCGACGGCAGATGCACCGTCTCGATGGCGAGGGGCTCCTCGTTGGCCAGTCGCAGCCGTCTGACCCGCACCACCTCCGCATGCGGCTCGATGTCCAGGAGCCGCGCCAGCTCCAGCGAGGCGGGCATGGTGCCCGCATCGAGCGTCCGGCTCGACGGCCGCATGCCCCGCCGCTCCATGTCCTGGGTGAAGCTCGTGAGATGCTGGAGCGGCTGCTCGAACACCCGGCGCGAGGCCACGAAGGTGCCCTTGCCCGTGAGCGAGTAGAGACGGCCGTCATGGGTCATCGCGTCGAGCGCCTGTCGGACGGTCATCCGACTGACGCCGAAGCGCGCCGACAACTCCCGCTCCGACGGGATGCGCTGATCGGGCTGGAGCTCCCCTGACGCGATCGCACCCTCCAACTGGGAACGGATCTGCTGGAAGATGGGCGTGGGGCCACCCCTGTCGAGCGAGCCGTCCAAGCTCGTGCCGGATGCCCCTGCGTCCACCCCCGCCCTCCTCCGCACCGGGCTCGCGATGCGGTTCGCGCGCCGGTCTAGACCACTCTAGACCGGTCGGTGCCGGAGGTCAACGAGGAAACGGACCCATCACTGGAGCGGATCAGGCCAGTGCCGGCAGCCTGAGGGTACCTACCCTCGGTCGTGGGCGGCGACGTGCCGCTCCACCAGCGCCACCGCGTCCTTGAGTCGAGCGAGCGTGTCCTCGTCGATGGTCTCGGGGTCGGTGTGCGGGCCCAAGCGCTCCAGGAGGTCCACGATCAGGCCGTAGAACACGCTGGCGTCCGCGAGGAAGAACTGCGGCTCGTTGTTGTAGCGCACCAGGGTGAGGCGGCCCTGGAGCACGCGCCGGTCATCCACGTGGGCGACCTGGGTCGCGAAGTTGTGGCCCTGGATGCCGTCGGGGTTGTTGAGGAAGTTGAGCGCGTTGTCGATGGCCAGGCCGAAGCGCGCCCGCCACGCGGTGAGGCGCTCGTGGACCTCCGAGGGGATGCGCACCTCGGCCACCTGGTCGAACACGTCCGGGCCGACCGTGAGCAGCCCCACCAGGGTGGTCCCGGCGCGCGCGCCGAGCATCACCTGGAGCGACCGCTCGAGCGTGAACACCTCGGAGTCGAAGCGTGGGCTGGTGATGACGTCGGTCAGGAGGTCCTCGACGTTGTCGAGCATGCCTGACTCTGCGACGGCATTGGACAGGTGGAGGATCTCCTCCTTGAACAGGAACTGTTCCTCGTGGTCGAGCATGGCCGCCGGATGGTACCGCGACCCGCCGCGGAGGGTCAGGCCCGCCGCGGAGGGTCAGACCCGTCGCAGGTAGCCCGGCAGCCCGCGGACGATGCGCACCGACTTGTCGGCGACACGCGCCGGCAGCGACCTCCGGGGCCTTGGATGCCTGGCCGACCTCGGGGCCTTGGTGGGCTTGGGGGCCCTGACCCGCGTCGCGCCGTGGCGGGTGTCCCACTCGGCGAGCGCCGCATCCAGGTCGCCCTTCGCGCCGACCCAGTCCCAGAACGCCCGGAAGTCCTCATGCGCCCGCTCGAGATGGACCTCCATCACATGAGGCTTGTCCCGGAGGAACGCCGCGATGTTCCGATTGACGGTGCGCACATAGTCGAGGGCCATGTCCAGGGGCGGCACGTCCTCGGCGGCCCCGCTGATGATGGCGGTCCGGTACGCGCGCATGATCCCCCTGTGGTACCGGGCCACGAAGCTCTGGGCGGTGGCCGCCTCGTCCCGGGTGAGGTGGACGTACCACGCGTCGCGCCCGAACCGGTCATCCAGCCGGCCGAGCAGCCAGGTCAGGCGGTTGTCGGCCTCGATGTGGTCGGGCGGATAGGCCAGCCGATCGTCACCGACGAGCGAGGTCCGGGTCTCGTGGCCCGAGGTGTGGCTGGTCATGTGGGCGCATGCGGCGGCGAAGGTATGGGTACCCGAGCGACCGGTGCTCAGGACGAAGACGTTCAGCGGTGGCTCCCAGGCTGCTCGCGACGGGTCACCTGGGAGCGAGGGTCAAGGCGCGGCATCGCCTCCCGATGGTACGCGGCCCCGCCCGGCCACGTGACGGCCGGCGCCCACGGCCAACCATGTCCCTCCCGAGCCTACGGGTACAGCCCCCGGAGCGCGGTCGCACTGGCGACCCGGTCGACCGCCAGCAGATAGGCAGCGGTCCGCATGTCGCAGGCCTCGCGCTCGGACATCGCGAGCACCTCGCCGAACGAGCGGTCCATGATCTCGCGCAGCTTGGCGTTGACGACCGACTCGGTCCAGTGGTCCCGGTTGAGGTCCTGGACCCACTCGAAATAGGACACGCTCACGCCGCCCGCGTTGCACAGGATGTCCGGAATGAGGAACACGCCGCGGGCCGTGAGGATGTCGTCCGCGTCGGGGGTGGTGGGCCCGTTCGCGGCCTCGGCCAGGATGCGAGCCTTGATGCGGGGCGCGTTCTGGGCCGTGATCTGGTTCTCCAGGGCGGCCGGGATGAGCACGTCACAGTCGAGCTCCAGGAGCTCCGCGTTGGAGACCGTGTGGGCGCCTGGGAACCCGCTGACGTACCCGTGCTCGGACATCCACCGGCTGATCGCCTTGATGTCAAGGCCCTCCGGCGCGTGGATGCCACCCGTGACATCCGACACGGCGATGACCCGCGCGCCGGCCTCGTGCAACAGCCGGGCCGCGGTGCCACCCACGTTCCCGAACCCCTGGACCACGACACGCTGACCGGCCAGGTCCTCCCCCATGTGACGGAGCGCGTCCTCGAGGCAGTAGACCGTGCCGCGACCCGTCGCCTCCGCCCGACCC
>DAOTUX010000199.1:0-2346 GCA_034436475.1 Chloroflexota bacterium | reverse complement strand
GATGCGCCGACGCGCGATGAACCGCATCGCGTTGTCGACCCAGTCGGGCACGACCGCGTCCATCCGCTCCTTGGAGATGAAGTCGTCGCCCCCGGCCGGGATGCGGATGATCCTGACCTGGTCGTCGACCCGCTCCATGGCCGGCTGGCCCTCGAAGCGACGGGTGAGGATGTCGACCTTGGACCCCATGCGCCCGAGGCACTCCGCCAGGCGCAGGATGTACACCACCTGCCCGCCCGTGTCGGGTCGGCCCAGCTCTGGCTCGGCAGCCACGTATCCGTGCAGGGAGATGAGCAAGACCCGCCGCGGGTGCCGAGGCTCGCGAAGACGTGTGGACGGGGACGTGGCGGACGTGGCATGCATGGGGGCGGGCTCCCTTGGTGGGCCACCGTCCCGTGCCCAAGGAGCCACGAGGCGTCGGGCCGGTTCCGGCCCTGGACCGGGGCGGCAGCGCGCGGTTCCGTGTGATGATAGCCGCCTAGCAAGTATTCTGGTTCATGGGCGTGCTGTCGCAACCGGGTCGCAACCGATCCGCCACCACGGAGTGCCTGACGCACGTTCGCCGTGCGCGTAGGCTCAGGCATGTCCCCGCGACGCATGCGACGCGGTGATGCCGTCTGTTCCGACCGGATGAGGAGCCCGGCGGATCGCCCTCGGTGCTCCCCCAGGAGATCGCGAGAGACGCCTTGATCACGAACTGGCTACCCTCCCCTGACGCGCGAGGCCCGGTCACCTGTCACACCTGCGGGTGTCGATTGCAGCAGGCGACCCCTGAGACGTGGCGCCATTTCCCGTCATCGTCGCCCGACCAGGACGCACGGGGCTGTCGCCCCGCCTGCGTGGACTCGGTGCACGACCGGTCCGGTCAGGCGATCGGCGAGCTCGCCTCCCGCAACTAGCCCAGGTCGCCAGAGTCGGATCCCCGGTCCGGCCACGATGGGCCCGGCCCCGTGCGCGAGTCGTCTCAGCAAGGTCGGGGCCCGGACTCCCTCAGGCGCTCGGGTCGGGTCGCACCTGCTGGAGCGTCAGCACGAACTGGGAGCCTGCCGGCTCGCGGTCCTCCACCAGCAGGTCCCCTGACATGGCGCGTGCGAGATGACGTGCCGCGAACAGCCCGATGCCCGCGCCACGGGGTGAGTCGTCCAGGCGCACGAAGGGCTCGAAGATCCGGTCGCGCCACTCGCGTGGGATGCCGGGGCCATCATCGGTCACCGCGATATGCGCCACCCCGCCCAACTCCCACCCGTAGATGTCCAGGCGGCCGCCCACGGGTGCGTACTTCGAGGCGTTCTCCAGCAGGTAGCCCAGGAGGCGACGCAGCATCTCGTCGGACACCCACGCGTACAGCGGCTCCGTCGTGAAGGTGACCGCGAGGTGGTGCCGTCGGAGCATGGGTGACAGGATGCGGGTCTCCTCGCGCACGAGGGCGGCGAGGTCGATGCGGGCCAGCTCCACCCGGGCGTTCGGGAACACCCGCAGGCTCTCGAGGATGGAGTCGACGGCTCGATCCAGACGGTCGACCTGGGTGAGCGCCTCCGACTCCCACACGGCGGCATCCGGCTGCTCGCTCACCTGGATCCGACCGCCCAGCAACTCCACGTAGGCCCGCACCACCGCCAGCGGCGTCCGCAGCGCGTGCGTGACCACCGCGATGAGGTTGGCCCGGGCCTCGTCGATGGCCCGGAGGGCCTCGAGCTGCGCGACCGCATCCTGCTGCAGCCGTTGCTTCTCGACCGTCCCGGCCAGCAGACCCGCGAGCGTCTCGAGGAAGCGCAGGTCCACGACCCCGAACTCGCGGCGCTCGATGGTCTGGACGTTGAACACCCCCACCACCTGGTCGCCCCAGAGCATGGGCACCGAGCACATCGAGGTGTAGCGCGCCTGGTCCACCTCACGGATCCACGCGAACCTGGGGTCCACGTTGACATCCACGCTCGACACCGGGGCCTGCTGGAGCGCCGCCAGGCCCGTGAGGCCCTCGCCCATGGCCAGCCGCGCCCGACCCACGGCCTCCTGGTCGAGGCCATCGGTGGCCGCGAGCGTGAGCCCGGTGTGGTCACGGTCCAGGAGATAGATCGAGCAGACGTCCGCTCGCGCCGCCGCCCGAGCACGATCGAGGATGGTGCCCATGAGCTCCTCGAACGTGCGCGCGGAGGCGGCCAGCCGAGCCACGTCCGCGAGGAACGTCAGCTCCTCGAGACGGCGCTCGGTGTCGCTGGGTGTGGGATCGGGGATCAGGGCGGTCTCAGGCACCCCGCGATGGTGCGACGAGGCGCGCGAACCTGAAACGTAGGGCGCGGTCGCGGGCGGCGTCGGGCGCGGCGGTGCGCGGCAGGGCGCGGCGGG
>DAOTUX010000198.1:0-2069 GCA_034436475.1 Chloroflexota bacterium | reverse complement strand
GACCGATCGGTACATCACGTGGCCCGGGCAGGCCCTTGCATACATGACCGGGCAGCGCGAGATCCTCGCCCTGCGCGCGCTGCTCGAGCGGCGCGATGGCCCTCGCTTCGATCGCCGGGCCTTCCACGACCAGGTCATCGGCCATGGGTCGCTGCCGCTCGCGACGCTGCGCGAGCAGCTGCCAGGATGGGTCGGCCCGAAGGAGGGTTGACGCGCGCGTGGCCTCCGTCGCGACGGTCGCGCCGGTCGCGCCAACGCGCCGGTCGCGCCAACGCGCCGGCCGCCCCCGGCGCGCCGCGTCCCGTGCCGGCCGCCTGTGCTGGCTCCCTCGGGAACCATGACGATCCTACGGCTGGGGCGTGCACGCCGGCTGGCCAGGGCGCGGGCAGCCGCCCGACACGTGGCCGCACGCTCGCGGCAGCGGCCGGGACCATGACGATCACCCCCAGAGCGCGGGTGCGACCGGGACCCAGGGCCGCGGCCCCTGGAGTGGTGGGAAATGAGCCAGCCGACGTGATCCCAGCGGGGTCGCGTCAGGGCGTCGTGGTGACGCCGTCAGGCGGGTCTCTGGCTCGGGCTCACCTCCATGGTCGATGTGCCGTCCATGATGCCCGGCAGCGGGTCGGGCCGTCGATCGGCCGTCATATCGATCGCCGTTGATGGGAACGGCCTCCCAGGATGGCCCAGGACGCCCGCTCGGGGTCGGGGTGGTGTCCGGATACCCCTCATGACGCGAGGAGGAAGGCATCCGCAGGGCCGAGGGTCGAGGCGTCGCCGTCGAGCAGCGCCATCGAGCCCTCCGACAGGTAGCGCCGGTCGGCCACCTGCCACTCGTCGCGGGGCTCCAGGAGCACGGCGCCCGCGAGCCTCAGGACGGCCGCCTCGTTCGGGAAGATGCCCACGACGTCGGTGCGCCGCTCGATCTCCTCGTCCACGCGCCGATGGGCGCGCCATGCCCCGTGCCGGTGGGCCACCGGGAAGGCGGCGAAGGCGAGGACGTCCTCCCGTGCGTCGAGCAGCATGGCCGCCACGGCGGGGAAGCCCGGCGCGAGCTTGGCGGCCACCTCGTCGAGCTGCGCCCGGCAGGCGGCGCCGTCGGGCCGGTCGAGGATCGTCCGGATCGCCGCGAGCACCATCTGGGCGCTGGCCCGCGGCACCCGCGCCAGGACGTCGCGCGGGAAGCGCGCCCGGCAGCGCTGCCAGGCGGCCCCCAGGAGGACCGAGCCGATGGCGCCCGTGAGCCCCGAGTGCGCGTCGGACACGACCAGGCGCACCCCGCCGAGGCCCCGCGCCCGGAGCGAGCGCAGGAACGAGGCCCAGAAGGCGCCGTCCTCGGAGTCGCCCACGTCGAGCCCGAGCACCTCCCGCTCGCCCGTGGCGGTCACCCCGGTGGCCACCACGATGGCCTCGGGCACGACCGACGGCCCCGCATGGGCCTTGACGTAGGTCGCATCGAGGAACAGGTACGGGAAGCGGGCGTGGTCGAGGGGCCGCTCGCGGAACGTGGCCACGACCGCGTCCAGCTCGCCGCAGATGCGCGACACCTCGCTCTTGGACACGCCGGCCTCGATGCCCAGGGCCGCCACCAGGTCGTCGACCTTGCGCGTGCTGACGCCGCGGGCGTAGGCCCCCGTGACGACCGCCCAGAGGGCCCGGTCGATGCGTCGGCGAGGCTCCAGGAGCGACGGGAGGAAGCTGCCCTCGCGCAGCCTGGGGATGCGCAGCTCGACGTCCCCGGCCCTGGACGACAGCAGGCGGGTGCGGGAGCCGTTGCGGTGGGTGGTCCTGCCATCTGTCCGCTCGTACCTCCCGGCTCCCACCACGTGGGCGGCCTCGAGCTCGACGGGCTCCTGGGCCACGAGCCGGAAGGCCTCGCGGGCGAGGTCGATGCCGTCACCCGCTCGGATGGCGTCGAGCAGCTCGGACAGGGCAGACTGGGGCAGGGTCATCGGTGGGACTCCTCGTGCTCTCGGAAGGAACACGCTGAGCATCGCGCCGGTGGCCCCTCGCGCGCTCGGCCGGCGCGTCAGGGGCCCGGCTCAAATCCCACCACTCCGGGGGACACTCCT
>DAOTUX010000197.1:0-13753 GCA_034436475.1 Chloroflexota bacterium | reverse complement strand
CGCAGCCTCCCACGCCACCACCTCCCGCTCGCCCGCCATCCTGGACCGCGAACCTGACATCGACCGCCCCGGTGGCGGGGCCTGCGGGCTTTGTCTACGCAGACGTCCCGAACCGCACGATCGCGTACATCATCGATGTGATCCTGCTGGCGATCGTCAACCTCGTCGTGTTCGCCATCGTCGTCGGCTTCATGGGGGTCTCGGACGGCGCGAGCATCGTGATCACCGTCGTGGGCCTCATCATCAGCATCGGGTACTGGGTCTGGTCGTGGAGCAGCCGGCGCAAGACCGTCGGGATGCAGCTGCTGGGTCTCCAGATCGGGTCGGAGGTCGACGGCAGCACCATCAGCCAGAACCAGGCACTGGTGCGCTGGGCGGTCATCGGCCTGCCGAGCCTCCTCGCGACCGCGGCCTCCTACTTCTCGAGTGGCCTCGGATCCCTGCTGAGTCTCGTCGGCTTCGTGTGGCTCATCGCGCTGCTCGTGAGCATCGCCCAGAGCCCCACCAAGCAGGGGTATCACGACCGATACGCGCACACCATGGTGGTCAAGGCCGCGCGACGCGCCGGCTGAGCCAGGCGCAGGTCGCGACAGCGTCCTGGGTCGAGGTCTCGGCCCGCACACCGGCCGATCGCGCGTCCACATGATGTCCACGATCGTGTCGAACCGGTGGACCAATCGGGCGCCCGCGCCCGCCGTTTGTGGATAAGGCCCATTGCCCGGGCAGCCGCCAGGGCCCATCATCTGTGTTGCCCGGAGGGGCCAGTGAGGATCGCATCGCAGCCGAGATCACATCAAGGCGGCCGGTGAGGTCGGAAGGGTCTCTCCGGGTGTTCTTGTGTGTCCGGAGGTGCGAGCCATGACCGACCCAGCACCACGCGGCCCGCACCTGCTGCGCCCACGACTCGACGCGCTCGAGACGACCGTGCGCGCGCGGACCGACCTCGTGCCCCGGGTCGCGCTTGTGCTCGGATCGGGTCTCGGTGGCCTCGCGGACCTCGTCACGGACCCGACTGCGATCCCGTTCTCGGCGCTGCCCGGTTGGCCTGCCGCGTCGGCTCCGGGCCACGCTGGCCGGTTGCTGCTGGGCCATCTGGAGGGCGTCCCGGTCGCGTGCCTCCAGGGCAGGCTCCACATGTACGAGGGCCTGGACGCGCTTCAGGTCATCGAGCCCGCCCTGCTCATGGGTCGTCTGGGTGCCCACACCCTCGTGCTCACCAACGCGTCCGGGGGCGTCGAGCCGAGCTTCGACGCTGGCACGTTGATGCTCCTGACCGACCACATCAACCTGACGGGGCGCTCGCCCCTGAGCGGGCCCAATGACGACACGCTGGGACCCCGGTTCCTGGACCTGACGGCGGTCTATGACCCCGGGCTCCGGGCATCGATGCGCCGGGCGGCCGACGCGGAGGGCGTGCCGCTCGCCGAGGGTGTCTACGCGGGGCTCCTGGGCCCGACCTATGAGACTCCCGCCGAGGTCCGGATGCTGGGCGTCCTGGGCGCCCATGCGGTGGGCATGTCCACGGTCATGGAGGCCATCGGCGCTCGCTATGTGGGGATGCGCGTGGTGGCGGTGTCGCTGGTCACCAACAAGGGGGCGGGCATCTCGGCGACGCCCCTGACCCATGATGAGGTCCTCGCCGCCGCGAACGAGGCGGGCCCGCGCTTGGCACGGGTGCTGGCGCGTTTCATCCGGGAGCTGCCCCCAGAGCCGTAGGTCGAACCCGCGACTCCTGCGGTGCGCAATGGCCGGCTCGGGCCCTCAGAACGGCTTCAGGACCATCAGCCACAGGATGACGATCGTGCCCACAAGGCCGATGCCAGTGCCGACCATGGGCCCCGGGGCACGCAGCGCGCGCTCCAGCTCGTCCGGATTGACCGGCGCCGTGTCATCACCCAGCCTGGCGCGCAACTCGTAGAAGGGACGGGCGAGGAAGGCGTACATCGCGACCGTGATGGCGACGAGCAGCGCGATCGATACCCACAGCCACCAGCCACCCGCGCTCAGCCAGCGCCCGGTCATGGCCGCGAGGAGCCCGGCGCCCACGAGCAGCAGGAGCATGACATACGCCGCGGGCGTGGTCGCGTGCGACAGTCGCAGCAGCGCCCGGATGGCGTCGGGATCGCGCTCCCGACGCAGCCGGAACACGACCGCCGCTGACGCCCCGTGCGTCAGCATGAACAGCATCGCGCCCAGGATGTGGGCGAAGACGACCCACTCGTGCACGGCAGTCCCTCTGTGTGACGCTGGGTCACGCACCCAGCGGCGTCGCGGTGGACCAGTCTCCCGCCACGGCCACCACGGTGGTCGCGGCTTATCATGTGCCGTCGAACGGTCGCCCAGCACGACGTCAGCGCATGACGCTCGGCGACGCAATGGAGGTGCCATGGTGTTCCGCCGCCTGTTCTCCGGACCGCAGGCCGAGCCTGAGTCCGCGCCCGAGCCTGAGCTCGTGCCCCGGCCCGTCGCCCCGGACCGATCGGACACCGAGACCATCCGTCGCATCGCGGCGCAACTCCAGCAGCTCCCCGTGGAGCAGCGGCGGTTCATCGGCGGCTTCGCGTACGTCCTGGGTCGTGCGGCTCACGCTGACCTGTCCGTCAGCCCCGAGGAGGTCGCGGTCATCGAACGGACCGTGATGGAGGTCGGGGGGCTGCCGGAGGCCCAGGCGGTCCTTGTGGTCGAGATCGCGCGCGCCCAGGCGGAGCTCCAGGGAGCGACGGAGGACTACCTGGTCACCCGCGAGTTCGCGACGAGCGCGACGCTCGAGGATCGCGAGCGGCTCCTGCGTGTCGCGTTCGCGGTCACCGCGGCCGACGACAGCATCACCGCCGAGGAGTCGGCGGAGCTCAACGAGATCGGCAAGGAGCTCGGGTTCACTGCCTCGGAGGTGGACGCGGTCCGTGTCGGGTTCGCCGACCAGTTGTCCGCGATCCAGCTCATGCGCCGCGCGACGGCTGGATGACAGGCGCCTTCCTCCGCGATCCTGCTCGCCACGCCGCCCGGCCGATCGTGCCGCACGCGGCCGAGGGCCCGGCCACGGCACGCGCCTGAGCGGGCGGGGATGCGTAGGCCCACCACACGCTCGCGCGGCCTCCGTCGGCCAGTCTCGTCACGTGCCCGGGAGGGCACCCTGGCCCGACTGATGCGACGCTCGGCCGCGCAGCAGACGGCCTTCGCGGGCGACGCGCCCCACCGCGTCCAGACCCCGGTCCCGGCCCAGGTCGACGGGCGATGCCGGACCATCGTGCTCGCCGACGGCCGAACCCTGGGCTTTGATGACATCGGTGACCCGGAGGCACCGGTGATCCTGTACCACCACGGGTTCGGCAGCTCCCGCGTGGTGCGGCACCCTGACGACTCCATCGTCGCGGCCCTCGGACTGCGTCTCATCGCCGTCGATCGTCCGGGGATCGGGCTGTCCACCGGTCGACCAGGGCGACGCCTGCTCGACTGGCCGAAGGATGTGGAGCAGCTCGTCGACCATCTGGGCATCGGGCAGTTCAGCGTCCTTGGTTGGTCCGGCGGTGGGCCGTACTCGCTCGCCTGCGGCTGGTCGATGCCGGATCGCGTGACGCACATCGGCCTCGTCAGCGCCGCCGCGCCCCTGGTGCGGGGGGCTGACTACCTGTTGCGTCACCATCGGATGGCGACCCGAGTGTCCGATTCCGCGCCGTGGATGATCAGGCTGGCCATGTGGCGCTGGTCGCGCGCCCAGCGCGCCGACCCCGAGCGGCACTTGGACAAGGCCATCGAGGGCATGATCGAGGCCGACCGTCAGGTCCTGGAGGATCCCCACCTGCGACGCGTGATGATCGCCAACGCCGATGAGCTCTACCGCCAGGGGGGTCGTGGCCTGTACGACGAGGCCCTCGTGATGGCCCGACCCTGGGGCTTTCCCATCGCGGGCGTCCAGGTGCCGGTCCGGATGTGGCACGGGGAGGCCGACACCTCGGTGCCGGTGGCCATGGGCCTCTATCTCGCACGGACCCTGCCTCGCGTGGAGGCGAGCTTCTTCCCCGGGGAGGCCCACCACCTGCTGTACGACCGATGGGCGGAGATCCTGGGTGCGTTCGGGAGCCCGCCGGCGCGGAGCACCGCCGGCGGGCGCTGAGCGTCAGCCGCCCAGGTTGCGACGGCGGGCCACGAATGCAGCGGCCTGGGCGCGTCGTTGGAGGTCCAGCTTGGACAGGATCGAGCTCACGTAGTTCTTGACGGTCTTGTCCGACAGGAACACCTCAGCCGCGATCTGACGGTTGGTCTTGCCCTCGGCCACGAGCAGGAGGATGCGCCGCTCCTGGACCGTGAGGCGGGCGAGCTCGCTGTCCTGGTCGTCGTGCGCCATGCGCCGGACTCGCTCCAGGACCTTGCCGGTCACCGCTGGGTCGAGCAGCGAGCTACCCGAGCCCACCGTCTCGAGCGCCCGCACGAGGTCGCGCATCCGGGTCTCCTTGAGCATGTAGCCGCTCGCGCCCGCGACGATGGCCGACAGCACCGCCTCCTCGTCGGGGTAGCTCGTGAGCATCACGACGTGGGTGTCGGGATGCTCGCTCCGGATCTCACGGCACGCCTCGATGCCCGAGCCGTCGGGCAGGCGCACGTCCATGACCACCAGGTCGGGCACGAAGCGGTTGGCGGCCGTGATCGCCTCAGCGACCGTCCCCGCCTGGGCGACGACCTGGAAGCCGTCCCGTCGGTCGAGCGCCGAGACCAGACCCTCACGCACCACCTCGTGATCGTCGACCACGAGCACCGTGAGCGACCCGCTCCGATGATGGGTCATGGGGTCGGTACCGGGCGCCTCGTCCAGGCTGCCGTCCGTCGCACCGTCCTGGGCGGTCATCAATCGCTCACCTCGCTCGTCCCGAGGCCCGGATGGGCACCCACAGGCGCACCGTGGTGCCGTGACCGGGCCGGCTGTCCACATCCAGTGTGGCACCCAGCTCGACAGCGCGTGCGCGCATGTTGCCGAGACCGTGGTGCCCTGGGGGAGGCGCCGCCGACACGTCGAAGCCGCGACCGTCATCGGTGATCCGCAACTCCGCGCCGTCGCCCCGGGCATCGAGGGTGACCAGCACGCGCGCGGCGGACGCATGACGGGCCACGTTGCTGAGGGCCTCGCGAGTGAACCGCAGGACCTGCGCCACATCCGCGGCGTCCATGGCCGGGTCCAGCGGTGCCTCCACGGTCACCTGCGCGGATGACCCACGGGCCAGTTCCGCGCCCAGGCGCCGCAACCCATCCGCGAGGCTCGCCTCGCCCGTGGTGTCGCCGCGCAGCCCGAAGATGAACGCCCGGATGTCACGGATGCTGCCGTGGATGGCATCGATGGCGCGGTCGACCCGGGCCTCCGCCTCATCCCGGTCGGTGTCCATGAGGTCCGGGACGTCCTCCAGGAAGAGCCCCACCCCGTACAGCGCCTGGATGATGCCGTCGTGGAGGTCCTGACCGATCCGCTCCCGCTCCTGGAGCACCGCGAGTCGCTCCAGGTCGTCCTGGAGCCGGGCCGTGTGGATGGCCATCGCCGCCTGACGGGCGAAGGTTTCCACCAGGCGCTGGTCGGCGAGCGAGAACCGAGGGGCCCCGATCTTCTCGGTGAGGTAGAGATTGCCCACGGGCTGGTCCGCGAGGATCACCGGCACCCCTAGGAGGGAGTGCATGACCGGGTGGTGCGGCGGGTAGCCGTAGCTCCGCGGATCGGCCAGCACGTCGTCGAGCCGGATGCTCCGGCGATCACGGACGAGCACGCCCAGGAGGCCGTGGCCCTGGGGCGGGTCCCCGATCATGCGCCGGGTCTCCTCGTCGATGCCGCTGGTGATGAAGCGCGCGACACGCATGTCGGGCCGCATGATGCTGAGGGCGGCGTACCGCGCGCTCACGAGCGAGCGGATCCGGTCGGTGATGACCTGGAGCACCTCGTCGAGCGAGACCGCGCCCGCGATCGCGGCGGTGGCCGCATCGAGCGCCTCCAACGTCTCGGGGGGGAGTGGGTCGAGGTGCTCGTCCTCGACGATGAGTGCCTCTGTGTCCATCGGTGCCCAGCGTAGCCGTCATGGGCCGCGGCCGCGTGGCGGTGCGGTGACCGGTGCTGTGACCGATGGACCGTGGACGTGGGGCCGTTCGGCCGTGGCGACCCTTGACAGCCATGGACACCATGCCCGGATGAGACCTACACCTGCGGGGCCGACCGACCCCTCTCCGCTCGTGGCACGGAGGACGATCATCAAGGGCGCTGCCTGGGCCGCCACCGGCGTGGTGGCTGGCACGGTCGCGGCCGCCTGCGCCGCGCCGCGGCCGGCTTGGACGCCCGACCCTCGGACGCCCGGCGCGGACCTCGGTGGCGCGTCGCCGACGCCTGCCCCCACCCAGGCGCCCACCAGTCCACCGGCCACGAGCGCACCCGAGACCAGCGCACCCGGATCGGCGCACCCGAGCGCCGCGCCCTCGCAGATGCCGAACCATGACGACGAGGCCAAGGCGGTCGTTGACCGGTTCCTGGCCGGCGAGTGGTCCCAGGTGCCGGGCTACGGCAACCGCCCCATCGACCCGGTCATCGACGGCGACGCGAAGACCTACCGTCTGACCATCGACCCCATCGTCCACCGCGTCACGGCCACGAGCGACCCCATCGACGCCCTCGGCTACAACGGCACATGGCCCGGGCCCGTCCTGCGCCTCGTCCAGGGCGACCTGATGCGCGCGAGCTTCCAGAACAACCTGCCCGAGTCCACCAGCGTCCACTTCCACGGCCAGACCATGCCCAACGCGATGGACGGCGTGCCGTTCCTGACCCAGCCGCCCATCATGCCCGGTGAGACGTTCACCTACGAGTTCCGCGTGGGCCCGGCCGGCTCGCACATGTATCACTCGCACCACAACGCCACCGACCAGGTGGGTCGGGGCCTCCTGGGCGCCCTGCTCATCGACCCGCAGGACCCCGCCGAGCGCTATGACCGCAAGTACGGCGCGACCCAGGACATCGTCTGGATCAGCAACGACGCCTACGGTGGCTTCACCATCAACGGCCGCCAGTTCCCGGCCACCAAGCCCATCGTCGCCAAGAAGGGCGAGGTCATCGTCGTCCGCTTCATGAACGAGGGCGTGATGATGCATCCGTGGCACCTCCACGGGATGCCCATGCGGGTCGTGGCGCGGGACGGCTACCCGTTGGGGGCCGCGGAGTTCACGTGCGACACGCTTGGTGTGAACCCGGGTGAGCGCTTCGACGTGGTCATCACCTGTGACAACCCCGGCGCCTGGGCGTTCCACTGCCACATCCTTCCCCACGCCGAGGGTCCCCGGGGGATGTTCGGGATGGTCACGGCGCTCATCGTCCAGGAATGACGATGAGCACCGTCGTGGTCGCCACTGACCTGACGCGCGTCTCGGCGCGCGCCGTGGAGGTGGGCATCGACCTCGCACGGCGGCTGTCCGCTCGTCTACTCCTGGTGAACGTGCTCGACCTTGGCCGGCTCTCCGGCCGAGGTCGTCACGAGCGGGTGGACCAGGCGCGCGCGGAGCGTGAGCCGGTCCTGTTGGAGATGGTCCGGGCAGCCCGCTCGGCGGGTGTGGAGGCAGAGTTCCTGCTGTGGCAGGGTGCCCCCGTCGAGGGAATCACGGAGGCGGCTGCCTCCGAGGGCGCGGAGATGATCGTGGTGGGCTCGCATCGCCGCCGCGGGGCGGGCCGGATGATCCTGGGGTCCGTCTCGGACGAGTTGGTGCGCACCGCAGGCGTGCCCGTGCTCATCGTGCCGGTCGAGACCGAGCAGGTCCCGAGCGACGTCATCGCCGCGGCACTCTGAGCCGGTCGGGATCGGCGCGCCCCGACTCCGCGCGTGTGGCAGCATGCCCGCGTGACCGACCTCACCGCCTCGGCGGCGACCGTGACCCCACCGGCCGAGGCAGGCGAGCGTGGGCACGGCGTGCCGGAGCTCCCGCCAGACCTCCCGCCCACCCCGGACAGCGGGCTCTCCGAGGAGGAGGCGGCCGCCCGGCATGCTCGGGGGCTGGGCAACGACGCGCGCATCACCAGCGGTCGCACGTACCCGGACATCCTCCGGGACAACCTGCTCCAACCCGTCAACATCCTGCTGAGCGCCATCTGTCTGGTCCTGGCCTACCTGCAGTTGTACGGCGATGCCGCGGTGACCATCGTGCTGGTCGTCGTCAACGTGGTGGTGGGCCTGTTCCAGGAGGTGCGCGCCAAGCGCAGCCTCGATCGACTGTCGGTGCTCACACGACCCACGGCGAGCGTCATCCGAGCCGGGGTGGAGCACGCGGTGGATGCGCTCCAGGTGGTCCTGGGTGACCTCCTGGTCGTCCGTCGCGGCGATCAGCTGCTGCTGGACGGCAGGGTCACATCCGGCTCCTTCCAGGCGGATGAGTCCCTGCTCACGGGGGAGTCGGACCGCATCCCCAAGGCGGCCGGCAGCGAGGTCCTGTCGGGGAGCTTCTGTGTCGATGGCGAGGCACGCTACGTGGCGACTCGGGTGGGGGCCGAGAGCTTCGCGAACCAGCTGACGGCTGGCGCACGCGCCTTCCGTGCCGAGCGCACGCCACTCCAGCAGGACGTGGGGCGGATCCTGCGCGGCATGTCGCTCCTGGTGCTCCTCGCGGCGGTGCCCGTCCTGTTCAGCCTCTACCAGGAGTACGGTCGGCTGCCCGCGGTCGAGACCGCGCGCGCGGCGGCGGTCCTGGTGGCGCTCATCCCCCAGGGGCTCGTGGTGATGGTCACGGTGACGTACGCGCTCGCCATCGTGCGGCTCGCCGGCCAGAAGGCACTCATCCAGCGCTCCAACGCCGTGGAGTCCATGAGCCGTGTGTCAGTGCTGTGCCTGGACAAGACCGGCACCCTCACGACGCCTGAGATCGAGGTGGCCGAGGTGCACCCCATCGGCGATGCGGCGGCGCTGGCCCGTTGGGCCGGCGCGTTCAGCGCGTCGGTCGGGCTCCACAATCGGACCTCGGAGGCCATCGCCGAGCATTTCCCCGATGGCGCCCGGCTGGAGGTGACTGAGGAGGTCGAGTTCAGCTCGGAGCTCCGGTGGAGCGCGCTCGCCGTGAACGCCGAGGACGGCCGGGCGCTGCTGGTCCTGGGCGCACCCGAGGTCATCCGACCACATCTGGCGGCTGCTGACCACGCATCGCTCGATCGACTGGTGCACGCCAAGGCCACCGAGGGTCTCCGGGTCGTGCTGTTCGCGCGCCTCGAGGGTCACCCGCCAGCGCTCCTGCCCCCCGACGCGCCAGCGGGCACCAAGCCCGCGCTCCCGGGCGACCTCAGGCCCTTGGGCGTGCTGGTGCTCCGGGAGCGGATCCGTCCCGATGCCAGGCCGACCCTGTCGCGCTTCACCGAGGCGGGTGTGACCCTCAAGCTCATCTCCGGGGACAACCCGGTCACCGTCGCGGCGCTTGCCCGCCAGGTCGGCCTCACGCTCGATGGGACCGCGACATCGGGGCTCGACCTCGAGCGCCTCGATGACGCCGGGCTCCAGGCAGCGGTGCGTCACGGGTCGGTGTTCGGGCGGGTGCCGCCCTCGCTCAAGGCGCGCCTGGTGGCCGCGCTCCGTCGCGAGGGCCAGTGGGTGGCCATGGTGGGTGACGGCGTCAACGACATCCTGTCCCTCAAGCAGGCGCACTTGGGCATCGCGATGCAGAG
This sequence comes from Chloroflexota bacterium, assembly GCA_034436475.1. GTDB lineage: Bacteria > Chloroflexota > Limnocylindria > Limnocylindrales > CSP1-4 > JAFMJV01. Next base: position 4,095 of record DAOTUX010000197.1, on the reverse strand, counting down.
CGGCAGCCAGGCGACCCGCGCGGTCGCGGACATCGTGCTGCTCGACGACTCGTTCTCGGCGCTGCCCGAGGCCGTCCTCGAGGGGCAGCGCATCGTGGCCGGCATGACTGACAGCATGGCCCTGTTCCTGACACGGGTGATGTACATGGCGCTCGCGATCCTGGTGACGGCGGTCGCGGGCCTCGCGATGCCCGTCGACCCCAAGCACAACACGGTCGTGGCCCTGCTGACGGTGGGGATCCCGGCACTGGCGCTCGCATACTGGGCACGGCCGTCCCGGACGGGCTTCGACACCATGCGCCGGATCCTGGCGCTGGTCGTGCCACCGGCCGTGGTGCTCGCCGCGCTGGGTCTGCCGCTGTACTGGTGGGCCAGCACCACCATGAGCCTGCCCGAGGCACGCACCACGTTCACCACCTTCGCGGTGCTGTGTGGCCTGCTGCTGTTGCCGCTGCTCCACCCGCCCGCGGCCGTCTCGCTCACGGAGGCCCATCCGGTGGACCGGCCACGTGGGGACCTCCGACCGACCGTGCTCGCGCTGCTCATGCTCGCCGCGTACGACCTGTGCTTCATCGTGGGACCCGCGCGGGAGTTCTTCGAGTTGGCCTACCTTCCCTTCGGCGTGGTCGCCCTGGCGGCGCTCGTCGCAATCGCATGGGCGGCCCTGACGGTGCTGGCCTGGCGGCTGGCCGTCTACGAGCGATGCGTCGCGATCGTGTCGCGCTTCCGGGACGCGTCCCGCCCGAGCCGGGTCAGCGAGCCGGGCTGAGGGCCCGTTCCACATCGGTCACGCTCGTGAGGATGCCCTCGCGGAGCCTGTCGAGACCGCCGTTGGCCTCCCGCGCAGCGGTCCCGATCGACGTCAGTTGCATCTTGAGCGCACGGATGCAGTCGAGTTGTCCGCGGATCGCGGTCATGGCACTCGCGATGACGGCGCCGTCAACCTCGACGTCTCGCTGGTCGAGCGTCGCGAGGGCGAGCAGTCGTGAGAGCCGGACCGCCGCGTCCAGGGTGGCGCGGTCGGGCGCCTCCGGGTCAAGGACGCAGTACACGTCACCCAGGCGCACATCGAAGGGTGCGATGCCCGCGGGGGCGTGGCTGGGGGTGAACACGACCAGTCCGACCTGCGCCGCCCGGTTTCGCTTGGCACCGGCGAGCTCCTCGCGCATGGCCTTGCCCGAGATGGCGCGGTCCTTGCACTCGACCACGATGCGCACATCCGATCCGCGCGTGAGCGCCGGGTCGATGGTCAGCACCAGGTCGCCCTGCTTGGACCGGATGACGTCACCCGTCTCGTCCCCCGTCCGGTCAAGCGCGTCCCCGGTACCCCGAGAGAGCTCGCCCAGCAGGTCGCCCACGAGGACCTCGAAGTCGGCGCCCTTGCCAGCCGACCGTGCCCGTTCCGATGCGCGCGCGGCCCCCGCCGCCTCGATGGCCGTCAGACGCTCGTTGAGCCGCTCGAAGCCGGCGGTGACCTCCGTGCGGAACTGGTGGAGCGGGGATCCCAGGCGTGTGGGGTCCAGGAGCTGCGCAAGGCGGGACGCATCGCCGTCGAAGTAGCTCCCGAGCATCGTGCGCATGCGACCGAGCGCCGAGTCCCGCTTGCCCTCGTCGAACAGCTCGCTCACGAACGCGCGCAGCTGCCCGCGGTCTCCCAGAAAGCGCTCGAGGGTCCGGGGCAGCCGCCCGTCGCCGTCCGCGAAGTTCTGCCGGAGGACGTCATCCAGGGCGGTGGCGGCCCGCTCGTTCGCGGCCTCTGCGCGGCGCATCAGGCCCTCGAACTCCCGCCGGACGACGTCCACGTCCATGGAGACGCCGGCGTCCTGGAGCGCGGTGACACCGATGCGCAGGGCACGCACGAGGGTCGCGACCCGGTCATCGGGTGGCCGCTCCGCGAAGAAGGCGGCGATGGGTGGGTCCACGACGACCAGGTCGTCGATGATGAGACGGTCACCACTGACCACGATCGGTGAGGCAGGGCGCTCGACGGCTCGAAGGGGGGTGGGTCGGATCGCTTCCATGCGCCGATGCTGGGGCGGCATCGTGACAGCTCGATCGTCACTCCATGCGCCGCAGCCACGCCGCGCCGTTGCCGAGACGCAGCACGTGGCCCACCGTGTCGGGGCGGGCCTCGACCGATCGCGGCTGCGGGAGCCATGGGGCGGACACATTGCCGCCTCCGCTCGCCACGACAGCCGCGAGGAAGGCACTCAGCAGCAGCGTGCCGCGTCGCCGTACCACCGCCACAGGGTACGACCCCACAGGGTCGCGGTCGACCGCGACCATCGTCGGCATCCACCAGTACCCTTGCGGCCATGCGTGTGGTCCTGGCACATGGGGCGTCCGGCAGCGCGGCCTCGATGCGACCGCACGTCGATGGCCTCGCGGAGCGCGGCGTGCAGGCGATGGCCATCGACCTGCCCGTCCGAAGGGCGGAGGCGGCCATCGATGCGTACCGCATGGCCGCCGACCTGGTGGGCCCGAGTGCCCGCCCGGCGGTCATCGGCGGCCACTCGTACGGCGGCCGGGTCGGGAGTCTCGTGGCCGCGCACGACTCGAGCGCGGTCCGTGGGCTGGTGCTCCTGTCGTACCCGCTCCACCGACCGGGTGCGGCCGAGTGGGGGCCGCGGACCGAGCACTGGCCCGACATCCTCGTGCCCGTGCTCCTGTGCTCCGGGGACGCAGACCCGTTCGCGCGCGTCGACCTGCTCCGGCGAGCCGTGGCCGACCGGCTGCCGCATGGGGAGCTGGTGGTCTACCCACGCCTCGGTCACACGCTCAAGCCGGTCCTGGAGGACGTGCTCGACCGTGTCGCGGCGTTCGCCCGTTCGGTCTGACGGCACCGTCGGTGACCCGCGTCCCCGGGTCAGGGCCACGGTGCGGGTGCACTTCCCGCGTCGAGCCATCGATGGTGAGGGTTCCCCCGATGGGCACCACGTGGACCTCGGTGTCGGGCGCCAGACGCGAGGCGTGACGCGCGAACGCCTCCGGCGGCTCGATACGCGTGCCCGGTCGCAGCCAGTGCATGCCGATGGGATGGAGCGTGCCCCAGTGGATGGGCACCGCGACCTGCGGGCGGATGAGCTCGACCGCGCGAGCGGCCCCCATGGGGTCGAGGTGGTCGCTGGGCCGCGCGCGCGGGCCCCATCCCCACACGGGGATGAGGGCGAGGTCGAGGCCCACGTCGAGTTCGCTCATGCCCGCGAACAGCGCCGTGTCCCCGGCGAAGTACACGGTCCGGGACCCGGCGATGAGGAAGCCCACGGCAAGGTCCGTGGACCCGATGGGCGGCCCGAAGCCGCGATGGAGCGCGGGGGTCGTCTCGATGGCAAGGCCCGCCAGCTCGACCACGTCGCCTGGGGTCACCTCATGGACCTGTCGGAACCCGCGAGCACGGAGGCGCCGCCCCATGCCCATGGGCACGACGAGCGGCACATGCGTGCCCAGGAGCCGCAGTGAGCCCAGGTCGAGGTGGTCCCAGTGGGAGTGCGAGAGGACCACCACGTCGATCTCCGACCACGCATCGACATGGATGGGCGGTGCCGACCGAACGAGCGGCCCCACGCGGCGTCGCAGGATGGGGTCCGTGAGCACGCGCACGCCGTCCATCTCCAGGACCACCGTGGAGTGGCCGAGATACGACATGACGAGCGAGCCCACGTGGCCCCGTCCGGCTGACACGATGACCGGAGTATCGAGCATCCCCGTCGGATCGACCTGCCCGCGCACGAGCGCGGGTCAGTGCAGCGGCAGCTCCCGTGCCTGCGTCTCGCGGTTCCCTCGGTCGTCTCGGCCGACCACCGTGATCCGCAGGGTCCCTGCCTCCCCACCCTCCCGGAGACGCACGGTGACCACGTACTCGCCGTGCCGGCCCCGCCTGGCCCTGAAGCGCCGCTCGCCACCGGGCTGGGTCACCACGACAGTCGGCACGCCTCGCTGCCGCTCGGTGGCGTCGACCCGAATGCGCAGCCGCTGGCCCCGACCGGGGGTGGGGTCCGACACGCTGATGCGGTATGCGCCGACGTACACGGTGCGCTCGACGCGCATCGTGCCCGTGCTCGTGGTGGCGGTGATGACCACGTCATACGACCCGGA